>CAZLQH010000034.1:0-1554 GCA_964561595.1 uncultured bacterium | reverse complement strand
CGCACCCTTCGCTGCGCGACCGTCACTCCGCGACCAAGCGCAGCAGTCGACCGCCGTAGTCGACGATCAGGAGCTCACGATCGGCGTCGAGCCCGAAGCTGGCGACCGGAAAGCCCGGCCGGGCGAGCAGCGTGGGCGCCACCGGCCGCTCGTCGTCGCCAGGCGGCCGAACGAGCATGACGGTGCCGCCGACGAAGTCGCCGAACACGTAGGCGCCGTCCAGCGAGGGGAGCGCCGCTCCCCGGTAGACGTGACCGCCGGTCACCGATCGGCCCAGCCCGTCGTCGTGGTCGTACACCGCGATCGGCGGGACCGTGCCGGACCGGTCGCAGTCGTCGGCCCGGAAGCACCGGTCGCCTTCGAGCACGCTCCAGCCGAAGTTCGCGCCTCCCTCGGCGCCTGCGGGAAGGAGATTCACCTCTTCGGTCGTGTTCTGTCCGACGTCCGCGATCCACAGGTCGCCGCTGGCCGTGTCGAACGAGAATCGCCACGGATTGCGCAGGCCCAGCGCCCAGATCTCGGGGCGTCCACCGCCGTCGGCGAACGGATTGTCCTCCGGAATCGCGTACGGAGCGCCGCTCACGTCCAGGCGCAGCAGCTTGCCCAGGAGCGTGTCCGGGTCCTGGCCGGCGCGCAGCGGGTCGCCACCCGACCCGCCGTCGCCCAGGCCGAGGTAGAGCATGCCGTCGGGCCCGAACGCCAGCTGGCCTCCGTTGTGGTTCCCGTACGGCTGCTCCTGGCGAAGCATGACGGTCGCGGCGTCCAGCGCTGCGCGACCGTCGCGGATCGGCATCCGCGCCAGCACCGTGTCGCCCGCCGTGTCGGTGTAGTGGACGAACGCCTCCTCGGGGCCGTCCGGACCCACGGGCAAGGGGCCCAGCGCGAGGCCCAGCAAACCTCGCTCGCCGCCGGTCGAGACCCGGTCGGACAGGTCGAGGAACGGCTCGGGCAGCACCTCGCCGCCGTCGACGATCCGGATCGCGCCGGTCTGCTCCAGCACGTACAGGAGGTCGCCGTTCGGTACGACGCCCAGCGGCCGCTCGAAGCCGGACGCGACGGTCTCGAACCCGACGTTCTCGAACCCGGCGGTCGGCGCCGATTGGCAGGCGGCCACCATGGGCAGGCTCAGGGCGAGGGAGGCGACGAGCGCGCCGAGTCGCCGGCGCGTGCGGCTGGGGCGGCCTTTCGTCGGGTCACGGTGTGGGGTCATGCGTCAGTGTGCGCCGTGTCGCCCGAAGCGTCGGTGATCCAGCCTTCGTCCGAGCGGGCCCAGGGGGGCGGCGCCTGGGCATCGGCCGGCCACGGATCTCCGTTCGCGTCCAGCCACGGGAACGGCGCGGAGGCCGCGTCGAGCTGCTCGGCGCGGGCCGGATAGAGCCACCGGAACGCCGCGTCGTTGCGCACCCGCGCGGGCAACGCGGGCTTCCGGTAGCGTCCCGCCTCGCGCCGCTGTCGCTGGGCCTCGAACAGGATCACGGCCGTGGCGACGGAGACGTTCAGGGACTGCACCATGCCCAGCATCGGGATCACGACGTGCGCGTCGGCCCGTGCCGC
>CAZLQH010000033.1:20937-22861 GCA_964561595.1 uncultured bacterium | reverse complement strand
AGCTCGTGGTTCGCGTCGCGACGGATGTTGCGGATCGCGACCTTGGCCTCCTCGGCCATGTGCTTGACCGCCTTGACCAGCTCGCGGCGCCGCTCGTCGTTCAGCGCGGGGACGGTGATGAACACGGCGTCGCCCTGGTTGTTCGGGTTGAAGCCGAGATCGGACTCGCGGATGGCCCGCTCGATCTCGTTGATCACGCTCTTGTCGAACGGCGTGATCATCAACGTCCGCGGGTCCGGGCTGCTGATGTTCGCCACCTGATTCAGCGGCATCCGCGTACCGTAGTACTCGACCTGGATGCGGTTCAGGATCTGCGGGTTGGCGCGCCCGGTGCGGACGGTGGCGACGCTCGACTCGAACGCCTCGTAGCTCTTCTGCATCCGCTCGCGCGCTTCTTTCAGCACGGTCTTCATGGGGCCTCCCTCGGCGGGCGTCCGCCGCTGCCTTCGCTACGGCGCCGATTCTACCGCGGGGACGGCGCTCAGGCGAAGGCGGTCTCGACGTCGGCCGCGATGCGCGTCCCCACCGCCTCGCCGGCCAGCAGACGCTCGAGCGCGCCGGACTGGAACACGTCGAACACGTGCACCGGCATCTCGCGGCCCATGCAGAGGCTGATCGCCGTCGCGTCCATCACCTCGAGGCCCTTGTTCAGGACGTCGAGGTACGACAGCGTCGCGTAGCGGCGGGCGTTCGGATTCCGGTTGGGATCGTCGTCGTACACGCCGTCCACGGCGTTCTTGGCCATCAGCACGGCGTCGGCGTCGATCTCGAGCGCGCGCAGGGCGGCCGCGGTGTCGGTCGTGAAGAACGGGTTGCCGGTTCCGCCCCCGAAGATCACGATCCGCTCCTTCTCGAGGTGGCGCAGCGCCCGCCGCCGGATGTACGGCTCGGCGACCTCCTTCGAGCTGATCGCCGACATCACGCGGGTGTCGGTGCCCTGCTGCTCGAGCGCATCCTGGAACACGACGGCGTTCATCACGGTGGCGAGCATGCCGACGTAGTCGGCCGTGGCCGGGTCCATCCCGGTCCCCTGCTGGGCGCCGCGCCAGAAGTTGCCGGCGCCGACGACGACCGCCAGCTGAACGCCGCGGCCGTGGGCCGCGGCGATCTCGCGTGCGAGCGAACGGGTGGCGTCGGGCGAGACGCCGAAGCCGGATCCACCGGCGAGGAACTCGCCCGAGAGCTTCAGCAGTACCCGACGCACGGGCTCACTCCCCGATCGCGATGCGGTGGAAGGCCCCGACCTGGATGTTCTCGCCGATCGTGGCGATCGACTCTGCGAGCAGGTCCTCGATCGTCTTGCTGTCGTCCTTGACGTACGGCTGCTCGAGCAGGCAGATCTCGGCGAAGAACTTGTTCATCCGCCCCTCGACCATGCGGTCGACGATGTTCTCGGGCTTGCCTTCCTCGAGCGCCTGCGTGCGCAGCGCCGCCCGCTCCTCGTCGACGACCGCGGGGTCCACCTGATCGCGCGAGAGCGCCTTCGGGTTCGCCATGGCGATGTGGATCGCGAGGTTCTTGGCGAGGTCCTGGAACACCTCGTTGCGGGCGACGAAGTCGGTCTCGCAGTTCAGCTCCACCAACACGCCGATCTTGCCGTTGTGATGGATGTAGCTTCCGACGTAGCCTTCCTTCGCCTCGCGGCCCGCCTTCTTCGCGGCCTTGGCGATGCCGCGCTCGCGCAGAAGCGCTGCCGCCTTCTCGAGGTCGCCGTTCGTCTCCTCGAGCGTCCTCTTGACGTCCATCATGCCGGCGCCGGTCAGCGCGCGCAGCTCTTTGATGCTCTCCATGCTCACGGCCATCGTGGGTCCTCCTCGAAGCGGGACCGGCACGTGCCGGCCGGTCCCGAAGGTGCGTACGGCTGCTCAGGCCTTGGTGTCGTCCGAGGACGTCTCGTCTTCGGGCGTCTCCGCAGCGGACTCCG
>CAZLQH010000033.1:13561-20837 GCA_964561595.1 uncultured bacterium | reverse complement strand
GCGGGTTCCGGGGCGGA
This sequence comes from uncultured bacterium, assembly GCA_964561595.1. GTDB lineage: Bacteria > Deinococcota > Deinococci > Deinococcales > Trueperaceae > SLSQ01. Next base: position 20,820 of record CAZLQH010000033.1, on the reverse strand, counting down.
TTCCTGGTCGGCCTGCTCGGCGGGAGCGGTGGTCGCGGCGGCGGCCGCGGCACCGGTCACGTCGCTGGGCGGGGTCGTCTCGACCTCGGACTCGACGGTGTCGGCCGCGTCCGGCTCGGACTGGTCGGCGGGAGCGGCGGCGGCAGGGGCGGGCGCAGCCGGCGCGGCGGCGGGCGCGGCGGCCGTTCCGCCGGCGGTGGCGGCCGCCTGGATCGTCCGCTCGGGCGACGACATCGGCGTGGGGAGCGTCTGGCGCTCCTCGACGTTGAGCGCCTCCAGCGGCTTCTCCGTCGTCTCGCCCTCGGCGCCGCCACGGACCTCGATGATGGCGTCCGCGAGGCGGGCCGTCACCAGCTGGATCGAGCGGATCGCATCGTCGTTCCCGGGAATGATGTAGTCCAGGACGTCGGGATCGCTGTCCGTGTCGGCCAGCGCGACCGCGGGGATGCCCAGCTTGTTCGCCTCCTTGGCGGCGATCGCCTCCTTGGTCGGGTCGATGATGAACAGCGCGTCGGGGAGACGATGCATGTCCTTCAGGCCGCCCAGGTAGCGCTGCAGCCGCTGGAGCTCCTTGCCGAGGTCGATCTGCTCCTTCTTGCCGTAGCGGCGGATCGACTCGTCCTCGAACATCTTCTCGAGCTCCTTCAGGCGCTCGACGCGGCCACGGATCGTGCGGAAGTTCGTGAGCAGACCGCCCAGCCAGCGCTCGTTGATGAACGGCATGCCGCAGCGCTTGGCCTCGGCCGCGAGGATCTCCTGAGCCTGCTTCTTCGTGCCGACGAACAGGATCGTCCCGCCTCGTCCGGCGAGGTCCTTGAGGTAGTCGAACGCTTTCTCGCTCTCGACCAGCGTCTTCTGCAGGTCGATGATGAAGATGCCGTTGCGTTCCGCGAAGATGTAGCGCTTCATCTTCGGGTTCCAGCGCTTCGTTTCGTGGCCGAAGTGGACGCCGGCCTCGAGCAGCTGCTTCATTCCGAGATAGGACATGGGTGCCTCCAGTGGCGGGACGTTCAGCGTGAGATGTCGCGGCGTGGTCCGAGGTGGACGGGCCGCCGAGGATGGGTCGCGGCGGACGTCCCGCTGCCGTCCGCGACCGAAACCGAAGCAGCATAGCAGACGTCGCCCCCGGGCGGGAAGCCCGGGGGCGACGTGGTGGCCGGGTGGTCGGCTCAGGCGGGCAGGTCGTGCCCGATCAGTTCAGCGCGTCCAGCGCGCGGCGCGCGTCCGCGTAGCCCGGCCGCAGCTCGAGCGCCTTCTCGTACGCCGCACGTGCAGCGGCCACGTCTCCTTCGTCTCCGCGAGCTTCGTACGCCTGGCCCAGCACGTAGTGCGCCTCCGCGCGCTCCGGCGGGAGCAGCGCGCCCTGCTGTGCGCGGCGGACCGCGTCCTCGATCCGTCCCTGCGCGAGGTAGGCCTGCGCGAGGTAGGTGTAGAGCGGGGGCGTGAACACGGCGCCGTCGAGCTCCAGCGCGCGCTCGAGCACCGGCAGCGCCGCGGCGGCGTCTCCGCACTCGAACAGGGTGATGCCCAGCTGCGACACCGCCGAGAGCGACCGGGGCTCCAGCGTCACGGCCTGCGACAGCTCGTAGCGGGCGTCCTCGCAATCGCCCAGGCGGAAGTGGGCGTTGCCCAGCAGGTTGTGCGCGTCGGGGTTCGTGGGGTCCAGCACGACTGCGCGGCGGAAGGTGCCACGGGCCAGCTCCATCTCGCTCGCGTCGCGATAGACGCGGCCGAGGTTCACGCGGATCGTCGAGCGCTCGCGGTCGGTCAGCGCGGAGCCGCCCGGTCCGTCGGCCTGCTCGGCCGCACGCTCGAACGCGGTCCGGGCGCCCCCGAGGTCGCCGGTCTGGTAGAGGATCACGCCTTTGGTGTTCAGGACCTTGGGGTCGTCCGGTGCGGTGCGCTCGGCGCGGGTCACGACGTCCAGCGCGTCCCCGAGCCGTGTCGCGTACGCGTTCGGATCGGCCAGGTACTGCTCGCGGTAGGTGAGCGCCAGCTGCACCAGCGGCTCGGCGGCGTCGCCCGAGACCTCCACGGCGCGGCGCAGCGCCTCGACCGCGGCGGGAAGGGCTCCCTGGCAACGCAGCGCGCGTCCCTGGCCGACGAGCGCGTCGACGCTGTCGGGACTCGCGTCGAGCGCCTCTTCGTAGAAGTACTGCGCCAGAGCGCAGTCGCCGCGATCCATGTAGAAGTCGCCGTCGCGCGTCAGCGCGGCCGGATCCTGCTCCGGCGCGGGAGCGCCGTCCTGGGCCAGGGCCGGTGCGGCGCTCAGGAGCGCGAACAGCAGTGCGAGCAAGCTTGGTCGAATCAACACAACGCCTCCGTGGGTCTCCGTGGGTCTACGTTCGCGCAGCATACCCCGCTTTGGAGCCGCGTTCGGGACGTCCCCACCGTCGTTCGTCGCCGCCCATCATGGAGGCGGAGCGTGAGAGCGGCGTGTGTCCGTCAGCCACCCAGCAGCTGCAGGAGCTGATGCAGGAAGAAGCCGGCCGTCGCTCCGAACGCCAGGTGACCGGCCACCAGCGGCACGACGAACGAGAAGCCTTCGCGGAACCGCGCGATGGGGTGGTGCTCGGTCACCAGGATCGTCATCAGCAGCGCGATCACGCCGCCGTGCGCCACCCCCATCGCTACGCCGACCAGCGGATAGGCGAGGTCGATCGACGTGGGGAGCGCCGTCGCCAGCAGCAACGAAGGCATCGCCGCGCCGGCACCCATCAGCGTGTCGATCAGCAGGCCGTACAGGAACGCGAACGCCACGCCGCCCAGGGTGAACAGCACGGTGCCCAGGTAGCGCGACCGCGCGTCCTCGCGGCCGGTGAGGGACGAGCCGAGCATGCCCAGGACGTCGCATGGCGCTCCTCGCCACGCCAACGGCAGGTAGGTGACGGCCAGCATCGCGGCGGTCGCGATCACGCCCGACGCGACCGACGCGAGAATCAGGTCGATCATCGCGGTCCCCCTTCCAGGGAGCCGGAGCGCAGGTCGTCCGCTACGGCGCGGTCCGAGCGCCCTCGGCCTCTGCGCCGACGATAGAGAACCGCCGCGGGCGCCGTCCGCACGATGGACGACGTGCCGGCGCGCGACGGCGTGCGCGCACGGCTCGCGGGCCGCGCCCGCGAGTTTTCGGCGACGCGCGATCTGGCGTTCCCGGCCACCATGCCCCCAGGGCGCGAGTGCTATCCTCGCGCGCACGGGCTCGGGACGAACGTCCCGGCAGGTCCACCGAAGCCTGGGTAGCCTGCTGAACTGGAGGATTCTGGCCTCCGGACCTCGTTCCACCACGAGCCGACCGTTCGCCCACCGTTCCCCTCGGAGGAAGCGTTGCCGATGACCCGTCCCCGTATCTCGCTGCCGGCCCTCGCCTGGACCGCCCTGGCGGGCAACCTCGTGGTCATCCTGCAGGGCGCCGTGGTGCGCGTGACGCACTCGGGCGCCGGCTGCGGCCGCCACTGGCCGACCTGCAACGGAGAGATCGTGCCGCTGGCGCCCAGCACCGCCACGATGATCGAGTTCTCGCACCGCCTGCTGTCGCTGGGCGTGCTTCTGATCGGCGCTTGGCTGCTGGCGCGCGCGTTTCGTGTGCGGCGGGAGCACCCGGGCACGTTCGCGTTCGCGACGATCTCGTTCGTCTTCCTGATCGTCGAGGCGCTGCTGGGCGCGCTCACCGTGCTGTGGGGCCTCACCGGCGACAACGCCACGGTGGGCCGCGGCCTCATGGTCGCCACGCACCTCGTGAACTCGGTGCTGCTCGTCGGCGCGCTCGCCGCGACGGTGATGTACGCCAGCGGCCGGGGCCGCTGGCCGCTGCGGCCCGGCAGCCAGGGCGTGCTCTCGACCACCCTGGGCGTCGGACTGGTCGGCATGCTGGTCCTGATGTTCTCCGGCGGCATCGCCGCGATGGGGAACACGATCTTCCCGAGCGAGACGTTGGCCGCCGGCCTGGCCGCCGACTTCGATCCCGCCTCGCACCCGCTGATCCGGCTTCGAATCCTGCACCCCCTGATCGCCGTCACGGTCGGCATCTACCTGTTCGTGTCGCTGGGGTTCGGCTGGTGGCTCAAGCCCGCGCCCGAGGCGCGCGGCCTGGTGCGGGCGTTGTTCGCCACCTACGTCGCTCAGCTCGTGATCGGGACCGCGAACCTGGCGTTCCTCGCGCCGGTCGCGCTGCAGCTGCTGCACCTCGCCGTCGCGGTGCTGGCGTTCGGCCTGCTGGCCGCGCTGTCCGTCGCCCTTCTCGGAGCCGAGGCGCCCGCGCGCGGCCGCGTCGTCACCGCCGACGGCGCGCCGGGAACCGACCCCGCACCCGATCCGGCGTCCGAAGGAACCGGCCGCACCGCCATGGAGAACGCTTGATGCCCTCGTCCACGACCCCTGCACGCGCCACCTGGCGCGACTACGTCACCCTCACGAAGCCCAAGGTCATCAGCCTGCTGCTGCTCACGACCGTCGGCGCGATGTTCATCGCGGCGGGCGGCTGGCCGGGACTGGTCCCGCTGATCGGTCTGTTGGCGGGCGGCTACATGTCCGCCGGCGCGGCGGGCGTGTTCAACATGATCTACGACCGCGACATCGATCAGCGCATGAAGCGCACCGCGAAACGGCCGACGGTGACGCAGGTCGTGCCCACGCCTCAGGCGCTGCTCTTCGGAATCACGCTCACGATCCTGTCGTTCGCGTCGATCTGGGCGGCCTCGAACCTGCTGGCGGCGCTGCTGTCGTGGGCGGGGATCGCGTTCTACGTGATCATCTACACCATGTGGCTCAAGCGCAGCACCTGGCAGAACATCGTCATCGGGGGCGCTGCGGGCGCGATCCCGCCGCTGGTCGGCTGGGCGGCGGTGACGAACGAGCTGAGCTTGCTGGCGTGGCTGCTCTTCACGATCGTGTTCCTCTGGACGCCCGTCCACTTCTGGGCGTTGGCGCTGATGATCAAGGACGACTACGCCGCCGTGGGCGTGCCCATGGCCCCCTCGGTCATCGGCGAGCGCGCCACCGTGCTGCAGATCGTGATGTACACCGTCCTGACGATCGTGCTGACGGTGATTCCGTTCGTGCTGCACGAGTTCTCGGTGGTGTACTTCGTGGCCGCGGCGGCGCTGAACCTGGTGCTCGCGGCGCGGGTGGCGGCGCTCTGGAACCAGGTGCGGTCCGGCGTCGCGATCGACAAGGCGCGCGCGCTGCCGCTGTACAAGTACTCGATGCTCTACCTGGCGCTGCTCTTCCTGACGATGGCGCTGGACCGGGCGTTCTTCGTCTGAGCCGCCCCGCGGCCGGACCTCGCCCATGATCGGGGATCTCCGGTGAGTCGCTGGCTCCGCCCCGGGCTCCTACCCTGGCACCTGCTCGTCGCCGGGGTGGCCGCGACGTTCGTCGTGCTGGGGGTGTGGCAGCTGGAGCGGCACCAGAGCCTTCAGGCCCGCAACGAGCTCCTGGCGCAGCGGCTGGCGTCCCAGCCGATCACCCTCGCCGAGGCGCTCCGCACCCTGGATCCCGACGCGCCGCCCGGGGCCCAGAACGACGCCCGGTTCCGACCGGTCGTGGCCGTGGGCAGGTTCCTGCCGGAGCACGAGGTGCTCCTACGCGGCCGAAGCCTGGACGACCAGCCCGGCTTCCACGTGCTCACGCCGCTGCAACGCATGGGCGCGGACGGCGAGCTCGTGGGCCGGCCGGCCGTGCTGGTGGACCGCGGCTGGATTCCGTACCGGGTCGAGGACCCGTCGCTACCGTCGTGGGCGCCGCCGGCCGGCGTCGTCCGGGTGGAGGGCCGGTTGATGCCGGAGGCCGACCCGCCTTCGGGACCGTTGGCGGCGCTGACGCCGCGCGATCCGCCCGAGGGGCGGCTGGCGCGGATCGCGCGTCCGGACGTGGACCGTCTTCAGCCGCAGATCCCGGTGCCGCTGGCACCGTACCTGATCGAGCTCGAGCGCCTCGGCGTCGTCACGGACGACGCGGCCGCCGACCCGGGCAGCGCCGAGCGACCGGGCGCGTCGTTGCCGGTCGCCGCGGAGCCTCCGCAGCCCGAGAGCGGCCCGCACCTGTCGTACGCGGCGCAATGGTTCTTCTTCGCGCTGGTCGCGGTGGTCGGCTACGTGGCGCTGCTCCGGGGGCGACGCGCGGACTGACCCCGGCCGAACGCGCTCAGCCCGCCTTGGCGGCGGCCTCCTCCAGCGTGCCCAGCAGCGACGTGAACGGGGTGACGAACTTCTCGACCCCTTCGTCCTCGAGCCGGGCGGTGACGGCGTCGATCTCGATCCCCAGCGCGTGCAGCTCCGCCATGCGCTCCTCGGCCTCCTGCACGCCGTCCTCGATCCGCTCGGCCGGCTCGCCCTGCTCGCGGTAGGCGTCCAGCGTGGCGGTGGGCATCGTGTTCACCGTGTCCGGCCCGATCAGCGGCTCGACGTACATCACCGGCGAGTAGTCGGGATTCTTCGTGCCCGTCGACGCCCACAGCAGCCTCTGCGGGCGGGCGCCGGCTTCCGCCAGGGCCCGCCAGCGGTCCCCGGCGACGACCGCCTGCCAGTCGCGGTAGGCCAGCTTGGCGTTGTCCACCGCGATGCGGCCCTTGAGGCGCGCGGCGCGCGGAGCCGCCTCGCCTCCCTGTGCCGCGACCTCGTCCAGAAGCGGATCCACGGCGACGTCGATCCTGCTCAGGAAGAAGCTGGCGACCGAGGCGACGTCCGGGGACTCGCCCGCCTCGACCCGCTCCTCCATCGCCTGCAGGTACGCCTCGAGCACCTCGGCGTAGCGGTCCAGCCCGAACAGCAGCGTGATGTTCACCGGCACGCCGTGCCGAAGCAGGTGACGCGCGGCCGGCACGCCGGCGCGGGTGCCGGGAACCTTGATGAACACGTTGGGGCGGTCGACGCGGCCGTGCAGGTGCTCGGCCTCGGCGATCGTGCGCTCGGTGTCGTGCGCCAGCCTCGGATCGACCTCGAGCGAGACCCAGCCGAACCGGCCCTCGCTGTCGTCCCACTGCGGGCGCATCACGTCGGCGGCGCGGCGGATGTCGTCCACGACCAGCGCCTCGTAGATCTGGAGAACCTCCAGCCCGCCCTTCGCGAGGTGGTCGATCTGCTCGCGGTAGTCGTCCGTCTGAGCGATCGACTTCTCGAAGATCGCAGGGTTGCTGGTCACGCCGCGAAGGCCGTCACGGTCGACGAACGTCTGGAGCGTGCCGTCCTCCAGCCAGGAGCGGCGAATCTCGTCGACGTACACGGACTGTCCGAAGTCGCGTAGGCGAGCGATGGGGTTCATGG
>CAZLQH010000033.1:4813-13461 GCA_964561595.1 uncultured bacterium | reverse complement strand
TCGTCGACGTACACGGACTGTCCGAAGTCGCGTAGGCGAGCGATGGGGTTCATGGGGTCCTCCTTCGAGGGGTTCGTTCCGGGGGCGTCGGCCACGGTCGTGCACCGACTCGTGGGCCCCGTGATACCACGCACCCCGTGGCCTCTCCGGTCGTCCTGGCGTCGCGCGTCAGGCGACGGCGCGCTCGGCCAGCGCGAACGTGATCGCCTCGCGCTCGGTCAGGTCCTCGCCGCGACGCTCGAGATCGCCGGCGCGGTGCGCCGGAACGGCCGCCCGGGCGGCGGCCAGCGCCTCGTCGTACACGTGCTGCTGGCGGGCGGTCAGCGGCACGCCGATCGCCCGGTTCAGGGCGCGGACCGCGCCGGCCAGGACCAGGGCGCGCTCGTGCGCGCCCCGCGCCACCGCCAGGTCCAGGAAGCAGCTGACGCTCTGCGCCGCCAGGCCGCGCGCGCCCAGGTCGCGCCGCACCCGCAGCGAGCGCCCGTACAGGTCGTGCGCCTGGTCGTACGCGCCCGTCCACTGCGCCAGCACGCCCAGGTTCACGAACAGGTGCGCGGTCCCCTCCAGGTCGCCGAGCTCCTCGGACAGGGCGAGCGCCTCGCGATAGAGCGCTTCGGCGCCCTCCAGGTCGCCGGTGTCGAGATGCACGTTGCCGAGGTTCGTCAGCGACCGCGACACGCCCGGCCGGTTGTCGATCGAGCGCTGCAGCGCCAGGGCGTGCTCGAACTCGCCTCGGGCCGCCTCGAGATCGTCGCCGTACGCGAACGCGATCGCCTTGTTGTTGCGCACGTTCGCGATCTCCCAGACGTGGTCGATCCGCTCCGCGAGGGTCAGCGCCTCGTCGTAGTGGCCGTGCGCGGCCGTCAGGTCGCCCGCGTCGCGGAGGACGTTGCCGAGGTTGCCCAGCGTCCCCGCCAGCGCCGCGTCGCGTCCCAGCTCCCGGTACGTCGCGCACGCCCCGTCCAGCTTCGCGCGCGCCGTCTCCAGATCGCCGCGGCGCCACGCGACCGTCGCCTGGTCGCAGCGCGCCGCTGCCGCCAGCCCGGCGTCCCCGAGCGCCTGGGCGCCCGCCAGGGCGGCCTCGAAGGCGCGGTCGGCCGGCGCGTAGCGGCCCGCCTTCTCGAGCAGGAGCCCTTCGGCCAGCAGCGAGCGGATGCGCGTCGAGGTCGGATCCGTGGGTCCCGGAAGCGCCCTGAGGAGCTCGAAACGGTCCAGCGCCTCGCGCACGTGCCCGCTCCAGCGCCAGTACCGGCCCAGCGCCGCCGCGAGCGCGTGCGCGTCCTCGGTCTCGCCCAGCGCGATGGCGTGGTCCAGCGCGCGCAGCAGGTTCGCGTGCTCGCTGGCCAGGCCGGACAGCGCCGCCTGCTGGTCGGGTCCGTCCAGGCGGCGGTCGGCGTCGTCCGCGACCGCCAGGAAGTACGCGCGATGCCGAGCGGCCAGCTGGGACGCGTGCTGCGGCCGGTCCGCGAGCTTCTCCTCCGCGAAGCGCTGGACGACCGGATGCACGACGAAGCGCTTGGCCCCGTCCCGCTGCAGCAGCGAGCGGTTCACGAGCGTCAGCAGCGTGCCCAGCGGCACCTCGGCGACGGCCGCCGCCGTGTCGCGCGTGCAGCCGCCACGGAAGACCGCGAGCCGGCGCAGCGCTTCGCGCTCGGTTTCGGCCAGCAGGCTCCACGAGCTCTCGAACACCGCGCGGAGGCTGGCGTGCCTGGCGTCGAGCTCGGCGGGCCCGCCCCGGATCACGTCCAGGTCTCGGCGGACCTCGCGCAGCAGCTCGCTGGGCTCCAGCACGCGTAGCCAGCTGGCGGCCAGCTCGATCGCCAGCGGCATCCCGGCCACGATGCGCGTCAGGCGGACCAGCGCCGTGCGCTCGTCGCCTCGCGGATGGAAGTCGGGCCGCACCCGGTGCGCGGCGCGCAGCGCCAGGCCGAACGCGTCGTACGCCTCCGCGTCGTCCGCGTCGTCGCGCGGCGGAACCGACAGGCCGTCCAGCGCCACGACCGCCTCGCCGGGAACGTCGAGCGTGGCGCGCGAGGTCACCACCAGCCGCAGCTGCGGACAGCCGTCGAGCAGGCCGACGGCGAGGCCCGGGAGGTCGGGGAGATGCTCCGCGCCGTCCAATCCCAGCAGCAGGTCGCGCCCGGCCAGCGCCTGGATCAGGGCGGCGGGCTCGGGATCGATCCGCAGCCCCAGCGCGCCGGCGATCGCGTCGACGGTCGCCTCCTCGTCGGTCGCGGCGCCCAACGCGACCCAGGCCGCACCGTCCTCGTGATGCCCGGCGCGCTCGCGTGCGAGCTGGCGCGCCAGGCGGGACTTGCCGGCGCCGCCGGGAGCGCGCACCGTGATCAGGCGATGCTCGCCCCGCTCCAGCAGCGCATGCAGCTCGGCCAGCTCCAGCGCGCGTCCCACGAACGGCGTGGCGTCGGCCCCGAGGTTCCGGACCGGTCCCGGTCTCACGTCACGACGCGGTCCGTCGGGCGGAGGGCCGGGTGGGCGACCGTCGGGCGTCGGGGAGGAACGGACGTGCGGCGTGGGCCCGGCAGGGTCCGGTCCGAGATCGCCGTTCCGCACCGCGGCGGCGAGCTGGACCGTGGCGTCCAGCGGCTCGAGGCCGAGCTCGTCGTGCAGGCGCTCGCGGAACCGCTCGTACGCCTGGAGCGCCGCGTCACGGCGGCCCGCCATCGCCTCGCAACGGATCAGCGACTGGACCGCGTCCTCGAGCAGCTCGTCGCTGGCCAGCAGGCGGCGCAGCCGCCGGGCGCTCTCCGACCAGCGGCCGTCGCGGGCCAGCTCGGCGGCGTACGCGGTCGCAGCCTCGCGCCACGTCTCGCGCAGGTCCTCGCGCTCGCCGTGCAGCCAGCCGTCGCACGCGGACGACCCGGGCGGAGCGACGCCCTCGAGCAGCTCGCCGCCGTACGCGTCGACCGCTCCTCGCCAGTCGCCCTCGGACGCCGCGCGGCGGAACGCGGCGACGTCGCTGTCGACGAGCCAGCGCACGCGCACGGCTTCGCCCTCGACGTCGTGGCCCCAGTCGCTGCGGCGGACGGCGTAGAGCAGCTGGCTGAGGTTGTGGCGCGCCCTGCGCGGCTCCGCGTCGGGCCACAGCAGCGCGACCAGCTCGTCGCGAGCCACCCAGTCGGCTCGGATGGCCAGGAAGGCGGCGAGGTAGGCGGCGAGCCCGGGAGGCAGCAGGATGCCCCCGTCGTGCGCGCCCCCGTCGTGCGTTCCTGGACGGGGCGTGCCTACGGCGGGCGGGCCTCGTCGGGGCACGCCGAGAAGGTGGACGCGGCTCTCCACGCGGCATGATACGGGGCCCTCCGACGGTCACCGTGGGCGGACGCCACGTTCGTGGCGTGGTGGAGGGGCCGTGGAGGGTCGGCGCGGCGACGTCGCCTGCGGCGCGGCGAGCGCCGTTCGCCTCGCCGCGCCGCAAGGGACGTCCGACCGGGGTCAGCTCATTCGACCCAGTAGTTGATCACCTTGAACTCTTGGTCACCGAGGTCCTGCACGTAGGTGAAGATCCCCCACTGGTAGGCGTTGTCGGCGAAGTCGCTCTCGGAGATGCTGCCGACGACGCCGGTGTAGGTGGTCTGCGAGCCGCTGGTGATCGACAGCGCCGCCTCCGCGCCGTAGCCGACGCTGAAGCCGCCGACCACGCCGAAGGCCGTCGTCTCGAGGCTCTTCTCGTACTCGATGCCCAGCGAGCCGCCGGCACTGACCTCGTTCGACACGGCGATCTCGAGCTCGGTGTCGCCGCCGCCCTGGCCGACGCCCGTCGGACCGAACTCGAGGAAGCCCAAGCCCGCGAAGCCGCCGTACTGCGAGCGGAGCGAGTCCTTGCGGCTCTCGCTCGGGTAGCTGCTCACGTCGCCCGGGGTGTGGTCGAACACGTTGCCGTCGATCCGCGCCGTGCTGCCGGAGACGGCCCCGTTGAAGAAGGTGCGCTCGGCGATCATCGTCACGGGCTCGCGTGGCACGCGGATCACGACCTGCTTCCCGACGAGGTCGGGATCGGGGTGCGAGACGATGTCGTACCGGTAGACGTCGTACGGGATCGAGGTGAAGACGACCGCGTCCTCGAGCGAGCCCGAGGTGTAGGTGACGGTCTTCTCCACCGTGTAGGCGGTCCCCGCCCAGGCGCTCGCCGTGGCGGTCACGGTCTGGGTCACCTTGGCCGAGCCGATCTCACCGACGATGGGCACGTTGATGCCCGCCTCGAGGCCAGCGGTCACGCTGGCTTTGACGGTCACGGTGAGCGAGGCGTCGACGGTGGTGCTCGATCCCTGGCCGAAGCGCGTCACGCAGGCGCCGAGGTTCTGCTGGATCCCCTCCTGGCAGGGCGGGGCCGCCATCGCGGCGATGATCAGCGGCTCGGTGAACACCAGCTCGTAGCTGCCCTCGCCGTACTTCAGGACCGGGCCGTCCTCGTCGACGTTGGCGGGCACGACGATCGGACGCGCGGTTCCCTGCCCGTTCGATGTTCCCGGCATCGCGACCTCGCTGAGCTGGGCCCAGCCGTTGGCGTTCGCGCCGATCGTCGAGACCGCCGAGATCCCCCACACCGGCATCGTCGGGCGGTTCTGATGGTAGATCAGCACGTTCTGGCGGCCGTCGCCGGTGACGTCCGCGGCGACCATCTCCATCGCCGCCACGCTCAGGTACTGGCCGCGATCGAAGTTGTTGTCCAGAAACAGCTCGGAGGGCAGTTCGATGCCCGCGAGGCGCGTGAACGGCGCGGCGTTCGCGAAGTTGTCGAACACGAACTGGTTCGCCACGATCTCGTGGACGCCGTCGCCGTCGAGGTCGGGGGTGGTCAGGAACACGAAGAAGCGCTTCCAGTCGCCGCCGGCGGAACTGCAGTTTCGGTAGAAGAGGCTCTCCACCGCCGCGCCCAGCTGCGTGTAGCCGCTCGGCTTGTCGTCCAGCGCGATCAGCAGCGCGCGGAAGTCGTTGTCGCTGCAGGTCCACGCCAGGTTCGTGGCGCCGGCGAAGATCACCTCGTCGAGCCCGTCGCCGTCGACGTCGGCGAGCTTGACGTCGGCGGCCTCGGCGGCGACGATGCCGCTGACGTTGGCCTGCACCGAGCCCGTGCGCAGCAGCGCGCGGCCCGCGGCGGCGTCGTCGAACAGATAGTAGGTCGCCAGGCCGCTCGTGCTGCTACTGGAGCCGGTCGCCTCGTTGACGACCACGCCCAGCTCGAGTCCCTGGTCGTAGTCGAGCTGACCGGCGGACATGCGCACGTACAATCTCGAGGCGTCGACCTGCTGGTTCAGCGTCGTGGTCGCGTCGCCGTCGATGGCGTACGAGGCCGACACGCTTCCCGCGAGGGAGACCAGCTCGACGCGGTCCGCGTACGAGATCGCCGCGAAGAGATCGTCGCGACCGTCGCCGTCAGGGTCGTAGGCGAGCAGCGACAGGCTCTCGACGCTCGCGCCGGCGGCCAGCGACGAGGTCCGCTCGGTGAATCCGGCGGCCGCGTCCTCGAAGGCGCGCAGCTTCAGGACGTCGTCGCTCGCGTCGACGAAGATCGCTGCGATCTCGTCGAAGCCGTCGCCGTCGAGGTCGCCCGCGGCCACGGCGCGACGGGTCTGGAACTGATTGCCGTCGCTGCCGTCCGGCAGGGCCCAGTCGTTGCCGTCGCTCAGGTCGGCCAGGATCGTCTCGGTGCCGAACTCGATGGTGCCGGTCGGCGTGACCGCGACCTCCTCGAGCTTGCGAACCTCGAACGTGGTGCTCACCGGCGTGCTCCCGGCGATGTCCGGGTTGGCGAGCACCAGCTCCATGTGCGGGTTGGCGGCGCTTTCGTCGGTGAACTCCGCGGGCTCGCCGAGCGAGGCCGAGGCGCCCAGCGGCGCGTCGTCCTCGCCGAGCTCGCTGCCGTCGGGCGCGCGGCGAGGGGTGGCGGTCGTGTCCACGCCGAGGGTGTCGAGCGAGGCGGCGACCGGGTCGTCGCCGGGGCCAGGGTTCGGGTCCGGGTCGGTGCCGCCGCCGGGCGACGACGTGCCGCAGGCGGACAGGACCAGGACGAGGGCGAGGACGAGAGGGACGAGGAGCGCGGGGCTCCGAACGCGGGACCGTCGGGACGTCGTAGGCATGATCCTCCTCCGCACCGCTCCACGCGCTTGGGAGCGGTCACGCCCGGAGGCTAGCGGAGGGGTATCAGTCGCCTATCAGTCGCCTGCGCGCCTCGTAGCGTCGCCGGCTCAGCGCTCGGCGTGCGAGGGCTGCCGCTCGGCGGCGTCCGCAGCGTCGATCGACGTCCGGTCACGGGCGGCCGTGAGGTCGTGGTCGCGTCCACGCTCGTGGTCGCGGCTCGCGCCGAGCGCCGAGCGGGGCCGGTCCGTAGCGCGCTCGCCGGCGGGACCCGTGACCAGCGGAGAGGCCGGCGCATCGTGCGTGACGGCGTGGACGATGGCGAGTCGACCGTCCTCCTCCCGGATCGTCAGCAGGCTGGCGGGCTCGGTACCAGCGCCGCGGGCGGCCAGCAGGTCCGCCGATCGTCGCGCGGCGTCACGCCGCCAACGACGGCGCGCCCGGTAGGCGCGCGCCACCGACGTGATCGTGATCACGCTTCCCAGCGCGGCTGGAACGATCGCCAGCGCCGGGATCCCCTGGAAGCGCAGCCACTCGGCGCTGAGCGCCGTCGCGGCGCCGCCCAGGAGGAGAAGCACGAACGGCGATACGGGGCGACGCGGAGGACGGCTCTCGAGCTCGCCGAACGGGGTCATGCCGCCCCCTCGGCGTCGGCGGCGGGCCCGACGTGCGCGGCGCCCGCAGCGACGGCCTCGACGGCGAGCTCGATCCGGGCCTCGCCGACGTGCTGGCGGACCCGCAGGTCGCGGATGCAGCCGTCGAGCCCTCCCTCGCCGTCGCCGTCGTCGCGGATCAGGCCCAGGCCGGGCGCGACGTCGCGAATCCGCTGGCGGCCCACCGAGCGGGCGTAGCCGCGATCCGGCTGAAGCACGTCCAGCAGCGGCTTCACGGCCCCGTACTTGGCGTCGGCGTCCAGCAGGCTGCGCTTGGGGCGCCACAGGTCGATGACGATGCGGCAGTGCTCGATCGGCTCGGCCGGCGTGGCGGGGTCCAGCGAGCCCCTGGCCAGCAGCAGCAGCTCGTCACGGAGACGGCGGTAGTCCTGCGCGTGCATGCGGATCAACCGGTTCGCTCCGGGCAGGAGCACGCCGTCGATCCTCAGGGTCCATCGGCCGCCGGTCATGACGGCCAGGATACCGGCGCACGCCCGCTCGGGCGTAGACTGCGCGGTCATGAGCACGAGCCGCAGCCCCGCCATCTCTCCCTCCCCCCGGTCCCGCCGGGAGGCGTTGCGCCGCCCCGCCTTCTGGGGCCGGGTCGCGCAGTTCCTCGCGGGCCTCGCCGGAATGGGCCTGGGCTTGGCGGTGATGCTGGAGGCCGGGATCGGCGTCGGCCCGTGGGCGGTGTTCCACGAAGGCATCGCGCGCGTCACGCCGCTCAGCTTCGGCCAGGCGCTGATGAGCGCCGGGGTCGTGATCGCGGGACTGGCCTGGTGGTGGACGTCCGAGCGTCCGGGGCCGGGCACCTTGGTGAACATGCTGCTGGTCGGGCCGTTCGTGGACCTGTTCCGCACGGTCGGCGTGGTTCCGACGCAGGAGGGCCTGGCGCTGGGGACGGCCCAGTTCCTGCTCGGAGCGATGATCGTCGGAACCGCGTCCGGTCTCTACATCAGCGCGCGGTTCGGGGCGGGACCGCGCGACATGTTCGTGCTGGGCCTGTCGCGGCTGCTGGGCGGATCGGTTCGGAGGACGCGCACGGCGGTCGAGGTCGTCGTGCTGATCGTCGGCGTCGTGCTGGGAGGCAGCGTCGGGCTGGGAACGGTGCTGTTCGCCCTGGTGATCGGCCCGGCGATGCAGGCCTCGCTCCGCCTGTTCGCGCCACGACGCAGGACGGCCGCAGCCGTCGGCGACTGAGAGACGCGACGGCTCGGCGACGGCTCAGCCGTCGACGAGCGGCTCGAACCCCGTCGCGACGAGGTCGTCGCCCTGGACGTCCAGGCGCAGCCGCGGCAGCGGCGTGACGGCCGGTCCGGCGACGGCGCGCCCCGCACGCTCGGGATCGAACACGCTCAGATGGCAGCGGCAGACCAGCTGCGGCCCGTCGCCCCGGTAGTTGAACGCGAAGGCGATGGCCTCGGCGTCGCGGTTCAGCGACACGATGCAGCCCAGGTGCGTGCAGATGCGGCTGAACGCCGCGAGGTGCCGGCCGTCCACCTCGATCGAGCCGGGGATGGGCCCGGGCAGCCGGACGGCCAGCGCGGGCAGGACAAGCGCCGTCGTCGCCGCATAGACGAACTCAGCCTCCGCCCACGTCTCGTCGAACGTCGACAGGGGCGCGACGGGCACGACCGGACCGCCCAAGAAGTCGGGCGTGGGGTCGGGGCGGCGCTTGAAGAAGTGGATCCTGAGCGCTTCGTACACGCCGATCGCGCCCGCCCCGGCCGCCACCAGCACCGGAACGCGCCAGAGCCAGGTCACGACGCGTCGCCGCTGGGCGTCGACGCCGTCGTGACGAGACTCTTGGCCCAGCTCCCGGTCGTGATCGCTGCCGCGCGCTCCGCCGTGATCGTCGCCGGCGGGCGGCACGCTCACGGTCCGAAGCTGGCCACGACCCAA
>CAZLQH010000033.1:0-4713 GCA_964561595.1 uncultured bacterium | reverse complement strand
CCGAAGCTGGCCACGACCCAATCGCGCAGCGTCTCGACCTGCTCGTCGTCCAGCGTGGCGGCGAAGCCGGGCATCATGCCGCGGCCGAACCGGATCAGGCTCTCGACGTTGGCGGGCCGTCCGGAGGCGGGGTTGCCGGCCAGACGCGGTCCGGCGCCTCCGCCACCCTGCGCGCCGTGGCAGCTGGCGCAGTTGGCCTGGTACAGGGCGGGCCCGTCGCTGATCGTTCGCATCGTCTCGGCGTCGACCGCGTTCGGATCGCCGTCCCGCAGGGCGCGGGCGCGCTCGATCAGGTTGGGCACGCGCCCGGGGTCGTCGGCACGCGCCAGGTGCTGCTCCCAGGCGTCGATCGCCAAGGTGTAGTCCTCACGCGCGAACGCCGCGTTGCCGAGGAACAGCAGCGTGTTCGGCGGCAGATCGGTTCCCCGCTCCGCGGCGGCCAGGCGGGCGCGGTCCAGCATCGCCACCGCGTCGTCGACGCGGTCGTCGAGGAAGAGCAGCTCGCCCACCCGCGCCAGCGCGATCGGCTCGTTGGGGTCGAACTCGGTCAGGACGCGGAAGTAGGTGCGCGCGGCCGCGCTCGTGGCGTCGGCGTCCCAGAGCGATCCGGCCAGGGCCATCACCGTCTCGGTCGACGGGTCGGCCTCGGCCACCTCGGCCAGCGGGGCCACCTCGCGCAGCAGCGCGAGCCGTTGCTGGACCATGCCGTCCTGCGCGGCCTCGGGCCGCGACGCGAGCGCTTCGAACGCTTCGAGCGCGGCGCCGTAGTCGGCGCCTTGGAGGTACAGCTCGCCCAGCGTGCCCAAGGTGTTCAGGTCGTTCGGATCGCGGCGCCGGGCTTCCTCGAGCAGCTCTTGCGCGCGTCCGACGTCGGTCTGCAGCGTCAGCAGCGCCAGGCGCTGGTACGCCCGGGCGGGAGCGTCGTCGTACTCGCCGGTCGCCGTGGCGTAGGCGTCGCGCGCCTGCTCGGCCTCCTCGACCGCCCAGTAGGCGTCGCCCAGCGCGCTCCACGTGGCGGCGCTGGGATCGCGTTCGGCGGCCCGGCGCAGGTCACGGACCTCTTCGGCGGCGGCCAGGTCGGCTTCGAAGAACGAGGTGACCGAGGCGTTCTGGCCGACGCGGGGCAACACGAAGCCGCCCAGCGTGGTCGCGATGCCGGCGGTCACGACGATGAGGCTCACCAGCCCCCACGACGCGCGCGGCTTGGCGGTGCGCTCGGGTGGTGGCGCCGTGCCGGCCAGGTTCTCGTTGCGCTCGTCCAGGGCGCGAAGCACCCGCGCGGCCTTCGCCTCGTAGCGGGCGCGCAGCTCCTCGCGGCGCGCGTCGCCCAGGTCGTCGCGCGCGTCCAGCTCGCGGATGGCGCCCAGCAGCGCGTCGCGCTCCTCCTCGAGATCTTGCGTGAGGGGATCGCGATCGTCGGGAAGGGGATCGGCCTGGCTGGGCATCGCCAAGGGCAGCACGACCAGCGCCGTGAGGACCAGGGCCAGCAGCACGATCAGCACGATCGTCACGACGGCTCCTTCTCGCCCAGGGCGGCACGGACGCGCGCCAGGTCGTCGTCGTCGGGGGGCGCCTCGGTCCCTTCGCGTCGAGCGTTGCGGGTCCAACGCACCATCAGCAGCCCCAGGCCGCCCGCGCCGGCGGCGAGGGCGATGCCGGGAAGCCACCACACGAGCAGGTGGACGCCGCGGCGGGGCGGCTCGAGCAGGACCCAGTCGCCGTAGCGCTCCTGGAAGAACGCCAGGATCTCGGTCTCGCTCCGACCGTCCTCGAGCTGGCTCTGGACCTGGTTCCGCATCTCGATCGCGATCGCGGCGTTGGAGTCCGCGACGGACTCCGAAACGCAGGTCGGGCACCGCAGCTTGCGGGTGATGTCGAACACGCGCGACTGCAGCTCGACCGCGGCGCCAGGAGCGGTCGCGGCCTCCTGCGCAGGAGCGATCGCGACCAGCGCCGCAGCCGCGGCGAGCACGGCCGCGCGCACGACGCGGAGGAGAACGACCGGCCGTCCACGGCCGGTCGAGCGGGGGGAGGTCAGGGTCACGAGGCGGTCAGCTCCTCGATCTTCTCTTCGAGAAGCTCGAGCTCCACCGGGCCGGTGTGCTTGTACATCAGGGTTCCGTCCGCTCGAACGAAGAAGGTTTCGGGGACGCCGAACAGGCCGTAGTCGATCGAGAGGGCGCTGTCGTCGTCGATCACGTTGGGGAAGCCGAGGTCGAAGCGGCTCACGAACGCCTGCCCCTCGGCGCGCTTGCCGCGGTCCTGGGTCTGCACCCCGACGAACAGCACGCGCTCGCCGTGGCGCTGCCAAGCTTCCTGCAGATCGGGCGCCTCGACGTAGCACGGGCCGCACCACGACGCCCAGAAGTTCACGATCATGGGCCGCGGCCGGTCGCTCAGCTCGGCCGCCACGTCGAGCGTCGGTCCGAACTCCGGCTGGTAGCGCGGGTAGACCGGAAGCTCGAACATCGGGACGGACCGGTTCAGCCGGGCGCTCTCGACCTCGCGGTCGGGCTGTCCGCGCAGAAGTCCGAACAGGAACAGGCCTCCCAGCATGGCGGTCACGAGGATCACGATCAGGACGCGGGTCACGTGCCGACCGGTTCCTCCGGCCCGGCCCGGCTCGTGACGGCGACCCGCCGGCGGTTGGGCGTGAGGGCGTAGAGCGTGCCCAGCGCGACGATGAAGCCGCCCACCCAGATCCACGTCACCAGCGGGCTGCGTACCACCCGGAGGACGACGAACTCCTGCCCGGGCCCGATCGAGCTGGACACGTTCAGGTAGATGTCGTAGAGGGGCCGGTAGAGCACGGCGGGAGTGGGCACGGTCATCTGCTGACCGGCGAAGGTGTTGATGCGGGGCCGGAGCGTCGCCAAGGGGGTGCCGTTCCGGGCGACGTCGACGACCGCGCCGGCGCTGATGCGCTGATCGGTGCGCTCCATGAACCGGTCGACGGCGGTGAGCTCGAGCCCGGCGAACGTCGTGGTGGCGCCGAAGTCGACGCGGATCTGCTCGTCGAGGCGGTAGGCGCTGCTGCCCATGATCCCGAGCGCGATCACGACGACGCCGAAGTGCACGATCATGCTGCCGAAGCGCCGACGGTTCTCGAACGCGTACGAGCGCAGCACCTGCGCCACGCTGCGGGTCCCGATCCGCACGCGCGGGACGACCGCCCCCAGGATCAGCAGGGTCAGCGACGCGAGGTTCCACGCCGACAGGGCGATGGTGAGCAGGGGGTAGACGCCGCGAATGCCGAACGCCGCGGCGACGGCCGCCCCGACCGCGGCGGCGCCCAGCATCCACGCCAGATTCGACCGGAGCGTCTGGTCGGGCGCGCGCCGCCACGGAAGCAGCGGGCCGACGCCCATCAGGAACAGCACGCCCATCCAGAGCGGCAGGCTGGCCTGATCGAAGAACGGCGCGCCGACGGTGACCTTGTCGCCGGTGAACGCCTCGACGATCAGCGGGAAGATCGTGCCCAGCAGCACCGCGAAGGTCATCGCCAAGAGCAGCACGTTGCCGGCCAGGATGGCGCCCTCGCGACTGACGGGGTGATCGAGGTCGGCGCGGTCGCGCACCTGGTCCCAGCGCCAGGCGACGAGGCCCAGCGAGAACGCCATGACGATCAGGAAGAACACCAGGAACGCCGGTCCGACCGGGCCGTCGCCGAAGGCGTGCACGCTGCTGACGACGCCGCTGCGGGTCAGGAACGTCCCCAGCAGGGTGAGCGAGAAGGTGAGCGTGATCAGCAGCAGGTTCCAGGCCTTGAGCATGCGTCTTCGCTCCTGCACCTGGACGCCGTGGATGAACGCGGTGGCGGTGAGCCACGGCAGGAAGCTGACGTTCTCGACCGGATCCCACGCCCAGTAGCCGCCCCAGCCCAGCACCTCGTAGCTCCACCAGCCGCCGGCGATGATCGCGGCGGTCAGGAAGCCCCAGCCGATCAGGGTCCAGCGCCGGGTCTGCGTCATCCACTCGCTGCCGGGAAGGCGCGTGATCAGCGCCGCCATGGCGTACGCGAACGGCACGGTCAGACCGACGAAGCCGAGGTACATCAGCACCGGGTGGACCGCCATCATCCAGTGGTTCTGGAGCAGCGGGTTCGGGCCCGGCCCGTCCATCGGAATGGGCGACACGGTCTGGAACGGCGGGGTCAGGATCGCGGGGACGCCGACGAAGAAGGTCTGCACGCCGGCCATGACGGTCAGGGCCCACGGCCGCAACGGCGTGTTGGGCGCCACGAAGCTCAGCAGCGCCCAGTAGCCGGACAGCAGCCAGCCCCACAGCACCAGCGAGCCTTCCAGCGCGGCCCAGAGCGTGACGACCTTCACCCAGGTGGGGCTGGTGCTGCGCGAGGTCTCGGCCACGTAGGAGACGCTGAAGTCGTCGGTGAGGAGGGCGATCTCCATCACCGCGACCGCGGCCGTCATCGCCAGGAAGGTGGCGTACGCGGCCATCCGCGCGGAGGTCAGCAGGCGCGCGTCGCGGCGAATCGCGCCGATCGCGCCTCCGATCACGCCCCACAGCGAGAACGCCAGCGCCAGCAGCAGCGCGGCGTTGCCCAGCGGACCGAGGCCCATTCCCGTCATTGCAGCGTGTCCTTCAGCGCCTCGATGTCGACAGGCTCTCCGTCCTTGGGCGCTTCGTACACCTCGCTGTGCTTTACGAGCAGGTTGTCGCTCACGAACACGCCGTCCTCGAAGCGCCCCTCGA
>CAZLQH010000032.1:0-23556 GCA_964561595.1 uncultured bacterium | reverse complement strand
CGCTGGAGTCCGAGGACGACTGACCTGCCGGCCGGTCGACCGAGCGACGGACCGAGCGACGGACCGACCGACGTCGCCGCGGCAGGGATCCCGGGATCACGGCGCAGGTGGGCACGGCGGCGACGTTCCGTTCGCCGCGTCTTCTCCAGCCGGGCGCGCTTCGCGGATCGTTGGCCGGGGGGCGTAGTCGTGGCCGCTGGGAAGCCGACCGAGCCCGTCCAGCGCGCCGGAGGGGAGCGGCTCGTAGCTCCGGACCGCCTTGCTCGCGTCCAACGCGTCGAGGTAGGCCATGCAGGCGTTGCGATGGTACGCGTCGGCGCGCTCCGGAGAGGCGTACCAGTGCCGGAACGCTGCTTGCGTCGCGATCCACACGGAGCCGGTGGCGGCGAAGCTGCGCTCGAACGCCGTGGCGACGTCGGCGTGCCGGTCGAGGCCGTACAGCGCGGTCCAGACATCGTCGCCGCCCAGCTCCGCGGCCTTCCAGGCGTACAGCGTCGCGACGGCCTGAGCGTCGGCTTCGAGCGCCAGGCGCATCGCGACGGTGTCCGGCATCGCGTACGCCAGCGACGGTCTGAGCCCTCGCGCGGTGGCCTCGACGTGCCTCAGCTCGTGGACCAGCACCACCGCGCGCTCGTGCAGCGTGAGGGACTCGTTCAGGACGACCAGACCGTGATCCAGGTCGTACGCGCCCAGGAGGCCCTCGGGACGATCGTCCAGGCAGATCGGGACGCCGTGATCCCAGGCGGTCGCCAGCAGCGGCGCGCCCAGATCGGGCTCGCTCCGCACGAAGCGGACGAGCTCCAGAAGCTCGCGCGCCTGCCGGCTGGCCGCCGCAGCGGGGGGCCTCCGGACGTCGGCGGGAACGACGCAGCGGTCGACCCAGTCGTCGCGCCACGCGTCGCGCGACGCGGTGCAGACCAGGTCGGTGGGACGGCCGTGGCCCGACGACGCAGGCAGCCAGACGGGCCCGTCGGCATCGCGCTCCAGACCGGAGCCGAGCACGAGACCGGCGATCGCGAACAGGACCGCACACCACGCGACGACGAGACGCGCTGGTCGAGACGACGGGCTGTCGCGGATCGGTGACATCGACGGCTCCTCGCGAGCAGGCTGCCGACACGCCCCGACACGAGCCTACGCGGACGACCGTCGGTCCGGGACGGTGGAAGGCCGTACGTCCGACGCTGGACCGGGCCGTCAGCCTTCCTGTAGGTCTCCCCGTCGGTCTCCGGATCCGTCGTCGCCTTCGCGCACCGTGGCCAAGGCGGCCGCAGCGCCCGCCTTCACGTAGCCGAGGTCGCTGTCCGCTGTCACGAACCGGAAGCCGCGCGCCAGCATGGCGCGCGCATGCTGGGCCGAGCGGCAGAACACGCCGGCAGGCACGCCGTGCGCGTCGCAGCGCTCGAGGATCCTGTCCAGCGCCGTCGGGACCGGTCCGTCCGTGAAGTCCGCGCCCGGAGGTCCTCCCAGCGCCCGCGACAGGTCGGCCGGGCCGACGAACACCATGTCCAGGCCGGGCACCTCCAGGATCGCGTCCAGCGACGCGAGCGCCTCGCGCGTCTCGATCATGGCGACGACCAGGATCTCGTCGTTCGCGTGCTCCGGGTAGTCCGCACCGCCGTAGAGCGCCGCGCGCGTCGGACCGTGGCTCCGTCGGCCCAGCGGCGGGTAGCGGCAGGCCGCGACGAGCGACCTGACGTCGTCCGGCCCCTCGATCATCGGCGCGATCACGCCGTACGCCCCGAGGTCCAGCGCCTTCATGATGCGGGCCGGCTCGTTCCAGGCGACCCGGACCAGGGGCACCGCGTCGGTCGTCGAGATCGCCTGCAGCACGCCCAGCAGCTCGGCGTCGTCGACCGCGCCGTGCTGGGCGTCGACCGTGACGGCGTCGTAGCCGGCGTGCGCCAGCGCCTCGGCCAGGAGCGGATGGCCGACCGTGAGCCAGCCGCTCACGACCGACCGCCCTTCGTCCAGCGCGCGTCGGACTCGGTTTCGTCGCATGCGCCAGCGTACACGGCGAGAAGCGGCACCGGGCCCCGTACCCGCATGGCTGCGTCGGCGGCGTCGCGGCGGTAGCCTGACGACACGAGCCCACCGTTCGGAAAGGACCGCCATGTCCCGAGACCTGATTCCCCACCTCGCCCACGAGCTCCAGACGCTCAGGAGCCAAGGGCTGTACAAGGAAGAGCGCGTCATCGCCTCGCAGCAGCAGGACCTGATCGCCGTCGAGGGCGGCGGAGAGGTCCTGAACCTGTGCGCGAACAACTACCTCGGCCTCGCGAACCATCCGGACGTCTCGGAGGCCGCCAAGCGCGGTATCGACGAGCGCGGCTTCGGGATGGCGTCGGTCCGCTTCATCTGCGGGACGCAGGACATCCACAAGGAGCTCGAGCGGCGCCTGGCCGACTTCGTCGGCAGCGAGGACGCGGTGCTCTACGCCTCGGCGTTCGACGCGAACGGCGGGTTGTTCGAGACGCTGCTGGGGCCCGAGGACGCCGTGATCAGCGATGCGCTGAACCACGCCAGCATCATCGACGGCATCCGGCTGAGCAAGGCGAAGCGGTTCCGCTACGCGAACGACGACATGGCCGACCTCGAGGCGAAGCTGGTCGAAGCCCAGGACGCGCGCTTCCGACTGATCGCGACCGACGGGGTGTTCTCGATGGACGGCATCGTCGCCGACCTGGAGGCGATCTGCGATCTGGCCGACCGCTACGATGCGATGGTGATGGTGGACGACTGCCACGCCACCGGCTTCTTGGGGCGGGACGGGCGTGGCAGCCACGAGCATCGCGGCGTGCTGGGCCGGGTGGACATCATCACCAGCACGCTCGGGAAGGCGCTTGGCGGCGCGACGGGCGGCTTCACCGCCGCGAAGCGCGAGGTCACCGACTGGCTGCGCCAGCGGAGCCGGCCGTACCTGTTCTCGAACAGCGTCGCGCCGCCCGTGGTGGCCGCCTCGCTCGAGGTGCTCGACCTGCTCGAGGGCTCGAGCGATCTGCGCGAGCGGCTGCGCGACAACGCGTCGTTCTTCCGCACCGCGATGACGGAGGCCGGGTTCGAGCTGACCGGTGATGGGCATCCGATCGTGCCGGTCATGATCGGCGACGCCGCGCTGGCGTCACGCATGGCCGATCGCCTTCTGGACGAGGGAATCTACGTGATCGCGTTCTCGTTCCCGGTCGTGCCGACCGGCCAGGCCCGCATTCGCACCCAGATGTCCGCGCTGCACACGCGTGAGCAGCTCGAACGAGCCGTCCAGGCGTTCACGCGCGTGGGGACCGAGCTCGGCGTGATCGCACCGTGAAGGCGCTCGCGAAGCTCGAGCCCACGCCGGGCATCTGGATGATCGACGCGCCGGAGCCGGAGCCGGGACCCAACGACCTCCTGATCGGGATCACGCACACGTCGATCTGCGGGACGGACGTGCACATCCACGCGTGGGACGACTGGGCGGCACGGACCGTGCCCGTCCCGATGATCACCGGGCACGAGTACGTCGGCGTCGTGCAGGCGATCGGGTCCGAGGTCGAGGGGTACGCCGTCGGCGACCGCGTCAGCGGGGAGGGGCACCTGACTTGCGGCCACTGCCGAAACTGCCGGGCCGGCCGTCGCCACCTGTGTCGCAACACGCTCGGGGTCGGGGTGAACCGTCCCGGCGCGTTCGCGGAGCGTTTCGTGCTGCCGGCGGGCAACGCCTACAAGGTGCCGGCCGGGATCCCCGACGAATGGGCGGCGATCCTCGATCCGTTCGGGAACGCGGTCCACACCGCGCTGGCGTTCGATCTGGTGGGGGAGGACGTCCTGATCACCGGCGCCGGGCCGATCGGCGTGATGGCCGCGGCGGTCGCGCGCTTCGTAGGCGCGCGCTACGTCGTCGTCACGGACGTGAACCCGCACCGCCTGCGCCTGGCGGAGGCGATGGGCGCCGCCGACCGCGTCGTCGACGTTTCGACGGACGAAGACGGCCTGCAGCGGGTCATGGCGGAGCTGGGCATGACGGAGGGGTTCGACGTGGTGCTCGAGATGTCGGGCGCGTCCGGGGCGTACGCGCAGATCCTGGACACGGTCAACCATGGTGGACGGATCGCGTTGTTGGGCATCCCGGCGCGGCGCGTGCCGATCGACATGAATCAGCTGATCTTCAAAGGACTTCAGGTGCGCGGGATCTACGGTCGCGAGATGTTCGAGACCTGGTACAAGATGGGCAACCTCCTGCAAGCCGGGCTGAACCTGGACCCCGTGATCACCCACCGCTTCGACGTGGACGACTACCAGGCGGGGTTCGACGCGATGCGCAGCGGCGAGGCCGGCAAGGTCATCCTGTCCTGGAGCTGACGTCGCGGCCCGGCTCCTTGCGGCACACGCCCACGAAGCGCTCGGCGGCCCGGAAGCCCAGCCCAGCGTAGATCGCGTCCGCCGACGTTCCCTCGTCCGCCACGATGACGAGGCGATCTGCGCCCAAACGCCCCAGGCCCTCGCGCGCCACGGCGTGCACCATGGCCGTCGCGACGCCCTTGCGGCGGTGCTCCTTCGTGACGTGCACGAACTGGAACCGGCCCACGCGGCGGTGGACGAACAGGCCCAGGCTGCCCACCGGCCGGCCGTGGAGGGTCGCGAGGAACCACGCCCCGTGTAGAGGGGGGCGGAGTCCTTCCGTCAGCCGACGGCGATAGGCGGTACGTCCCGCGATGAACGCGCGGTACGCCTCCGGCTCCTCGTCGCCGGGCTCCGAGGCCTGCATCGCGACGACCCGGTGCCAGTCCTCGTCGTCGCGGGCGGCGCGGACGGCGAAGCCGGCGGGTGACGCGGCGGGAGCGCGTAGATCCCCATGTCCCGCGACGCGCGTCACGTTCCGGTCGATCTCGTAGCCCGCGGCCTCCCAGGCGGCGACGTCGCCCTCGCGCCCCTCCGGATCGTCCCAGGCCACCGTGACGTGCCGTACGCCCGGCAGGTCGGCGAACGCGTCGGCGAAGCGTGCCTCGAGGCGTGGCCGGTCGCCGGGCGCGGGCGCGTCGGGGATCATCAGCACGTTTCCCCAGCGGAACGTCGGCTCGGTCGGGCAGCGAAGCGCGACGGCGTCGCCGAGATCGCGCACCTCCTCGACGAACCACGACTCGGTCCAGGCGGTCAGAGAACGGAGCTGCATGCGACACGCTACGACGGCCGGAGCCGGTGTGACGCGCGAGGTCGCCGTGCGAGACGCTCGGCGCCGGCAACGCCCCCAGAACGACGACGCCCCCGCTGCGGCGGGGGTGGACAGTACGGATCAGCGATCAGGAACGGACGGGGGAACAGGTTCGGATGGGGAACAAACGAAGCTCCTCGATCTCCTTTTCCTGCTCGGTCGCCTCCGTCTTCGGTCGCCCGGTGTGGGCCGTTCGGGATGAGCGGGTGAGCCTCTAATAGGATCGAGGAACTTCGTTCAAGGAGTGGTTCGTCGGTTCTTGGATTGGCGAACCTCCTTTCACCTGTGATGCTACGCCCAGGCGGTCGGGACGCGCGGTGAGATGCGATTCAGCGCGCGGCGCCGGATAGGCGTATGATCTTTAGTTGGGGCCGATCGAGGTCCCGTTCGTCGTTGGGGGTCTCCACCCCGAGCTGCTGGGTGAAGCCCAGACGACGACGCCCCCGTTCGAACGGGAGCCGGTCTCTGGAGCGCATACGGACGTCCCTCGATCTCCTCTTGCTGCTCGGTCGCCTCCGTCTTCGGTCGCCCGGTGTGGGCCGTTCGGGATGAGCGTGTGAGCCTTCAGTGGGATCGAGGGACGCCGTTGAAGGATGAATTCGTCTCTTCGGCTATAGGCGAACCTCCTTTCACCGCTGATGCTACGCGTGGTCGCAGGCGGCGCGCCGCGAAATACGCTTCACGAGATCGGCCCGAACCGTCGTATGATGTTCAATTGGAGCCGGAAGAGCCTTGCGGCGAGCGGGGGCGAACGGCGACGACGGATCGCGAAGAAGAGCAACGGGCAACGAGCAACGAGCAACGAGAACGCGTCCCGAGGACGACGACGGCGATGCGCGCGACCGAACGATCGGTCGCGCGCATCGGTCGTTCGAAGCGTCCCCTACGCTCAGAGCAGGATGCCGCCCACGCTGGCGATCAGGCCCGCGAAGATGAGCGCGACGGTGTTGATCACCTTGATGAGCGGGTTGATCGACGGTCCCGCCGTGTCCTTGTACGGGTCGCCGACGGTGTCGCCTACCACGCTCGCGGCGTGCGCCTCGGACCCGGTGCCGCCGTGATGGCCGTCCTCGACGTACTTCTTGGCGTTGTCCCAGGCGCCGCCGCCGTTCGACATCATCAGCGCCATCATCAGCCCCGAGATCGTGACGCCGATCAGGAGTCCCCCGAGGGCGATCGGCCCGAACAGGAAGCCGACCACCAGGGGCGCGACGACCGCCATCAGGCCCGGGACCGCCATCTCCTTCAGGGCGGCGGCGGTGACGATGTCGACCGCCTTGCCGTACTCGGGCTTGCCGGTGCCCTCCATGATGCCGGGAACGTCGCGGAACTGCCGGCGCACCTCCGCGATCACCGCGCCGGCCGCGGTGCCCACCGACTCCATCAGGAACGCGCTGAACAGGAACGGCAGCATCGCGCCGATCAGCAGGCCGACGACGACGAGGGGGTCGTTCAGCCGGAACGCCGCCTCGCCCAGATCCAGTCGCTCGGCGTAGTCCGCGAACAGCACCAGCGCGGCCAGCGCGGCGGAGCCCACGGCGTAGCCCTTCGTGACCGCCTTCGTGGTGTTGCCGACCGCGTCCAGGGCGTCGGTGTTGACCCGCACCTCGTGCGGCAGCTCGCTCATCTCGGCGATGCCACCCGCGTTGTCCGTGATCGGCCCGTACGTGTCCATCGCGACGATCATGCCGGTGACCGACAGCATCGCGACCGCGGCGATCGCGATCCCGTACAGGCCGCCCAGCAGGAACGACAGGAAGGTCGCCAGAGCCAGCACCAGCACCGGCGCGGCCGTGGACTGCATGCCGACGGCCAGGCCGCTGATGATGTTCGTCGCGGGGCCGGTCTCCGAGGCCTTGGCGATGCGGCGGACCGGCGCGTACTCGGTCGAGGTGTAGTACTCGGTGATGAACATCAGCAACAGCGTGACCACGATGCCCACGATCGACGCCAGGAACAGCGAGAACCAGCTTCCGGTCCCCAGCAGCTCGTTGGCGCCCTGCAGCATCGCCGCCGACGCGATCAGGAACCCGACCGCCGAGATCGCGGCGCTGGTGTACACCCCACGGTTCAGCGCGGCCATGATGTTGCCGTCGCTGCTCAGCTTCACGAAGCGGACGCCGACGACGGACGCCAGGATCGCGATGGCGCCCAGCGCCAGCGGGTACGTCACCAGCGCCGTGACGACACCGTCCGCCAGGAGGTAGCCCAGGAACACCGCGCCGATGGCTGTCACCGCGTAGGTCTCGAACAGGTCGGCCCCCATGCCCGCGCAGTCGCCGACGTTGTCGCCGACGTTGTCGGCGATCACGGCCGGGTTGCGAGGGTCGTCCTCGGGGATGCCGGCCTCGAGCTTGCCGACGAGGTCGGCTCCCACGTCGGCGGCCTTCGTGTAGATGCCGCCGCCCACCCGCGCGAACAGACTGATGAGCGACGCGCCGAACGCGAAGCCCACCAGCGGCTCGATCGGGTTCGCCAAGCCGAGCACGAGATCGAAGAGCACGAAGAACCCCGACACCCCGAGCAGCGCCAGCCCCGCCACGGCCAGGCCGGACACCGCGCCGCCACCGAACGCGATCTTGAGCGCCCCGGGAAGCCCTTCGCGTGCGGCCTGTGCGACACGGACGTTGGCGCGCACCGCGAAGTTCATGCCGGCGTAGCCGCTGAACGCGCTGAACAACGCGCCTACGGCGAAGCCGATCGTCGTCCACCACCACGTCGTCGCCTGGTGCGGGTCGCTCTGCAGGATCGCGACCAGCGCGAACAGGGCGGCGATGACGAGTGCGACGACGAAGATCGTACGGTACTGGCGGTTCATGTAGGCGCTGGCGCCTTGCCGAATGGCGTCCGCGATCTCGTTCATGCGGGCGTCGCCGGTAGGGGCGGCCAGCACGCCGCGGGCTTGCCGCCACGCGGCGAACAGCGCGATGACCGCGGCGATCGGGACGAGAATGACGAGTACCTCCATGGCACCTCCAAAGCGGGGATGGGGCCGCCCACCGGCAGGCGGCCGCCCTCCACGACTCGGCGCGCGAAAAGATGACGCCGACGGGCGCGAAGAGCGGTCCGAGGACCGGTTGCGTACCGACGGCGCGATGGTATCACGCGATTCTCATCGTGCGTTGCGGCGTTTCGCGCATCGCGGCGCGTCGCCGACGCCGCACGCGCAGGGCGTCAGCGACCGAGCAGGTAGCGCACCACGTCCGCTGCGGAGTAGCTCTCGGACTCGGTGATCGACGGCAGGAACCGTCCGAGGTGGGTGAGGTCGTCGCCGCTGGTGACCAGCGGACGCTCGACCTCGCCGCCCTTCTGCACCTGGGCCCGACCGACGTCCGCGAGCAGCGCGTTGCACAGGCACTTGCGACCCACCGTGTCCTCGACCGTGCCGCCTTTGCGGACGTACGCGTCCACCGGCTCCGCGGCGCAACGGTAGCCGAGGTCCCCCGTGGGCGTCCGGTACACCTCGCGCAGGTAGCCGAGGTCGCACACCCGCCCCCGATCTTCGTACCGCTCCTCCTCCGAGTTCGTGCCTTCGAGCGAGACGACCTTGAACGGGAAGCCGGTGGGCGAGGCGCGGGGGTCGGTCCGGACCGTCGCGCGTCCCGACCGGACCTGGTCGCGCACGTCGCGCTTGATCTCCTCGGTCAGGCCGGACTCGTCGCAGAACGCGAACAGCGTGCCGACCTGGATCCCCGTGGCGCCCAGCTCCAGCGCTTCACGCAGCCCCTCGGGCGAGCCGGTGCCGCCGGCCAGCCAGAACGGCAAACCGATCTCGCGGAGCTTGTCCAGGTCGACGACGTCGCGCTCGCCGTACACCGGCTGGCCGAGCTCGTCGAACGTCTTGCCGCCCCGCGGCGGCGCGTTGTGTCCCCCGGCGGTCGGTCCCTCGACGATGAACCCCTCGATCGAGCCCGACGCGCGCTTGATCAGCATGCTGGCCAGCGAGTGCGAGGCCACGATCGGCAGGAAGCCGGGCCGGCGGAGCGGGGCGCGCTCGCCTCCGCCGAAGTCGGCGGGATCGAACACCGTATCGACCGGCGGGGCGCCGCGCTCGGCGTTCACCACGTCGATGCGGAGCGACGACGCTTCGTTCCGCGCCATCCGGTCCAACGCTCCGGGAATCGCCATCGGGATGCCGGCGCCCATCAGGACCCAGTCCACGCCGGCCAGCATCGCTCCGTACAGGCTGGGTAGGGTCGCGAGCTGGATCTTCGTCAAGAGGTTCATGCCGACCGGCCGGTCGTGCCCCTCCTTGGCGAGGAACGTCTCGACGAACGCCCCGAGCATGAGGGCGCCGCGCTGCAGCCGGCTTCCCTCGACCGTCGCGAGGGGCAGCCGCAGGTACGGCTGGCCGGGCTCGCGCCCATCGGGCCGGAAGTAGCGGTCCAGCAGGCTCGTCGCGACGTCCCGGATCGGGAAGCGCTCGACGGCGCGGCGGACGTGCCCGCCCGGGTCGCCGTCCTGCAGGCGCCGAACCAGCACGGTATCGATGCCCGTTCCGGACACGACGCCCAGCTGGCCCAGCAGCGACACCGCGCGCGCGAGTCGCCAGCCGGATACGGCGACGCCCATGCCGCCTTGGATGATCATCGGGGGGGTGTTCAACGGTCCGCCTCCACGGAGGAACGGTACCCGGTCGTGCGACCGACCGCCGTGCGAGGTCGCACGGACGCTCCTCGCCCCCGAGCGTACCGGTCCCAGGGGTCGCTTCGCTTCACTGCGACGACACGCCCGCGGCCCGGCACGTCGCTGCGCCGGGCCGCGGAAGCCCATGGGGGCGAGGCGTCCGGGCTCAATCCCCCGGCGCCGCGCCTTCGCCCCGTGGCGCGCCCGAGCGTGCGGGCGGCAGGTCGCGGGCGGTGGACGCCGGCGCGCTCGCGAAGCGGTGCCGCTCGAACCGGAAGAACGCCGCGGGAACGACGAACAGCGTCAGGAAGGTCGACGACACGACGCCGCCCACGATCACCAGCCCCAGCGGCTTGCGGAACTCCGAGCCCTCGCCCAGGCCCAGGAGCAGCGGCACGCTGATGATCACGACGGTGAGCGCCGTCATCAGGATGGGCCTCAGCCGCAGGCGGCCGGCCCGCACCAGGGCCCGCTCGAGCGTCTCGTTCTCCTCGAGGCCGGAGATCACCACGTCCAGGAGCAGGATGGCGTTCTTCGTCACCAGGCCGATCAGGATCACGACCCCGAGCACGCTGATGACGTCCAGCGCGCTGCCGGTCAGGAAGAACAGCCAGAACGCGCCGACCAGCGCCAGCGGGACGGTCGCGAGGAGGTAGAGGGGGTACTTGAAGCTGTTGAACTGGCTCGCGATGACCAGGTAGTTCAGCGCGATCGCGAGCAGGAACGCCAGCGGACCGTAGAACACCAGGTCGCCCAGCAGGTCGGGTCCTACGCCGGTGCCGACCGTGACGCGCTCGTCGGTGACGCCCGCAGCGGCGAACGCCTCCTCGATCTCGCTGCGGACCTGGAACTGCCCCGGCGCGCCGTCGACGATGTCGCCCGTCAGCGTGCTGACGTACGCCTGGTTGGCGCGGTCGATCGCGACCGGCCCGGCTTGCACCCTGAAGCGGCCCAGCTCGGAGAGCGGCAGCCAGCTCTGCAGCGCGGGAGCGAAGATCGGGAGGCTGAGGAGCGTCTGCTCGTCGGCGATGAAGCGGGGATCGGCGCGGACCACGATGCCGACGTTCTCGCCGCCGGCCTCGAGATCGCCGGCCCGCGTGCCGACGTTGTAGGTACGGAGCGTCGCGCCGATCTCGGCCGCGGTCAGCCCGGTGCCCGCCAGGGCGGTCCGGTCGAGGTCGAACACCCGCTCGGTGACCGAGCCTTCGAGCGACGAGGCGACGTTGCGGAGCGAGGGGCTCTCGCGCATCACGCGGCGGGCCGCCTCGTCCCGCTCGCGGAGCAGGTCGAGGTCGCTGGCCTGCAGGCTGAGCGACAGGCCCGTCTCGACCGGAACGGCGCCGCCGTCGTCGCTGCCGACGGTCGCGTCGGCCTCCGGCGCGACGTCCGCCAACAGCGTGGCGACACCGGGGCGGAGGTCGTCGGCGACCTCGAACGACGAGAGCCTTCGCTGGTCCAGGGGCACGAGCTCCAGGGTGATCGTGGCCAGCTGGGCGTTGTCGGTGCCCAGCAGGCCGCCGCTGCCGATCGTGGCGACGACGTTCTCGACGGCGGGGTGGTCGGCGACGGCGCGCTCGACCGTGGCCGCGACGACGTCGGTCCGCTCCAGCGGCGTGCCGGGCGGCATCTCGATCCTGACCGCGACCGCTCCGGCGTCGACCTGCGAGACGAAGTTGAACTGGATGCGAGGCACGACCCATCCCAGGCTGGCGACCAGGGCGACCGCCACGAGCAGGACGGCCGTGCTGGCGCGTGGCGTGAGGATCGCCTTCAGGGCCACGGCGTAGCGGTCGCGAAGCCACCGCACGCCGGCGTCGGTGGCCTCGTGCGCGTTGCGTAGCGCGGCACCCAGAGCGGCGGCGACGGTGCGCGTCGGAACGCCCACGGCGAGCAGCACCCAGGGAAGCGCCGCAGCGACCGCCAGGCCGAGGGCGCCGAGCGCCAGCGCGGCGATCGTCCCCGCCTCCAGCCCCAGCGCGCTGGCGAGGGCGCCGCCCCTGGCGCCGTCGACCGCTCCTGCGCCCGCGAGGACGACGCCGGCCAGCGCCAGCCAGCGACGCCGGTACTGTCGTGCGCTCCATCGCAGGTCGGCGCGGATCCGCGTCGCCGACGCGCGGACGCTGGTCCAGGAGGGCGGCAGCGGGTCGGGCAGGTACGCCAGCCGGACGGTGAGGAAGAACATCGCCTCGAGGTAGCTGACGAAGATGGTCGCCGCCAGCGACAGGCCGAACTGGCTGAAGAACTGGCCGATCAGTCCGGGCAGGAACGCGATCGGGATGAACACCGCGAGCAGTGACAGGGTCGCGCTGAGCACCGCGACGGACACTTCGCCCGCGCCCTTGAACACGGCGTCCATGGCGCTCGCGCCGTTCCGCCTCCAGCGCTCGACGTTCTCGGCGATGACGATCGAGTCGTCGACGACGAGCCCGACGGCGACGGTGATGGCCAGCAGGGTGACGGTGTTGAAGGTGAACCCCAGCAGTCCGAAGATCGCCACGGCGCCCAGCAGCGTGATCGGGATCGCCAGCACGACGCTGAACGTCGATCCGAGGCGGCCGACGAACAGCAGCACCACCAGCGCGACCGCCAGGATCGCCAGCCCGGTCTCGCGCACCGTGTCCAACACGGAGCTCTCGACGAACACCGAGGTGTCGCCGACGACGGTGGCGGAGACCCCCTCGGGGAGCTCCAGGTCGCCGAGGCGGGCCTTGAGCGCGCGGGCGGTCGAGACGGCGTTCGCGCCCGAGACCTTGCGGACCTCGAGCAGGACCACCGGCTCGTTGTTGAGGCGGGTGAACGCGCTGGGCTCGGCGATCGTGTCCTGGATCCGGGCGACGTCGCGGACGAGCAGGCCACGCGCGGGGTCGACCACCATCTCGGCCACGTCCTCCGCGGTCTCGGGCCGGTCGCGGACCGACAGCAGGATCCGCTCGCCACCGACGGTCAGGGTGCCGGCGGGCAGGGTCGCGGAGCCGGCCCCGATCGCCGACGCGATCTGGCCGGCGCTCAGTCCGTACGACCGAAGCGCCGCGGGGTCGACGAGCACCTGGATCTCGCGGGCGATCGGACCGACGACCGCGACGTCGGCGACGCCGTCGACCTGCTGCAGGGCCGGCTCGATCGTCTCCTCGGCGAGCGTCTCGATCCGGTCGAGCGTCATGCCGGTCCCGCGGACGGCCAGCGACAGGATCGGCTGGTCGCCCGGATCGAACTTCTGCACGACGGGCGTCGCGGCGTCGTCGGGGAGGGCGTCGACGATGCCGTCGACGCGCTGCTTGACGTCGATCGCGGCCTGGTCGACGTCCACCGACGAGGCGAACTGGGCGATGACGAAGCTGAACCCCTCGCCGCTGAAGCTGCTGACGTCGGTCACGCCGGGCACCGTGGCGATGGCGTCCTCGATCGGCTCGCTGAGCTGCTCGGCGGTCTCCTGCGAGCCGGCGCCGGCGTACGTCGTGTTCACCGCGACGATCGGGATGTCGAACTCGGGGAGGAGGTCGATGCCCAGCCTCGTCCCCGCCGACAGGCCGAAGAACGCCACGGCGAGGAAGATGGCGATCGCGAAGACGTAGCGACGGACGAAGAAGCGGATCAGCGGGTTCATGGCTCGGTCCGGACCCGGGTTCCGATGCGGACGTCGAGCGGGCGGGGGTGGATCACCTGGGCGGTCTCGTCGACGCCGTCGACGGCCGCCGTCGCCCCGGCTTCGGCCAGGACGTCGACGGGCACCCGTGTGGCGACGCCGTCCCGGCTCAGGTAGACCCAGGTCGCGCCGGCCTCGCTGGCGATGGCGCCGGAGGGCACCAGCGCGCCTTCGGCCAGGGCGATGTCGTAGCGGACC
The DNA here is from genome assembly GCA_964561595.1 of uncultured bacterium. GTDB lineage: Bacteria > Deinococcota > Deinococci > Deinococcales > Trueperaceae > SLSQ01. Next base: position 9,901 of record CAZLQH010000032.1, on the reverse strand, counting down.
TCGGCCAGCGCCCCGGTCGGGATGAGGCGGCTGTCCTCGCCGTCGATGCGGGCGGTGAGCTCGACGAGACGTGGCTGCTGCGTGGGCCTGGCCGAGGAGACGAGGGTGCCGACGACCTCGCGGCCGGCGTAGCGGAGGGCCACCTCGCCCTGCTCCAGCAGGCGCGCGGCATCCTCGGGCGGTACGTCGAACACGGCCTCGCGACCGAGCAGGCTCTGCATCCGGAACGCCGGCTGACCGGCGCCGGCGAACTCGCCCACCTCGAGGAACAGCTCGACGACCTCGCCCGGGAACGGCGCGCGGATCTCGGTCTCGCTCAGCGCGTCCTGAGCCTGTCGCGCCTGGACCCGCGCCTGCTGAACCTGAAGCTCGAGCAGGGCGAGGTCCTCGCCTTCGCTCCGCTCGGCGCGGGCGACGGCGTCCCGGGCCTGTCCGAGCGTGGCTTCGGCCTGTTCGAGCTGGGTCTCGAGCGCGTTCAGGTCGGAGCGGGACGCGCCTCCGGCCGCCACGAGGGCGCGGACCTCCGCGACCCGGTCCCGCAAGGTTCGGACGTTGGACTCGGCCGCGCGGAGCGAATCCCGCGCTTGCGAGGCCCCCTCCTCGCTGGCACGCCGTGCGCGCTCCAGGTCGATCTCGGCCTGGCGCACCGCCAGACGCGCGCTGTCGGCCTGCAGCGCGGCCGCGTCGTCGTCCAGGCGAATCACCAGCTGGCCGTCCTCGACCTCGTCACCGGGCCTGGCCAGGATCTCGGCGACGCGGGCGGAGGCGCCGCTGGCCACGCTGGCCTCGCGCAGCGCGCGGATCCGCGCGCTGGCCGAGCGGTTCGCGCGCAGCGTCCCGATCTCGGGGCTGACGGTACGAACGAGGCGGGCGTCGTCCGTCGCAGGGGCGACGGACTCCGCAGAGCTGGCTACCGGGGCGTCGGTGGCTTCCTGCCCGCCACCGCAGCCGGCGAGGAGCAGCAGGCCGACGACGGCCAACGCGACGACGGTCGGCCGACGACCGAGGCGGCGCTCAGAACCCATCGAGGCCCTCTAGCGGAACGCCGGTCTCGGACTGCAGACGCAGCAGCGAGAGGAGGAGGTCGTGCTCGGCCTGCATGGCCGAGAGCCGGGCCTGGGCGGTCGCCAGGCGGGTCTGGTCGTACGCGATCTCGGCGATCAGGCCGGCCTCGAGTCGTGAGCGGTCGACGTCGTCGCGATCGCGCGCGTTGTCCAGCGCGTCGCGCGCCACCGCGACCGCGTCGCGCGCGGCCGCGACGCGGTCGATCAGGCTGCGCAGCTGGAGCTCCAGGCCGCGGCGGGCCTCGGCCAGGCCCTCGCGCGCCTGCGCCACGTTCAGCTCGGCCGACTCGATGTCGCGGGCGGGCGCGTATGCGGGGTCCAGCAGGTCGCGCGCGGTCCGGGCCAGCGCGACGCCTTGTGCGGCCTGGAGCAGCGTGGGCGCGCGGTCGAGCCGCTCGTACAGGACGTCCTCGTCCGGCAGCTCGGTGTCCAGGAGCTCGCCGGGAACGGGCGGAAGATCGTCGGCCTCGAGCCCGGTCAGGCTCGTGAACGAGCGTCGCGCCAAGGCCTCGCCCTGCTCGGCGGACGCCAGGTCGCTGCGTGCGCTGGCCAGGTCGGTCTCGGCGTCGCGGACGTCCAGCTCGGTCCCGGCGCCACGCTCGAGGCGGATCCGCGCGATCTCGAGGCCCCGCTCGGCCAGCAGGGCGGCGTCCTGGGCCAACTCGCGGCCGGAGCGTGCCTCGAGCACCTGGACGTAGGCGGAGGCGATGTCGGTGTACGCCTCGAAGCGGGCAGCTCGGAGCTGCGCGGTGGCCAGCTCGACGCCCTGCTCCGCTTGCAGACGCTCCAGGCGCAGGGCGGCCGGATCGGCCACGGTGCGTTCCAGGGCGCGCTCGGCGTCGCCGAGGTCGAGGCGGGCGGTGACGACGCCGGTTCGCTGGTCGGCCGTCGCGAGCGCCTCCGGAAGGGTCGCGGCGTAGGCGGGAACGGTCGCGAACAGGGCGAGCACAGCGGCGAAGGGCGCGAAGAGCGGGCGCAGGACGAGGGTGCGGATCACGGCAGGACCTCCGAGAGGGGAACGGCGAGGTCGCGGTAGCCGCGGACCTGGGCAGCGAGCAGATCGAGACGGGCCTGGAGCGCGGCGAGGTCGGCCTGGAGCGTGCTCAGGTCGGCCTGCAGGGCGTCGAGAGGCGTGGCGAGGCCGAGCTCGACGCGGCGGTGGACGTCGTTCGCGTCCTGCCGCGCGAGCTCCAGGTCGGCCTGGGCGAACGCCAGGTCGGCGCGTGCGGCGAGGACCGCTTCACTGCGGTCGGTCGAGGCGCGGTCCGCCTCGGTCCGCGCCAGCTCGAGGGCCGCCTCGGCCGCCTCGAGGCGGGCGCGGGCGGCGTCCACGGCGGTCACGCCCTCCGCGCCCAGCTCGAACGACAGCGCGAGGGTCACGCTGGCGTCGACGCGAACGTCCTGCGCCAGGGCGGGCGGGACCTCGATCGAGCGGGCCGCCTCGGCCAGCGGACTCGGGGTGTCGTAGGCGATCGTGGGTTGGAAGGTGCGCGTCTCGAGCGAGAGGCTGAGCGCGCCGTCGTCCGTGCTCCAGGCGTAGCTGGCGCTGGCCGTGGGAAGCAGGCCCCGGCTGGCCGAGCCGACGCCGACCGCGGCCAGCGTCGCGTCGTCGGCGGCGGCCAGGACCGCGGGGTCCTCGGCCTCAGCGGGGGGCAGATCGGGAAGCTGGGCGACGTCGATCCGGACGTCGGCACCCTCGGGGCCGACGAGGTCGGTCAGGCGAGCGGCAGCCTGCTCGCGCGCGGCCCGCGCGGCGCGGAGGCGTTCCTCGGCTCGGGCGATCTCGAGCGCGGCCCGCTGGCCTTCGCGCTCGCGGGCCGCGCCGCGTCGGATGCGCGTCTCCGTGGCCTCGGCCGCCTCCCGCGCCAGCGACAGGCCGGCTTCGGCCAAGCGGACGCCGTGCTCGGCGACCTGCAGGCCGGCAGCGGCCTGGAGCGCGCCGGCTTCGAGTCCGGCACGGGTGTCGCTCAGGCGTCGTTCCGCCCTGGCGACCGCGATGCGCCGCTGGGCGCCGAGATCGGCGAGGTCGCCGAGCAGGAACGGCCGCAGCCTGGCCCGTACCGACGCGCTGGTCGTCCAGTCCACGTCGGCGAGCAGCTCGTCCACCTGCTCCTGGGGGACGCCGGGCGCCGCCGTCGCCGAGGCGTACGGACGTTGCGCGGAGAGCTCGCCTTCGAGCGCCACGGGGAACCGCACGGCCGTCAGCTCTGCCCGTGCGGCATCGACCGACCGTCGCGCGGCCCTCAGTGCGGGGTGATCGTCGATCCCGGCCAGCAGCCGGGCCACCGCCGGAGCCACGGCGAGCAGCTCGGCATCGGCGGCCGTGGGACCGGTCGGAGCTTCGGTCGCGGATTCGGTCGCGGGTGCGGACCCCGCTGCGGACCCCGGTGCGGAGGCGCCGCCGGCCTGGGCCCAGGCCGGACCGGCGACCGCCAGGGCGAGCGTCAGCACGCCCAGCGTCCTCGCCAACCGGAGACGGACGGCGGAAAGCGTCACGCCGTCCCCACGATCGTCCGGTACACGGTGATGAGGTGACGGAGGTCGTCGTCGGAAAGCCCGTGCAGCCGTTCGCGTCCGGCGTCCACCCAGAAGTCGGTGATTCGCTCGGTCATCGCGGTTCCTTCGGCGGTGGGTCGGATCCGGACGCGACGCCGGTCGCCCGGATCCCCCTCGCGGACGATCAGTCCTCGCTCCTCGAGATCCGCGAGCAGGCTCGACATCATCGGCGGCGCGGTGTCCAGAAGCTCGGTGAGCTCCTTGGGCGAGGTGGTTCCGTTGGCGACGAGGCCGAGGACCAGGCCCTTGATCGGTCGGATGCCGAGGGGCTCCAGTGCGCGGACCGCCGCCTGGCGCAGCGTCCACATCATCGGCAGCGTCAGCGCGCTCAGCTCGTGCAGCAGCGCGTCGCGGTCGTCGCTGCCGGCGTCGCCCGCCGCGCTTCGCGGCTTCGGTTCGGAGGGGTCGGGACAGGTCACGACGATCATCATCCGCGGACCGGGGCGTGGGTTCGGCATGGTGGACTACAGTCGTTCAGAAAAGTGAACTGTTCTGAAAGCGAAGCGATCGGCGGCGGGCGCGGCTCGTCGCTCGCGTGCCGTCTCTCGTGGCGCGTCCGCCCCGCATCCGCCGCGCGCCCTCAGGCGCCGGCCGCGAACACGGCGCCTAACGCCAGCGGCCGGAGCCGCGAGCGGCGTCCGTGGGCGGCTGGCGAAGCATCGAGCACCGCACCGTGAGCGGCAGCGGACGCAGCACCGCGCGCCGCAGGGCCCGTCGCACCGTCCGGACCGCCGTCCACGCATGCCGCCGCGTCGCCGTCCGGGAGCCGTGGATCGCCGAGGCGTCCAGGCGCCGGTCCAGCAAGTAGACCGACGCGGTCGCCAGTCCGACCACGGCCGCCTCACGCAGCGTGAACGACGCCCCCGCAGCGTCGGCGAGCGCCCAGCTCCAGGCGATCGCGACGGCGGGGGCGTCCAGTGCCAGCACGGACGGCCACGCCCACCAAGGGAGGCGGGGCCGTCCGGAGCGCGTCACTCCAGGAAGTCGCGCAGCTGCCGCGTGCGGCTCTCGTGGTACTTGAGCTTGCGCAACGCCTTGTTCTCGATCTGGCGGATCCGCTCGCGCGTCACGCCGAAGTGCTGGCCGACCTCCTCGAGGGTGTGCTGCCGTCCGTCGACGAGACCCTTGCGCATCTTCAGCACCTCGGCCTCGCGGTCGCGCAGCGCGCCAAGAGCGTCGCCCAGGGCGGTGTTCAGCAGCGCGTCGCTCGCGGACTCCTCGGGCGACTCGACCGAGTCGTCGGCGATGAAGTCGCCGTAGGTCGAGTCCTCCTCGTCGCCGATGGGCGCCTCGAGGCTGAACGGCTTGCGGGTGAGCTTGAACGCCTCTTCGACCCGCTCGGCGTCCCACTCGGGTCCGAGGGCGCGAGCCACCTCCTCGTGCGTCGGCTCGCGGTTCAGCTCCTGCTCCAGCCGCTTCGCGGTCCGATTGAGCTTGTTCAGCCGCTCGATCATGTGCACCGGGATGCGGATCGTGCGCGACTGGTTCGCGATCGCGCGCGTGACCGCCTGACGGATCCACCAGGTGGCGTAGGTGCTGAACTTGTAACGACGGCGGTACTCGAAGCGGTCGACCGCCTTGATCAGGCCGCGGTTGCCTTCCTGGATCAGGTCCAGCAGGCCGATGCCGCGCCCGGTGTACTTCTTGGCGATGCTGACGACGAGGCGCAGGTTCGCCTGGATCAGGTGCTCACGGGCGGCCTGGCCGTCGCGTCCGATCCGGTCGAGCCGGCGGGCCTCGCGGGCGTCCAGGGAGCCGCCTTCCTCCTCGAGACGCTTCTCGGCCTCGAGTCCGGCCTCCATGCGGCGCGCGAGCTCGATCTCCTCGCGCACGTCGAGCAGCTTGACCTGACCGATCTCCTGCAGGTACTGCCGGACGGGGTTGTCCGTTCGCACGGTGGAGCCGGACATGGCCTCGGCACGCGCCTCGAGCGCCTTGATGTCCTCCGCGGCCGCACGGGCCCGGGCCTCGGCCTCCTCCTGCTCCGCCGCGGCGAGCGCTTCCTCGTCGGGCTCCTCTTCGTCCTCGTCGCCCGCGTACGCTTCGTCCTCGCCGGCGGCCTCGACGTCGGGCTCGTCCGCGGCGTCCTCGTCACCGGTCTCGGCGGCGTCGTCGTGCGTTGCGTCGTCGTGCGTGGCGCCGTGGCGCCGCGGTGCTGCGCGGGCCGGCACGAACGGCTCCTCGGCCGCGTCCTCGTCCACGACCTCGACGCCGCGCAGGTCGAGCTGCTCGAGCACCTCGTCGAGCAGGTCGTCGCTGAGATGCGGCATCTCGTGCTGGGCATGGGCAAGGGCCTGTCGCACCGCGTCGGCGGACAGCACGCCCTGCTCCTGCCCCTGCTCGAACAGCGCCTCGAGCTCGGGCAGGTCCAGCCAATCGGGTCGGTCCTGCATCATGTCGGTCGTCACGTCTGGCCTCGCTTTCGTCGACCGCGGGCGGCAACGACGGGGGCCGCCCAGGGGGACGGGCGTCGGAGCCTGCGCGCGGGGACCGTGTAGGGTGATCGGAGCCTGTTCGGGCCGGCGACGGATCGCGGCGCGCCCGCTCCGGGAACGACCGAGGATAGCACGGACTCCCGGCCGGCTTGCGCGAACGGGCGACACGGCACCTGCTACGCTCCGAACAGGAGGTCCGTTCATGTCCGACGCTCCGTCCGACCCCCTCGCCGGGCAACCCGTCCCGCAGAGCCGCCTCGAGAACGTGCCCCGCCTGGTCGCCGCGTACTACACCGATCGTCCCGACCCGGACGACGCCGGGCAACGGGTCGCCTTCGGCACGTCGGGTCACCGTGGCAGCTCGCTCGACCGGTCGTTCAACGACGCGCACGTGGCCGCGATCGCGCGCGCCGTCGCCGACGTCCGGAGCGAACAGGGAACGGACGGGCCGCTGGTGCTGGGCGCCGATACCCACGCCCTCTCCGAGCCCGCGCTGCGGACCGCGCTCGAGGTGCTCGCCGCCGCCGGGGTGGCGGTCGTGCTCGACGCCGACCTGGGGTACGTGCCTACGCCCGTGGTCTCGCACGCGATCCTGACGCGCAACGCCGATGCCCGCGGGCCGCGGGCGGACGGGATCGTGATCACCCCGTCGCACAACCCGCCCCGCGACGGTGGACTCAAGTACAACCCGCCCCACGGCGGGCCGGCGGGCACGGAGCTCACGAAGCGGATCGAGGCGCGGGCGAACGAGCTGCTCGCGTCGGGGGTCGACGCGATCCCGCGGATTCCGTTCGGGAGGGCGTTGCGGTCGGACGGCACGCACCGTCTGGATCTCGCCGGACCGTACATCGACGACCTCGGCGCGGTGCTGGACCTCGACGCGGTCGCGGGTTCGGGCCTGAAGCTGGGCGTCGATCCGATGGGCGGCGCGGCGGCGTCGATGTGGCCCCGGATCGCGGAGCGTTGGGGTCTCGACCTCGCGGTCGTCAACGACCGCATCGATCCGACGTTCGCGTTCATGCGTCTCGATCGCGACGGCAAGGTGCGGATGGACTGCTCGTCGCCGTACGCGATGGCGGGCCTGATCGAGCTCGCGGACCGCTTCGACGTCGCGTTCGGCAACGATCCCGACGTCGACCGGCACGGCATCGTCGCCGGCGGCGGACTGATGAACCCCAACCACTTCCTGGCCGCCGCGGTCGACTACCTGTTCCGGTCCCGCGACGGCTGGCGATCCGACGCCGCGATCGGCAAGACGCTGGTCACGTCGTCGATCCTGGACCGGATCGCGGACGATCTCGGTCGCCCGCTGCGCGAGGTGCCGGTGGGGTTCAAGTGGTTCGTGGACGGCCTCCTGGACGGCAGCACCGGATTCGGAGGCGAGGAGTCCGCCGGCGCCGCCTTCCTGCGGCGCGACGGCACGGTATGGACGACGGACAAGGACGGGATCCTGCTCGCCCTGCTCGCCGCAGAGATCACGGCGGTGTCCGGCGAGGATCCCTCCCGGCGCTACCAGCGTCTGGCGGAGCGCCACGGCGCGCCCGTCTACCGCCGATCGGACGCTCCCGCCGACGACGAGCAGAAGCGCGCCCTGGCGAACCTCGACGCCTCCTCCGTCAGCGCCCGCGAGCTCGCGGGGGAGTCGATCGAGGCCATCCTCACGCACGCGCCGTCGGGCGGCGCCCCGATCGGGGGGCTCAAGGTCACGACCCGCAACGGCTGGTTCGCCGCTCGGCCGTCGGGCACGGAAGCGATCTACAAGATCTACGCCGAGAGCTTCTTGGGCGACGAGCACCTGGACCGGCTGATGGAGGAGGCCCGCTCGCTGGTGCAGGCCGCCTTCGACGCCGGCGCCGGGGACGGCTGAGCGCGCTCAGTCCTGCCGGTCTCCGCGGTAGGGCACGCTGAGGATCGGAACCTTGCTGGAGCGCAGCAGCGCGTCCGCCCGGCTGCCGAGCAGCAGCCCGACGGCTCCGGCGTGCCTGCGGACGCCGACGGCGATCACGTCGGCCTCGACCTCCTCGGCCAGCGCGGGGAGGACCTCGATCGGGTTGCCCTCGCGGAGCACGTGCTGGTCGGCGTGGCCGTGGCTCATCTCGCGCATCGCCTCCTCGGCGCGGCGTGCGTAGTCGGCGTCTCCCCGGTAGCGCGGATCGTCCACCACGTGCGCCAGGACCGTCTCGATCCCGTGCCGCGTCCACGGCTCGACGGTCTCCCAGGCGTGCCGGCTGGCGTCGCCGAAGTCGGTCGCCAGCAGGATCCGGTGCATGTCGGGGTCCTTGGCCTCGTCGCGGACGGTGAGCACCGGAATGCGGCTGCGCCGCACCAGACGACCCGCCGTGCCGCCCAGGAAGAACGCGTCCAGTCGGTTGGCGCCGTGCGCGCCCATGACGACGAGGTCGAATCCCTTCTCCGCGTCCAGGAGCTCGCGCACCGGGTTGCCCCAGCGCAGCTCCCAGTCGCCGCCGTCGCCGGAGAGGTGCCGGAGGCGCTCCTGAATGCGCCGGACCTCGGCGGCCCGTTCCTCGTCCACGCGCCGGACGAGCTCCGGGTTGAGCGTATCCATTCCGGGCCGAAGGAACTTGTGCGTGTCGGTCTCGAAGCGCTGCTGCACGTGCACGATATGGAGGTCGCCGTCGGTCCGCCGCATCAGCTTGAGCGCCAGGCTGCGGGCCTTCTCGGCCGTCTTGGAGAAGTCGGTGGGGTGAAGGATCCTCATCGCGCTACCTCCTGATCGCGACCGTTCCGACGCCGCGGGTCGGGCCGCTGGGCGCCGGCGGCGCGGCCGCGCATCGTCGTCTCGTGCGGCCAAGGTAGCACGCGGCCCGGAGCCCGCCCGAGGCCGTCCGTCTCGCGCGCTCCGGCGCGAGCGGTCGGGTGATCTCCGACGCTCTGGTCGGGAGGGGGCCGTCCGCCAGCTCGCAGGTGGGCGGCTACCGTCGCGTCAACGGTCGCCGAGCGGTATCGCCGAGGGGGGCGTCCGGGGAGGAGGTCGCCATGACCGTCCTGATCGTGTACGGAGATCCCGGCGGTCCTGCCCGCGCCCCGGCCCTGCGTCTGGCTCGGGCGCTCCGTCGAATCGGGATCGAGGCGCACGTGCGCGCGGCTGGCCGGGTGGTGCGGCTGGGCCGACCGTCGGCGCTGGTCGTAGGCGTCGACCGACCGGGCACGGACGAGATCGCCGAGCTGATCGAGAGCTTCGGCCTGAGCGGCGGAACGCTGCAGGTGTTCGGATTCACGGCCGATGGCGCGTCGCTTCCGGCCTGCGCCAGGCCGCTGTCCGGCACGCGGCGTGGAGGGGAGGCGCCGCGCGATCCCGGTGCGGCGTTGCGCCTGGCGTCGGGCCTGACCGCGACGCTGAGCGCCTCGACCCCTGGCGACGCGTCGCGACCCCGCTGAGCCGCCCGACCTCGACAGACGACGGTCCCCGTGGCTGCGGGCTGCCGGGGGACGCCACGGGGACCGTCGGCCCAACGTCGCGGAGTGTTCCGCGCCCCGGGCCGACCTAAGGACACCACGACGCGCTCGGCGTCATGTCGGTCGATGTCCCACACGACGTGTCGTCGGCGGTGCACCGGCAGCCCGTGCCCAGCGTGCAATGCTGGAGATACGCAAGGAACGTTGATCGGGCCGGCGACGGCCGGCCGGGGAGGTACGACGTGTACGACCGTATCCTGATGCCGACCGACGGGAGCGGGTGCGCGCGCAAGGCGACCCGCAAGGGGCTGGAGCTGGCGCGCAGGCTCGGCTCCTCCGTCACCTTCCTGCACGTGTTGGAGAATCCGCTCGTGGCCGGCTACGCGGCGCCCGAGGCGCTGCCGTACTCGGCGCAGCTCTACCAGGACC
>CAZLQH010000031.1:0-23880 GCA_964561595.1 uncultured bacterium | reverse complement strand
AGGTGTTCCTGCAGCTGCTGCCGCGCAGCAGCACGGCCGAGCGGATGAACCCGTATACCAGCTTCTGGAGCGGCGTGCGCGACGGCGACGGACCGCGCGCCTTCCACCTGGTGCTGCTCGACGCCGGCCGCAGCCTGACGCTTCGCGACGACGTCGGGCGCGAGACGCTGCGCTGCATCCGCTGCAGCGCCTGCCTGAACGTCTGCCCGGTGTACGAGCGCGTGGGCGGCCACGCCTACGGCAGCGTCTACCCCGGCCCGATCGGGGCGATCCTGAACCCCCAGCTGCGGAACGGGCCGCACGACGCCGAGCTGCCGTACGCCAGCACGCTCTGCGGCGCCTGCTACGAGGTCTGCCCGGTCGCGATCGACATCCCCACGATCCTCGTCGAGATGCGCCGCCGAGGGGTCGAGGAGCGCAGGTCCCGAAGCGTACTGCCCGCGAGCTCGCTCGAGGACGCCGCCCTCCGCGTCGCAGCGCGCGTGTTCGCCTCTCCGTCGCGCTACGAGGCGGCCCAGCGGCTGGCGAGGCTGGGCCAGGCGCCGTTCGTCAAGAACGGCGTACTGCGCGGCCTGCCCGGGCCGCTGGCCGGCTGGAGCGACGCACGCGATCTGCGCCCCGTCCCGCGCACGTCGTTCCGCGCCTGGTGGCGCGCACGCGGGAAGGAAGGCACGTGAGCGACGACGCGCGGAGGATCGTGCTGGAGCGGGTCGCTCGCGCCACGGCGGAGGTGCGCGACGACGATCCGCAGGCCGCGCACGCCGCCCTGGCCCGGGAGTACCGGCAAGGCGACGACCTGGACGCCGCCGCCCGCCTGGACCTGCTCGAAGCGCGGCTGGTGGACTACGGCGTGGACGTCGTCCGGACCCGTGCTGGCGACCTGGCGAGCGTGCTGAGCGCCGAGCTGACGCGCCGGCGCGCGCGACGCGTGGTCGTTCCCGAGGGAGCGCCGGACGCCTGGATCGCGGCCGCCCAAGGCCGCGTCCGGGTCCCGGACGACGCCGATCCGACCGTGCTGGACGACGCCGACGCGACGCTCACGGGCTGTGCCGTGGCGGTCGCCGACACCGGCTCGATCGTGCTGGACGGCGGGCCGGGGCAGGGACGGCGGGCGGCGACGCTGGTGCCCGACGTGCACCTCTGCGTCGTGCCGGCCAGCCGCGTCGTCGGGCTGGTGCCCGAAGCGGTGGCGCGCCTGCACGACGCGGTCGCGGCCGGCGCGCCCCTCACCTGGATCAGCGGGCCCAGCGCGACGAGCGACATCGAGCTGATCCGCGTCGCCGGCGTGCACGGGCCGCGGACGCTGGTGGCGTTCCTGGTGCGGGACGCCTGACCGCCACGCTCGGGGCGTTCGAACGCACAGAGGGGAGGGCCGCGGTCGCGGCCCTCCTCCCACGTCGGCGTTCGTCGGCCCTGGGTCAGTCGATCCGCTCGACGGTGATCTCGCCCACGCCGCCGGAGATCCGCAGCTCGACGCGCTCGGACGGAGCGGCGTCCTGCCAGCCGGAGCTCAGGTAGCGATCGTTCTCGCGGGTCCAGGTGCCGCGCACGTCCACGCCGCCCAAGCCGGTCTCGACCTGCATGCGCACCTCGACGGAGCGCGGAATGCGCAGGTGGACCGTGCCCACGCCGGCGTCGATCTCGCCCGAGTAGCCGCCGACGGTCGGCAGCGTCACGCGGACCTCGCCCACGCCCGCGTCGAGGTCGAAGTCGCTGAGCCGCACGTCCCTGAGGCGCAGCTCCGACTCGCCCACGCCGGTATCGATCGTCAGGTCGATCGGCACCTCGCGCGTGAGGTCCAGATCCCAGGAGCGCCGGCTGCCGTCGATGTTGAAGCTCGGCCCGCGCTGCTCCGAGGCGATCTCGACCTCGGCCACGTCGCCGTCGATGCGGTACGACGCGTCCAGGCTCTCGCCCCGTCCGGTCGCGATCGTGCCGGCGACGACCTGGGAATCCCCTTCGGGCAGGGCGTCCAGCGACAGCCGGCCCACGCCGTGGTGGAGCTCGATCTCGGCGGCGCTGGCGTCCTCCAGCGCGTAGGCGATGCTGCGCGTCTCGGCCGGACCGGCGACGCCGGGCACCCAGCCCGGAGCGCGCCAGAGCAGCGCCCCGATCGCGACGGTCGCGATCACCACGATCAGGCGGTAGCGACCGTGCGTCAGGATGTCGACGCCGATCGCGATGAGCAGCAGCGGCCACAGCTCCAGCACGCCCAGCGCCAGGCTCCAGTCGAACACGCCGATCCGGCTGAGCAGCAGCAGCACGCCCGCAGCGATGAGGATGATCGGGAGAATCGCTCGATCCGTACCGCGGTCGCGGCCGTTGCGCTGCGGTCCGTTGCCCTGCGGTCCGTTGCGGTCGGGGCCTTCGCCCTCGCGGCTGGGCTTGCGGGAATCGCTCATGGGTAGTGCCTCCTCATGCCCGCACTCTAGAGCGGCGCCGGGCGAGGTGCATCCATCCGAAGTCGGAGGACGCCTCGGCGGAGGACGAGGCTCCGGGGCCGCGGGGGCGCCGGGGGCGGCGGCGCGGCCGGCGGCGCGGCCGTGCCGGCGCTCAGCCCGCCGCCGTCCGAACGAACCGCTCCGCGTCCGCGAGCAGCCCCCGCACCTCCTCCGGCGACTGCGCCTCGCAGTACAGCCGCAGCAGCGGCTCCGTGCCGCTGGCGCGGATCAGCAGCCAGGCGCGCCCGGCCAGGTTCAGCTTCACGCCGTCCCGCCGCTCCACCGTGACGACGTCGCGGCCGGCGAACCGCTCCGGATCGGCCGACAACGCGTCCATCACGCGCTGTAGCGCCGCCTCGTCGCGCAGCGACAGGTCGGCCCGGTCGTAGTGGTGCCGCCACGCCGCCTCCCGCTGCAGCGCCTCCAGCCGCGCCGCCAGCGGTCCACCTTCGTCCGCCGCGTCGTCGCCCCGGATCGCGGCCCGCTCCTCGGCCCCGGCCTCGGCCAGCGCCTGCAAGAGCAGGAATCCGTTCGCGATCCCGTCGCGCTCGGGAAGGTGCTCGGGCACGCCGATGCCGCCCGACTCCTCGCCCGCGATCAGCACCCCGCCACGCAGCATCTCGTCCACCAGCCACTTGAACCCGACCGGCGTCTCGGTCACCGGCACGCCGCGGGCGGCCGCGATGCGCTCGACCAGGCGCGCGACCGTGACGGTCTTGACGACACGGCCGCGAGCGCCGGCGCGGAGGCGCTGATCGAGCAGCAGGGCGAAGATCTCGTGCGAGTTCACCGGCCGTCCGCCAGGCAGCACGGCGGCCAGGCGATCGCCGTCGCCGTCCGTCGCGATGCCCAGGAGCGCGTCGCCGCGCGCCATCCGTTCCAGCGCCGGTCCCATGTGCGCGGGGATCGGCTCGGGGTGCGCTCCGTGGAACATCGGGTCGGGCTCCGCCCGGAGCTCCTCGACCTCCAGCGCCAGCCCGGCGTGGCGCGCGAACCCCGCCATCCAGCCCGCGGCGGCGCCCCCCATCGCGTCGTGGACCAGCCGTCCCCGCAGCGACCGCAGCGTGTCCAGGTCGAGAAGCGTCGCGAGATGGGCGAAGTAGGCGTCCCGCACGTCCAGCGGGTGGGGCGCCGGCGCGTCCGGACCGGCGTCGGGAACGTCCTCGGGGCGTACCTGCGCCACGCGCGCCGCGACCTCGCGGTAGGCGTCCTGCGTGGCGGTGCCGCCGTACGCGCCCTTGAGCTTGTAGCCGTTCCAGGCCGGCGGGTTGTGGCTGGCGGTCAGCATCACCCCGGCGTCCGCGCCCAGGTGGCGCACGGCGAACGACAGCACCGGCGTCGGGAGCGGGCCTTGCGCCAGGTGCACCTCGAGCCCGTTGGCCGCGAGCGTGTCGGCCGCGGCGCGGGCGAACATGGGGCCGCCGAAGCGGGTGTCGTGCGCCACCACCACGCTGCCCGCTCCGGCGCCGGCCAGCCAGCCGGCGGTGGCGTGCGCGGCCCGGCGTACGTTCGCGGTGGTGAAGCGCTCGCCGATGCGGTCGCGCCAGCCGTCGGTTCCGAAGCGGAGCTCGTCCATGATCGCCGTTGTACCGCACGCGCTCGGCGCCGCGCCCGCGTACGTCCAGCGACCCCGAGGCGTCGGCTCAATCCACGGGCACGTCGCTCCAGACGGTATCCAGCCAGCGTCGCGCGTGGACCGGCACGCCCGTGAGGCGGACGTGCATGCCGGCCGCCTCGGCGTCCTCGAGCGCTTCGCGGATCGACGCGGCGGCCGACCAGTCCACGCGGCCGCAGCCCGTCAGGTCGACGACCAGCGCGTCCGCCTCCGGGTGCGCGGCCAGGAGGTCCGGGACCGCCTCCTCGAACCGCTGGGCGCTGCCGTACCAGAGCACGCCGCGCGGAATCACGTAGAGCGTCTCGCCGACGTGCGCGGTCTCGATGCGGAGGTGCTGCTCGCGGCGCAGGTGCTGACCGGCCGCCAGCAGGACACCGATCAGGACCGCCTCGTCGATCCGCGGCGCCAGCGCCAGCGTGAGCGCGAACGTCGCCGCCGCGATCACCCCTTGCGAGCGGCTGGCGCGCAGCACGGTGATCACGTCGCCGGGCCGGATGAGCGAGGCGATCGCCGCCAGGATCACGCCGGCCAGGGTGGCCTTGGGCAGGGGCGCCAGCAGCGACGCCGCGGGCAGGAGCGCGAGCAGCGTCAGTCCGGTCACGAAGCCGCTCCAGCGCGAGCCGGCGCCGGCCATCCGGTTCACCGCGCTGCGCGAGAAGCTCGCGCCGACCGGAAACCCGCCGAACAGCCCGGCGCCCAGGTTCGCGACGCCCTGCGCGACGAACTCGCGATCCGGATTCCACGGCCTTCGGGCGCGGGCCGCCAGGTCGCGCCCGATCGAGGCGGCCTCCCCGAATCCGACGAGCGCCAGCACCAGCGCGCCGACGACCAGCCGCGGCGCCGACGACCAGGGCAGGTCCAGGCGCGGCCGCGGCCAGGCGTCGGCGATCCCGCCGACGACGGGCCCGCCGTATCCGCTCCAGGCGGCGATCGCCAGCGACCCGACGACGGCCACCAGCACGCCCGGCATCAGCGGGTGGAGACGCCGGGCGAGCTGCACCACGACGATCGTGCCCAGCGCGAACGCCAGCGCGGCGGGCCGCCACGCGCCGGGCGACGTGACGGCCTCCCACGCGCCGGCCATCACGCCGCCTCGCGCCTCGACGCCCAGCGCGGCGGGCAGCTGCGAAACGGCGATCAGGACGGCGGCGCCGTTCAGGAACCCGATGCGGACCGGGCGCGAGAGCAGGTACGCCAGGCGCCCCCACCCCAGCAGGCCGATCGCGATGCGGATCGCGCCCACCAGCAGCGCCAGCAGCGCCGCCAGGCCGACCCACTCGGGACTGCCCGGCGCGGCCAGGGCGGAGAGGGTCCCGAACGCCAGCAGGCTGGTGGTCGCGACGGGACCGACCTGCAGCTCCTTGGCGGAGAGGAACGGAGCGGCCAGGAGCAGGGCGGGAACGATCGCCCACAGGCCGGTGACGGGAGGCATGCCGGCCAGCTCGGCGTACGCGAGCGCCTGCGGCAGCGCGATCATGGCGACGCCGACTCCGGCCGAGATGTCCGCCAGGCGGGGCGCGGCGAGCCTGAGCGGGGCGGCGGGGCGGCGGCTCACGCGCTCGAACGTAGCACGCACGGTCGCACGCGCGGCCCGCCCGCCAGGAGGCGCGTCAGGCCGGCCCGGCGCCGTCCAGGGCGTCGACGCGGCCGCTGTCCATGCGGTAGACGGCGGAGCCGATCCAGAGGTCGCCAGCGGCGACGTGCGGCGCGAGCAGGGCGTCGTCCCGAAGGGCGGCGGCGGTCCCGCGCGCGTGCCGCCGGACCGCGTCCGCCAGGGCGCACGCCCGCCGCTCCCCGCCGCACGCGCTCCATGCGGCACGCGCGGCGGGGGCGATCTCGCGGATCAGCGGGGCGGTCGGGTCCTCGCCGGCGCGGACCGCGTCGAGCCCGAGTCCGACGGCGCCGCAGCCCTCGTGCCCCAGCACGAGCACGACCGGGACGCCGAGCTGGACGACGGCGAACCGCACGCTGGCGACGACTTCGTCGCCCAGCACGTGGCCGGCGACGCGCACGACGAACAGGTCGCCCAGCCCCTGGTCCAGGATCACGCTGGGCGGGACGCGGGCGTCGGAGCAGCCCAGCACGGCGGCGATCGGCCGCTGATCTCCGATCAGCGCGGCGCGGTCGTCCGGCGCCTGGTGCGGGTGGCGTCCGCGATTCGCGACGTAGCGGGCGTTGCCTGCGCGCAGCGCCGCGAGGACGGCGGCGGGCGTGCGCTCGGCGGGCTCGATCGGTCCGAAGCGATCGCTCACGGCGTCGCTGCGCGCTCGGCCGCCGCGTCCGCGGCGTCCGCGTCCAGGCGCGCCCCCAACGCCCGTAACGCGTGGCGGACCGAGAGGTGCGCGATGCGCTCGCCGTAGCGCTCGTTCCAGCCGGCCTTGGCCAGCAGGTCGCGGACCGGCCCCTTGACGCCGGCCAGGTGGACCTCGATCCCCTGCCCCGCGAAGGCGTCGATGCGGTCCTGGAGCGTGTCGATCGCGACCGCGTCGACGTCGTTCACGCCGGAGAAGTCCAGCACCACGGCACGCAGCTCGGGGCGGTCGGCGACGACGTCGTTCAGCTGGGTCTCGAGCGCGGCCATGTTCGCGAAGTAGAGGCTGGCGTCGGGCCGCGTCAGGTACAGGTCCGGCCAGGTGCGCGCCTGGGGGTAGCGACGCACGTTGCGCACCACGCGCTCGTCCGGGAGCCAGCCCAGCTCGGCGGTGTGCGGCCAGGCGCTGCGCGCGACGAACACCAGCAGCGAGAAGCCGACGCCGGTGAGGATGCCGGTCTCGACGCCCAGGGTCAGGGTGGTCAGGAAGGTGACGCCCAGGGTGAGCGCGTCGACCTTCTTGAGGCGGAACAGGTGCACCGGCTCCTTCACGTCGATCAGGCCGAACACGGCGACCATCACGATCGCGGCCAGCACGGCGTTGGGGAGGTAGGTGAACAGGTCGGTCAGGAACAGCAGCGTCAGGCCGATCAGCACGGCCGTGACGATCCCCGCCAGCGGCGTCCGGGCGCCGGCCTGGTCGTTCACGGCGCTGCGGCTGAACCCGCCGGTGACGGGGTAGCCGCGGAAGAACGCGCCGACGAGGTTGGCCAGGCCCAGCCCGACGAGCTCGCGGTTCGCGTCGACCTTGTAGCGGTGCTTGGCGGCGATCGCCTTGGCCACCGCCACCGACTCCATGAAGCCGACGAACGCGATCGTCGCGGCGACGGGCAGGAGCGAGGCGAGGGCACCCCCTCCGAGCTGCGGCAGCGCGAAGCCGGGCAGTCCCGCCGGCACCTCGCCGACGATGGCGACGCCGCGCTCGTGGAGGCCCAGGCCCCACACCGCCAGGCTGGACGCGACGACGACCAGCAGCGGCGTCGGGAAGCGCTTGGCCAGCCGCTTGCCGATCAGCAGCACGGCGACCGAGGCGAGTCCGATCGCGAGCGTCGCGGCGTGCGTGCGCCCCACCTCGCCGGCGGCGTGCGCCAGCAGCACGAACACGTTCTCCTCGCGCGGCAGGTCGACGCCCAGCAGGTGCTTGAGCTGACTGAGCCCGATCACCAGCGCGGCGGCGCTGGTGAAGCCGCTGATGACGGCGTGCGAGAGGAAGTTCACGACGAAGCCGGCCCGCAACAGGCCCAGGCCGGCCTGCATCACGCCCACCATCGCCATCAGCGCGGCGGCCAGCGCGACGAACTCGGCGCTGCCGGGCTCGGCCAGCGCGCCCACGCCGGCGAGGGTCAGGAGCGAGACGATCGCGACCGGGCCGACCGCCAGCTGACGCGACGACCCGAACAGCGCGTAGAGGATCAGCGGGACGGTGGCGGCGTACAGCCCGACGACGGGCGGAAGGCCTGCCAGCAGCGCGTACGCCATGCCTTGCGGGACGAGCATCACCGCGGTGACCAGGCCGGCGGTCAGGTCGCCGGCCAGGTCCTCACGGTCGTAGCGCCGGAGGGTGCCGACGATCGGGAGCAGCCGCTCGAGGCGCGGCGTGGGGGCGCGGCGCGGTGCGCGCCCGTCCGGGACGCTACTCGACGTCGAGGCCATGCAGCGTCCAGCCCTGCGTGCCTCCTGCCAGGTTCGCGAGGTCGCGCTTGCCTTGGGCCGCCAGCCAGGCGCAGGCGTGGCCGGAGCGGTTGCCCGTGGCGCACACCAGGACCGCGCCGTCGGGGATCTCGTCGATGCGCTCGGGCACGTCGCCCATCGGGATCAGGACGGCGCCCGGGACGTGGCCGCGCTGATACTCCCACGGCTCGCGGACGTCGATGACGGTCGCGTCGGCTTCGTCGACGCGGCGGATCAGCTCGTACGGATCGATGTCTTCGTAGGGTGCGGTTCGTGTGGTCATGGTGCCTCCATGGGCGCGGCCGGGCGGACGCTCCGCCCGGCCGCAGAGAGCGTCGTGATCAGGCCGGGGCCGCGGTCGTCGCGGTGGCGCTCTTCTGGAACGCCGTCCAGCCTTCGTAGCTGCCTTCGAGCTCCTTGACGTCGGCGAAGCCGTGACGGCGCAGGATCGCGGCGGCGACGGCGCTGCGGCCGCCCGTCTGGCAGTGCGCCACGATCGTGGCGTCGCTGGGGAGCCGGTCCAGGTTCCATCGTACGCGGCCGGCGTGGAGCTGCAGCGCTCCGTCGAGGTGCCCGCCCTGGTACTCGCTGGCGGTGCGCACGTCGAGGACCACGGCGTCGTCCATCCGCTCGAGCTCGGCGGGCGAGACGAGATCGACCGGCTCCCGCTCGAACGGCGCGAGCGTGTCGACGAACCCGGCGAAGCGGTCGATCCCGGTCCAGGCCAGCTTGTCGCGCATGATGCGGGCCTGTTCGGCGTCGGCGGCCAGCACCACGATCTCCTGCTCGTCGCGCTCGGGGTCGATCGCGTAGCTCGCGTAGGTCGCGAAGTTGCTTCCGAACGGCACGAACAGCGCGTTCTGGACCGCGTCCTCGTTCCACTCCGCCATCGTGCGGGTATCCAGGAACAGGATGCGCTTCTCGGCCAGGCGCTGGGCGACGCCTGCGGCGTCGAGGCGCGTCGGCGTGTCGCGCTCGCCAAGCAGGGCGGGGCCTTCCTTGTTCCAGCGCTTCATCCGCCCGAAGTAGAGGGGCGCGTCCGGCTGGCCTTCGAGCAGCGCGTCGGCGAACGCGGCCTCGTCGCCGTTGGCGACGTGGTCGGCCCACCAGGCGGTGGTGCGCTCGTAGCCGACGGTGGTCGTCGGCACGGCGCCCAGCGCCTTGCCGCAGGCGGAGCCGGCGCCGTGGGCGGGCCACACCTGGACGTGGTCGGGAAGGCTCAGGAAGCGGTCGCGGAGGCTGGCGAACAGGTCCTTGGCGCCCGCGAAGCGGGTGTCGACGCCGCCGGCCGCCTCGTCGAGCAGGTCGGGCCGGCCGACGTCGCCGACGAAGACGAAGTCGCCGGTCAGCATCATCATGGGCTGGTCGGTGGTGGCGCCGTCGGTGACCAGGAACGACAGGTGCTCGGGGGTATGACCGGGCGTGTGCACCGCGCGGACCACGACGTTGCCGACGCGGATCTCGTCGTCGTGACGCAGCGGCCGCCCGTCGAAGCGGTACTTCCAGTCGGCGTCGCCCATGTCGCTGAGCCACAGGCGGGCGCCGGTCCGCCGGGCCAGCTCCCGGCTGCCGGAGAGGTAGTCGGCGTGGATGTGGGTCTCGGTGACGTCGGTGATCACGAGCCCCTGCGCGGCGGCTTCGCGGAGGTACACGTCGACGTCGCGGCGGGCGTCGACGACGATGGCGTCGCCGCTGGCCTGGCAGCCGATCAGGTAGCTGCCCTGGGCGAGGTCGGAATCGTAGAAGTGCTTGAAGAACATGCGGTGCTCCTTTCGAGACGGCTTCTCTCGGTCGCGACCGATGGTATACCCCCGAGGGGTATCTACGTCAACCCTGGACGACGTGACACGGCTCCCCCGGGGAGCGGCGGTCTGCTACCTTGCTCTCCGGAGGAACGAATCCGAATGACTCGACACCACCCTCGCATCCCCCTTCTCGCCCTCGCCCTCTTCCTGGCCCTCGGCGCGCTCGCGTCGGCCCAGGACCGGCCCGCCACCCTCGCCGACGCCGTGCGCGAGCAGCCCCGGCTGGCCGAGATCACCGAGCTGCTGGACACGTCCGGCCTGCTGGACCAGCTCGCCGGACCGGTGCGGCTCACCTTCTTCGCCCCCAGCGACGCCGCCATGGCCCGCCTCGACCCGCAGGTCCGCGAGATCCTGCTCCGCGACCGCGGCGCCCTCGACCTCATCGTGCGCCATCACCTGGTCATGGGTGCGTCGCCCATCACCGCGATCCGCAGGCTCGACGCCGTGACGACGCTCGAAGGCACGCAGCTCGCCGTCCAGGACCAGGGCGACCGCGTCCGCGTAGGAGGCGTGCGCCTCGCCGGCGACGGCATCGTGACCGGCAACGGCGTGCTCTACGTCGTCGATCGCGTGCTCCTCCCCAGCAGCGCTTGGCTCTCGAAGGACCTTCTCGCGGGGCCCGACACCCCGTGAGGGCGCGGGACCCCCGCGGGTCGCCCCGCACAAGGACCCGCGTCCCCCATCCGGTCGGGTAGCGTCGATAGGACGTCCGACCGGTCGCCCGGCGGCTCGAACGCGGCCGGCCGGCCGCACTCTTCGGCGGACCCACCGGGAGGTGGCATGAACCACGTCGGCCATTACGCCAAGCCCGAATCGCTCGAGTCGCTCGGCATCCAGAGCGCCGGCACGGTGCACTGGAACCTCACCACGCCGGAGCTCTACACGGCGGCCCTCACCCGCGACGAGGGCACGCTGGTGCATCTCGGCCCGCTCGCGGTCGACACCGGCAGGTACACCGGGCGCTCGCCCAAGGACAAGTACGTCGTGCGCGACGCCCGCAGCGAGGACACCGTCGACTGGGGACCGGTGAACCAGCCGATGCGGCCGGACCAGTTCGCGAACGTCAAGCGCGGCATCCTCGACGCGACGCGCGAACGCGACCTGTTCGTGCAGGACGTGTTCGTCGGGACGCACCCTTCGTTCCGGGTGCCGGTGCGCGTCGTCACCGAGTACGCCTGGCACTCGCTGTTCATCCGCAACATGTTCGTGCGGCCCACCCGCCGCGCGCTCGAGCGGCACGAGCCCGCCTACACGATCGTGAACGTCCCCAGCTTCGCCGCCGATCCCGCCACGATGGGGACGCGCGGCGAGACGGTCGTGGCGATGAACCTGACCGAGCGGATGGTCCTGATCGGAGCGACCGAGTACGCGGGAGAGATGAAGAAGTCCGCGTTCAGCATGATGAACTTCGAGCTCCCCGAGCGCGGCGTGATGCCGATGCACTGCAGCGCCAACGTCGGCCCCGACGACGAGGTCGCGGTGTTCTTCGGCCTCTCCGGCACCGGCAAGACCACCCTCTCGGCGACCCCCGACCGCACGCTCATCGGCGACGACGAGCACGGCTGGTCGGAGCATGGGGTGTTCAACTTCGAGGGGGGCTGCTACGCCAAGATCGAGCACCTCTCGGCCCAGGCGGAGCCCGAGATCTACCGCACGACCCGGCGCTTCGGCACGATCCTCGAGAACGTCGTCGTCGATCCCGAGACGCGCCGCGTGAACCTCGAGGACACCACGAAGACCGCGAACATGCGGGCCGGCTACCCGATCAGCCACATCGGGAACGCCAGCATGGTCGGCTACGCCGGCCATCCGACCGACATCGTGTTCCTCACCGCCGACGCCTTCGGGGTGCTTCCCCCCATCGCGAAGCTGACGCCAGAGCAGGTCGAGTACTACTTCCTCTCGGGCTACACCGCCAAGCTGGCCGGCACCGAGCGGGGCGTCACCGAACCCGAAGCGACGTTCAGCGCCTGTTTCGGCGCGCCGTTCATGCCGCGCAGGCCGGTCGAGTACGCCCGGCTGCTGACCGACAAGATGCGCGAGCACGGCTCCCACGGCTGGCTGGTGAACACCGGCTGGACCGGCGGTCCGTACGGGACCGGCAAGCGCATGTCGATCTCGTACACCCGCGCCATGCTGGACGCCGCGCTGGACCACCGCCTCGACCGGGTCGAGACCTGGCAGGACGCCGCGTTCGGGCTCCACGTCCCCGTCTCCTGCCCCGGCGTGCCGAAGGAGGTGCTCGATCCGCGGGGGACGTGGAGCGACACGGACGCCTACGACGCTCAGGCCACCGAGCTGGCCACCATGTTCCGCCGCAACTTCGAGCGCTTCGAGGGCGACGTGACGGACGCGGTCGCCGCCGCCGGCCCCGTAGCAGGATCCTGAGCGAGGCGGCCGCCCGGGCGACGACGAAGCGGCCGGAACGACCGCGGGAGCGGCGTCCAGCGCGTTACAGCTTCAGGTCCACGCAGTCCTGCGAAGGAGAGTCATGAAGACGCTCAAAGACAAGGCGATCGTGATCACCGGCGCCGGCGGCGCCGTCGCCGGCGCGGTCGAAGAGGTGTTCGCCGAGGCCGGGGCCCGCCCGATCCTGGTGGACCGAGACGTGATCCGGATTCGCGCCCGGGCGGACTCGTACGCGACCCGCGCGATCGAGGAGGACCTGCTGACCGCCGCGAGCGCGGAGCGGGCCGCGTCCTCCGCGCTCGAGCGCATGGGCCGCATCGACGGCCTGGTGCACCTCGTCGGCGAGGTCGTGCCCGGCCGGCTCGAGGAGGTCGAGGACGGCGCGTTCGATCTCGCGTTCGACAGCAACGTGCGGACCCTGTTCCACACGCTCCGGGCGTTCCTTCCGCACCTGAAGGCGCGCGAAGAGGCGTTCGTCGGCGCCATCGGCGCGCGTCAGGCGTTCCAGGGCGGCGTGCCGGGAGCGGCCCTGTTCTCCGCCGCGAAGGGCGCGGGAGCGACGATGCTGCGCTCGCTGGACGCGGAGCTGGCCGGCACGTCGGTCGTCGTCACGATCGTGACGCCGCTGGGCACGGTGGATACCCGCACCAGCCGCGAGCACCTCCCCGACCCCGGCCCCGGCGGCTGGATCTCGCCCGAGGCGATCGCCCGTGCGTTCCGCGCCGCGGCGCTCGCCGGCCACGGCGGCCGCATGCTGGAGGTCCCGGTCTACCCGCCACGCTGAGCGAGCCGCTCGGGCCCGGTCGTCGCCGCATCCCCGGGGAGCGTGATTCGTCGCGCTCCCCGGTCGAATGGTAGATTTCGCGCACCCCGTCATGCGCTCCGTCGTGCGCTGCGTCATGCACTCCCGCGCGACGGCCGACCTGGAGGACCGATGTCCGGCGACCATCCCCTCGCGTTCGCGAACGCTCCGCTCTTCGAAGGTCTGGACGACGAGACCCTGGCCGCGCTCGAGCGGGCGTCGTCGCTGGTGCGCGTTCCCGCCGGCGAGCCGCTCTTCCTGCAAGGCGACCCGGGCGACGCGATGTACCTGCTCGTGGAGGGGCGCCTCGAGGTGCGCGTCGACCGCGACGGGCGCAGCGCCGCCATCGACACGCTGACGCCGCCGGCCCCGCTGGGCGAGACGGCTCTCCTCACCGGGCGACCACGGTCGGCGACCGTCGCGGCGACCGAGGACGCCACGCTGCAGCGCCTCCCCGCCGCGGCGTTCACGACGCTCGTGCAGCGGCATCCCGTCCTGCTCGAGCGACTCGAGGAGGCGATGCGTCCGCGACTGAGGCGCACGCACCTGGCCCCGCTGCTGCACGACTGGTTCGACGTCCGCGAGGCACCCGAGGTGGCACGGCTCGAGGCGGACCTGGCGTGGATCGAGCTCGCGGGCGGCGAGACGCTGTTCACGCAAGGCGACCCGGGGGACGCCGTCTACCTCGTGGTCTCCGGACGGCTTCGGCTGGAGCGGACGCGTCCTGCGGCGGGCCGAGAGGACGAGACGCCGCGCGTCGTGGGCGAGGTCGCTCCGGGCGAGAGCACCGGCGAGACCTCGATGCTGCTGGGAAGCGCGCGCACCGCCACCGCCCGCGCGCTGCGCGACACCCGGCTGGTTCGGGTGCCGCCCGACGTGGCCGAGCGTCACGCGCCGTTCATGACGCGGCTGGCGCGCGTCGTGGCGGAGCGTGGCCAACGGCGCGAGGACGGCCGGGGGCGCGGCAGGCCGCCGCGCACCTTCGCCCTGCTCGGGCTCACCGACGGGGTTCCGCTGGCGAAGGTGGCGGCGGGGATCGCCGGCGGCCTCGCGCATCATGGCGGCGCCGAGCTCGTCGACCGCGACGCGATCGAGAGGGCGTTCGACCTGCCGGACGTCGCCGACGCCGCCCGGGGCGAGGCCGCCGCGCTGGTGCTGGGCGACTGGCTCGATCGTCAGGAACGCGCCCATGCGCATCTGCTCTACGTCGCCGACGACCGCTGGACGCCGTGGAACGAGCGCTGCGTGCGTCAGGCCGACCGGGTGGTGCTCGTCGCGGACACGGCGCGTGCGCTCACGGCCGACGCCGTCGCGGCGCGCGTCCGGGCGCTGGCGCCGGATACGCCGACCGAGCTGCTGCTCCTCCGGCCCGACGGGACCGAGACCCCGTCGGGTACGGCCGCGTGGCTGGACCGGGTCCGGCCCCGCGCGCACCACCACGTGCGCCTGGGCGACGCCGGCGAGCTCAGGCGCGCCGCCCGCCGCATCACCGGCCAAGGACGGATTCTGGTGCTCTCCGGCGGCGGCGCCCGGGGCTACGTGCACATCGGCCTGCTCGCCGCGATCGAGGCGGCGGGCCTCGAGATCGACGCCGTGGCGGGGACCAGCATCGGGTCGCTGGTCGGCGGCGGCTACGCGATCTCCCGCTCGGCGGCGTTCGCCGAAGCCTCCGCGCGACGGTTCGGCGACCCCAAGCGCATCGTGGACCGCACGCTCCCGATCGTCTCGATCGCCCGCTCGCGCGGGCTGACCGAGATGCTGCGCGAGATGTTCCGCGACGCCCTGATCGAGGACCTGCCCACGCCGTTCTTCTGCGTGGCGGCGAACCTGAGCCGCGCCGAGCCGTGGCTGTTCGACCGCGGGCCCCTCTGGCGGGCGATCCGGGGCAGCAGCGCGATCCCGGGCGTGTTCTCGCCCATCGTCGACGACGGCGACCTGATCGTCGACGGCGGCGTGATGAACAACTTCCCGGTCGATCTGGCCCGCGAGCGCTTCGGAGACGGTCCGATGATCGCGTCGAACGCCTACGGCCACGAGCGCGGCGGTCAGCGCTACGCCTTTCCCGACGAGCTGTCGGGCTGGTCGGTCCTGGCGCAGCGCCTGCTGCCGCGCTCGCGGCGCACCCTGGCCGTCCCCTCGATCCTCTCGACCCTCACCAAGGCGACGAGCCTGAACAGCCACTACCTGATGGAGCGGATCGGCCAGGGCGCGGACCTGCTGGTGCGCTACCCGACCGACGGCGTGGGCAGCCTCGAGTTCGACCGGGTCGACGAGCTGATCGACTTGGGCAGAAGGCACGCCGACGCCGCTCTGGCGGGCTGGACGCCGGCCGCCGTTCGGACCGGCTGACCGCGCCGAAGCCTCAGCGCCGCCCGCCCCGCCCGAACCGGGTGGCCTGCGAGGTCGGGGCGTCACGCGCGTCCTCGACCCGCATCGTGACCGACGCCGCCGCCAGGGCGGACGCTTCCTGAGCGCCCAGCCGGTCGAGGATCTCGCTGCGTACCTCGCGGACGACGCGTTCGGTCTCGGGATCCAGCGACGGGTGGTGGCGCGCCGCCTCGACGATGCCGATCGCCCAGCCGGCGTGACCGCGGATCCAGGCGATCCGCGCGCGCCCGACCGCGGCCGCGACGAGGTGCGGCGTCGCCCCCAGCTCGCGCGCCGCGTCGAACGCCTCCGTGAACCGCCGATCCGCGTCCACCAGCCGTCCCGCGTCCAGCGCAAGCCCCGCCAGCGCGCGGGCGGCCAGGATCGCCTCTCGTGCCGCCGAGTGGGTCTCGAACACGCTCAGCGAGCGGGTGAAGCGGGCCTCGGCCTCCTCGGGACGGCCGCGCCTCCGGGCGATCTCTCCCAGCTCGAATCCGGCGAGCGCCTCGAGGTACGGCCGGCCGGCCGCCTCGGCCGCCGCCAGCGCCGGCGTCAGCCAGCGCTCGGCCTCGTCCACGTCGCCGGCAGCCAGGCACGAGCGCCCCAGGTGGATGCGGGCCGGCAACGACGCCTCCTCGTCGCCGAGGCGCTCCCAGCCGGCCACCGCGATCCGGGCCTGGCGGATGGCCTCGCTCAGGTCGCCGGCGGTCTCGGCCACCCGCGCCGCCGTGAGGGCGGCGCCGGCCAACGCCGCGTCGTCGCCCGCCGCCTCGGCCAGGTCGCGGGCCCCCTCGGCCGCGCTCCGCGCCTCGTCCAGCTCGCCCAGGTGCAGGGCCAGCAGCGCCAGACCGCTCTGCGCCTCGGCCTCCTGGCCCGCGTCGCCCGCCCGCTGGGCAGCCTCGACCGCGCTCCGGAACCGGTCGCGCGCCCTGCCGTGACGTCCCATCCGCTCGTGCAGCGACCCCGCGCGGATGGCGATCCGCGCGCGATCCGCGTCCCAGAGCGCGCCGTCCGGCACCAGGCGATCCGCCTTCTTCAGGGCGGCCAGCGCCTCGTCGTGCGCCCCCGCCGCCCGGTGACGCTCCGCCAGGCTCTCCAGCGCCGCCAGGGCCGGACGCACCAGCTCCGGGTCGTCCTCCCCTTCCGTCGCGTGGAAGAAGTGGTACGCCATCCGCGCCGGGTCCACCTCCTCGCCGGCCTGCAGCCGCTGCAGGTACCAGGCGCTCATGCCGCGGTGCAGCGTCCGTCGCTGCTCGAACAGCAGGTTCTCGTACGCGGCGTCGTGCAGCACGGTCTGCTGGAACCGGTGCGCGCCGGAGAGCGCCTCGAGCATGTCGGGACTCTCGAGCGGCGTGAGGGCCGCGTCCAGCGCGGCGGGGTCGCTTTCGAGCAGGTGGGCCAGGGGGTCGTGCTCGGCGGTCCGGCCCACCACCGCGGCGGTCTTCATCGCGGTGCGCTCGCTGATCGAGAGCCGATCGATCCGGGCCAGCAACAGCGCGTCCAGCCCGCCCTCCAGGTCGCGTAGAGCGGCCTCGTCGAACGTGACTCGAACCTCGCCCCGATTCGGCGCGCGCCCGCGCGCCCCGCGGCCGACGCCCTGCCAGCTGCGCTCGGCGCGGAGCGCGTCGCGCTCGACGAGGTCCCGCACGATCTCCTCGACCAGGACCGGAACCCCGCCCGCCCGTTCGTGGATCGCCGTAGCGACCGGGTACGGCACGGCCATCGCGGGGACGCTCAACGCTCCCGCGATCAGCATCCGCGACTCTTCCGCCTCGAGCCCCGAAAGCCGCCGGGCCGGGCCGGGAAGGTGCGCGTCCAGCGACTCCGCCGCGGCGGCCGACGTCGGACGGCCGACCGCGACGACGCCCAGCGGCCGATCCCGCATCCGTTGGGCGATCCGACCCAGCAGATCGCGCGACCGCTCGTCGATCCGGTGCACGTCGTCCAACAGGAACAGCAGCGGACCCTGGGCCAGCGCGTGGTCCAGCGTCGCCAGCGCGGCGCCGGCGACCGCCTCACGGCGCGCCGCGCCGTCGCGCGTGCCCTCGACGCCGCCGGGCGTCAGAAGCGAGGTCATCGCCGCGACCGTCGCGCCGTCGGCCGACTGGCCTCGCCGCGCCAGCGCCTCGCGCACCGCGTCCGCCGCCGGTCCCTCCGGCAGGTCCAGCAGCTGCGCGAACGGCGCGCGCCAGAGCGCGTAGCCTGCCTCGCTTCCGTCGCCCTGCGCCGTTCCGCGGAGCGCCTGGACGCCGCGGGCGACGGCCGCCTCGGCGATCCACGTCAGCAGCCGCGACTTGCCGATCCCCGCCTCGCCCTCGTACCGCAGGTAGCCGCCCTCGCCGTGCCGGAGCTGAACGATCAGCCCGCTGGCGTCGATCCTCTCGGCGTCGCGCCCGAACATCGGGGTGGCGCCCCGCTCCTCCTCGGTCGCCTCGCGTTCCGCCCGATGGAGCGCGACCGGCTTGCCCACCCCCTTGAACGTCTCGGCCGGCAGCGCACTGAATCGGATCGCGCGCCGCGAGCGCCGCGCCGCCTCGGGGTCGCACAGCACCTCGCCGACGCCGGCCCGCTTCATCAGCCGGGCAGCGAGGTTCGTCTTGGGGCCCAGCACGCCGTACGTCGTCCGGGTGGCGCCGCCGTACGCGCCGGTGTACATCGCGCCGTACGTCACGCCGGCCCGCAGTCCGTCCACCCGGCCGATCTCGGGACCGCGCGCCGACACCAGCCGCATCGCGCAGGCGACCGCCCGCCGGGCGTCGTCCCCGTGCGCCCGCGGCGCGCCGAAGGCGGCGTAGAGGTAGCTGCCCTTGTCGCCGACGGTCACCTGCACCAGCGTGCCTCCCGCAGCGTCCAGCTCGCGCTGCACGTGGCGCAGGAACAGGTCCAGCCGCTCTCCGGCCTGCGGATCGCCGTCCCAGTCGATCCCGCCGAACGAGAGGAACACCGCGCCCGCGGGCCGGAAGTCGCCCATCGGCGCAGCGCCGTGCGCGACCCGCTCGCGAGCCACCTCCGGCGCCCACGGCGAGGCGGTGGCGACGTCGGGCCAGAGGTCGTCCGCGGGGCGCGCTACGCCGTGGTCCCGGTAGGCGTCGGCGCCCGACGGCGCCACCTCGGGAGCGGCGGTCGCTTCCGCATCCGCGCCCTCCCCTGAGCCGGCACCTGCTTCCGAGCCGTCCCCGCCGCCGGCGCCGACCGCGTCGTCCGCCGCGCGCAGCACGTACGCGTCGCCGCGCATCTCGATCGGCTCGCGCCCGGCGGCCCGGGCCGCGGCGGCGTCGACGATCACCTCGCCCGGCTTGGCGCTCTCCTCCATCGCGGCGGTCCGCACCAGCGTGGCGCCCGCCATCACGTCCCACGACCGTCGGGCCGGATCGCCCACGACGAAGCGTCGCACCTCGCCCACGGCGATGGCGACCTTGAGCCGCACCCCGACGCGCTCGCCGTCGGCTGCCCGCGCCTCGTGGAGGCGAGCGACCTCCTGCTGCATGCGTTCCGCGGCGCGCACCGCCCGGCTCCCGTCGTCGCCGGGGAAGAAGCAGGTGATCGCGTCGCCGGCGAAGCCCAGGACGCTGCCGCCCTCCGCCTCGACGCAGGCGATCATCGGATCGAAGATGCGCCGGAGCCAGGCGCCCAGCTCCTCGGCTCCCCGCAGCGGACCCAGCCGGTTCGCGAGCCGCTCGGTGAGCACCGTGAACCCCGACAGGTCTGCGAACGCGGTCGCGCCCCGCTCGCGATCCGCGACGGGCGGGCCGCCGGCCAACGCCCGGCGTCGGTCCTGGGGGATGAACGCGGCGAGCGTTCGCGCTGGATCGCTCACGAAGCCTCCTTCAAGGGGCGGATGTCCCGGTCGACCACGTCATCCTAATGTAAGAGCGCGGCGGGTACGCTGGGACGATGCGTGCACCGTCCCCGGCCCCCGCCCCGGCGATCGACCTCGCCGGCGCTCTCGAGCAGGCTTCCAGCCTCGCCGCGGGCCTGGGCCCGACGCTCCGCTACCACGATTTCCGGCACACCTTCAGCGAGGTGCTCCCCGCAGCGCGGGCGCTGGCGGGCGATCTGCTCCTGGCCGACCGCGATCGCGCCCTGGTCGAGGCGGCCGCGGCGTTTCACGACCTGGGCTTCCTGGAGAGGCGTGCCGGCCACGAGCAGGCGGCGGTCGCGATGGCGCGACGGCTCCTGCCTCACCACGGCTTCGATGCGGACGCGATCGAGCGGATCGCCGGCATGATCCTGGCGACCCGCCTCCCCCAGCGACCCCGAACGACGCTGGAGCGGATCGTGGCGGACGCCGACATGGCGGTGCTGGCCGCGAACGACTTCTTGCGCAGGAACGAGGATCTGCGCTTGGAGCTCGTGGCCGCCGGCCGTGCGCTGCCGCGTGAGGCGTGGCTGGCGCAACAGCGCCGGTTCCTCCTCCGGCACCGGGATCACACCGCGGCCGCCCGTCGGCGCTTCGGGCCGGGCCGGCGGGCCAACGCGGCGCGCCTGGCGGCCCGCCACCGTCGACTGGCCGGCGTCGACGCGCGGTAGAACGCGCCTCAGGACGTATGTCCCTGGGCCCCCGCGAAGGCCGAGCAGTAGCCTGAGCGCCGTAGGGACGGGACGTAGACGAGACGGTTTCTCCCTCTCTCTCCGCAACGTGATCGCGCCCGGCGCTCCAGGACCGACGCCGGGCGTGATCACGTGGTTCATGCGGGCGACGCCCGATCGCTGGGGACCGTCGTCAGGCGGTCGGCTCCAGCACGACGACGCGGTCGCCAGGCTCCAGGTCGCCGCCGAACGGTCGCGCACCCTCCCCCCGCAACAGCGCCAGCGGCAGCACCCGTCGCTGCGTGAGCCGCCGCGCGGTCTCGGCAGCGGCGTCCGGCTCGGCGCCGACGGTCCACACCGCCTCGGCGGCCTGGCCCTCGCCGATCCGCGCATCCCACGCCACCGGGTCCATCGGCCCGGCGAACAGCGCATGCCCTCCCATGGCGTCCAGGACAGCGAACAGTCCACCGTCGTCCTCGCGCGGCAGCAGGGCGTACAGGTTCGGGACCAGCCACGTCTCGCGAGCACGTTGCGTCACCAGCACGTTGATCTCCGCGTTGGGCGTGGCCGCCGCCACCGTCGAGGCCTCCTCGATTCCCGCCGCCGCGAGGACGGTGGCGTCCAGGGCGTCGCCGTGGACGACCTCGAAGCCTGCCTCCCGCGCCGCCCGTACATGCTCGGGATTCCGGTCGATCAGCGTCACCGCGCCGTGCGCCGCGAGCTTCGTCGCCAGCGCGCGGGCCAGCGGCCCCGCCCCGACGATCACCGCGCCCGCCCGGCCGGTCGAGCGTGCCAGCTCGCCGCGCCCCTCGAGCCAGCGCACGCCCCAGGTCAGGAACAACGGCACCGTCGCGGTCGTCGCGATCGCCATGAGCACCAGGATCGAGAAGGTGGTGCGGTCGATGATGCCCGCTTGGAGGCCGATGCCGGCGATGATGATCTCGACCGCCCCGCGTCCGTTCATGCCCGCGCCCAGCACGACGCCCTCGCGCCAGCCGTGGCCGGTCGGCAGGTAGGCGACCGCCGTCCCGACCACCTTGCCGACGGTCGCCAGGAGGATCACCCCCAGCAGCAGGCCCGGCGCCTCGGTGAACACGGCGAACGTCACCTCGAAGCCGGCGGTGACGAAGAACACCGGCGCCAGGAACCCGAGCGACACGTCCTTGACCAGTCCGGTCAGGTCGTGCGAGAGGCGCCGCTCGCCGATCGCCTCGCGGAGCGCCAGGCCGGCGACGAACGTTCCCAGGATGCCGTGGAGCCCGGCAAGGTGGGCTCCCTCGGCGAACGCGAGCGCCACCAGCAGCATCAGCGGGACCGCGCCTGCACGGTCCAGGCCGCGGCGCTGCAGCCAGCGCCACATCGGCGGCAGCAGCCGCGTTCCCACGATCCAGGCCAGCGCGAAGAACGCCAGCACCCGCACGGCGATCAGCGCCACCGACGCGAGGCTCAGGCTTCCCGCCGCGACGACGCTGGTGATGCCGGCGAAGATCAGCAGCGAGAGGGTATCGGCCACCAGCGCGCCGGCCATCATCACGTGCGCGATGCGCGTATCGAGGATGCGCAGATCGACCAGGATCCGCGACTTCGTGGCCAGCGACGTGACGCCCATCGCCATGCCGACGAACACGGCCGCCATCACCGTTCCGCCGGAGGCCTGGACCACCCAGAAGCCCAGCACGAACGGAACGACGAACCCGCCCAGCGCGGCGAGGATCCCCCCGCTGGACGCCTTGCCCAGCTCGTGCGGATCGATCTCCATGCCGATGAAGAGCATCATCAGCAGCACCCCGACCTCGGCCAGGACCGCGATCGCCTCGCCACCGGCCAGCAGACCCAGGAGCGGGGGGCCCAGCACGATGCCGGCCGCCAGCTCCCCCAGGACCGAGGGATAGCCGGCGCGGATCGCCAGGCGCCCGCCGGCGAAGGCGGCGAGCAGGATCAGGAACAGGTCGAGCAGCGGAAGGTCCATCGGGGCCTCCTAGGCATCGGATCACGGCGGGCGCCTGGGAGAAGGCGAGGCGCACAGTGAGCAGGGTTCGCGCAAGACGAGCGGGTGCGGGCTCCGGGACGGCCGTCGTACGCCGACGCGGACCGGGGTCCTGGCCGCGCGGCGGCGCGTCGGCCGTGCGGCGTGCCGGGCGCGCGACCGATCGCGAGCAAGGCCGGCGTCGCTTCGGTCTACGGCATCGGTCCGAGAGGTACGAGGGGTCCGGGGGATCCGAGGGATCCGCCTGGCGTTCGGTCGGAGATTCGAGCGTGAGGTGGGTCGGGGATCGGCGCGAGCGTCAGCGGAGCCGGCGCGCCGGCTCGCGAAACTCGGCATGCGGCGTCCACGCCCGGCAGCCGGGGCGATGCGAGCGGACGAGGGCGAGGCGCGTGCGCATGGTAGCGAATCGTAGCCGACCGGCGCCGCGGCCGAATGCGACGT
The DNA here is from genome assembly GCA_964561595.1 of uncultured bacterium. Lineage (GTDB taxonomy): Bacteria > Deinococcota > Deinococci > Deinococcales > Trueperaceae > SLSQ01. Next base: position 1,441 of record CAZLQH010000031.1, on the reverse strand, counting down.
CGCGACGAGACTTCCGGACCGGATCCTGCTACGATTCGGGGTTATGAGTGACCCGGCCACGTCTCCCAGCCTGTCGCCCGTCTGGACGCGTCTGACCGACATCCGACCGGTGCGCGGCGAGGGAGCCTGGCTCGAGGACGAGCGGGGGGAGCGCTGGCTGGACATGACCAGCGGGATCGGCGTGACGAACACCGGTCATGCGCACCCGCGGGTCGTGGCCGCCGTCCGCGAGCAGGCCGAGCGGCTCTTCTTCGGGCAGGCCAACATCGTGCGCCTGCCGCAGGCGGAGGCGCTGGCCCAGCGGCTGGGCCGCGTCACGCCGGACGGCATCGACACGTTCTTCTTCTCGAACTCGGGCGCGGAGGCGGTCGAGGCCGCGGTGAAGCTGGCGCGTCACGCCACCGGCCGCGCGAACCTGATCGTGTTCCAGGGCAGCTTCCACGGTCGCACGCACCAGGCGATGGCGATGACGACGTCGAAGACCGCCTACCGCCATCGCTACCAGCCGCTCCCCGCCGGCACGTTCGTCGCGCCGTTCCCCTACGCCCTGCAGCTGGGCATGGACGAGGAGCGGGCGATCGATTTCGCGCTGGCGCAGCTCGATCTGCTGTTCGCCACCCAGAGCGCGCCCGACGAGACCGCCGCGATGGTGATCGAGCCGGTCCTGGGCGAGGGCGGCTACGTGCCGGCGCCCGCGCGCTTCCTGGCCGGCCTGCGGAAGCGCTGCGACGAGCACGGCATCCTGCTGGCGCTGGACGAGGTCCAGTCCGGCTTCGGGCGGACGGGCACGATGTTCGCCGTCGACCACGCGGGCGTCCGGCCGGACGTGCTGATCATGGCCAAAGGCCTCGGCTCGGGGTTCCCGATCTCGGCGATCGGCGCTTCTGCCGACCTCATGGCGCACTGGGAGCCGGGCACGCACGGCGGGACGTACGGCGGCGGGAACGCCGTGGTGCTGGCCGCCGCGAGCGCCACGATCGACGTGATCGTCGACGAGGACCTTCCGGCCGCCGCCGCCCGGCGCGGCGAGCAGCTGCGCGACGGCCTGCGCACGATCGTGGATCGCTACGGGATCTCGGCCCACGTACGGGGCCCGGGGCTGATGGTGGGCGTCGAGTTCGTCGGTCGTCACGGACCGGACGCGGAGCTCGCGAAGCACGTGCTGCGGGGCTGTCTGGACGAGCGCATGCTGATCCTCGGCTGCGGTCCCGCCGGCAACGTGATCCGCTGGATCCCGCCCCTGGTCGCGAGCGAGGACGACGTCGCTCAGGCGCTCCAGCGGTTCGAGCGCGCGGTGCGACGGTCACTGACGCGCCTGGAACGCGCATCGTGACGGACGGGCTGCGAACCTTGCTGCGGCGCGAGGAGAGCTACGCGATCCACGCACTGATCTACGCGTCGGAGAATCCCGGCGCCAGCGCGTCGCAGATGGCGCGCGACC
>CAZLQH010000030.1:19696-24071 GCA_964561595.1 uncultured bacterium | reverse complement strand
GGCTCATGACGCTGCGGCGGAACTCCGACATCATCCGCGAGTGGCGCTCGCTCTCGCGCAGCGTGGACGCTTCCGCGTCGTGTCCCAGCGCCAGCTCGGCCAGCGCGCCGGCGATCCGTGCGACGCTCAGCTCGTCCTCGTCCGGCCGGTGCGGGCGCTCATGGTGCACCGCCAACACGCCGGCCACGCGACCGTTCGCGAGCCGTAGCGGCAGCGCCCAGCAGGCGCCGACGCCAGCGGCCGACGCCGCGTCGCGGGACGCCGTGGCCCGAGGATCGACGGCGACGTCCTCGATCACCACCAGCTCGCCCTGCCGGACCGCCAGCGCGCAGACGTCCGTCAGGGGCTGGGACGCCGGGCGTTCGCCGGGTGGCGGTACGGGCTGCGCCAGACGGAACCCGGCGGTCTCGAAGGGTGGGTCGCGCGGGTGGTCTCCCGGGTCGTCGCATCTGAGGATGAAGCAGCGCGTACCGGAAAGCCGTGCCTCGACGAAGGCGTGGACCATCGCCAGTCGCTCGTCCGCACGCGGAGCGGGCCCGGGGTCGTGGCCGCCTGGGGCGTGGACGCGGCGAGCCTGGCCGTCACGAGCTTCGCCGTCAAGGCCCTCGATGTCGGGCGCGCCTTCGGCCTGACCGGTTCGAAACGTCGAGGACGACGGAGAGAGCGGCGCGGCAGGCGGCAGCGCGTCGGCAGGGTCCTGCCGACGTCCGTCCGCGTCGCCGTTCCACCGGCCCTCGGGCCCGTCGCTCATGTCCTCACCCGTCCGCTTCGCATGCCCCAAACCAGCCTAGCCGACCCCGGGCGCCAGAAACGACGCGTGTGGCGAATGCAACGCCACAGGAGAGGCCCGGCGGATCCGCGCAGCGGGGACCGATCCGCGTCTCTAGCCCGGCTCGGCCCCGGCTTCGGACGGCCGCGCGGCGGTGCGTTCGCGTAGCCAGCCGTCGAACGGCCGGCCGACCGCCCCGCGGCTGGCGCGGACCGACGGGCGCGCGTCCATCCGCGCCAGCCACGACCGGAGCCCGGGGTACGACGCGGCGTTCCGTGGCAGGTCGAAGCGGGCGAAGCCGGACACCCAGGCGTACACCGCCACGTCCGCCAACGACGGGCCCGGAGCACCCGGGTCCGGCAGGAGCCAGCGACCTCCGTGCCGGCGCAGCTCGGCGTCGACCGCGGCGAGCTGCGCTTCGCCCCGCTCCACGAGCTCCGCGACGGCCGCCCGGTCGGGACCGCCCGCGGGCGGCTCGAGCAGCTGCCAGTACAGCTCGTGGCTCACCTCCCGCATGGGTCCACTGGACCGCTCGATCCACGCCAGCATCGCGTCGCGTCCGGCCGGGTCGTGGGGAACGGTGCGCGGCTCGGGATGGCGGGCCTCGAGGTGCAGCATCACGTCCAGCGAGTCCAGCTGCGCGCCGGCGTCGTCGAGGTACGCCGGCACCTGGCCGCGCGGGTTGATCGCGAGGTAGGCGGGGGTCTTCTGCTGTCGGCCGGGCAGGTCGATCTCGACCCGCTCGAAGCGGACGCGCTTCTCCTCGAGCACGATGGAAACCTTGAAGCAGTGCGGGCTGCGGACGGAGGAGAACAGCGTGGCGGTCGCCGGGCCGTTCATGCGTGATGCACGCGTCCCCATGTGCGCAGCCAGTTGCGGTGCCCGAGGTCGGCCAGCGCGTCCGCGTCGTAGCCGGCGTCGCGCAGGGCGCTCACGACGTGCTGAAGGCCGCTGGCGTCTCCGATCGCGGTGGGGATCCGCGCGCCGTCGAAGTCGGAGCCGAAGCCCACCCCGTGCGGGCCCAGCCGGTCGACGAGGTGATCGACGTGGCGGACGATCAGGTCCACGGGCGCGCCTTCGTCCCAGGCGCCGTCCGGATGCAGGAACCCGACGCCGAAGTTCACGCCCACCAGGCCGTCGCGCTCGGCCAGCGCGTCCAGCTGGCGATCGGTCAGGTTGCGGGAGTGCGGACAGAGCGCGTGGGCGTTCGAATGGCTGGCGACGACCGGCCCCTGAGCGACGTCCAACACGTCCCAGAAGCCCTTCTCGGTCAGGTGCGAAACGTCGACGAGGATGCCCAGCTCGTCGCAGGCAGCGACCAGACCTCGCCCTTCGGCCGTCAGGCCCGGCCCCTGGTTGGGCGTCGCGGGGAAGGTGAGCGGCACGCCCCGGGCGAATCCGTTGGGTCGGCTCCACGCCAGGCCCAAGGCGCGTACGCCGCACTGGTGCAGCACGTGCAGCGCCTCGAAGTCGGGATCGATCGCGTCGGCGCCCTCGACGTGGAGCGCCATCCCGATCGCGCCGTCGCGCAGGCTGGCCTCCATCTCGGCCGGGCTGCGGACGACGCGCAGCGCGCCGTCGGACGCCTCGGCCAGGCGGTGCAGGCCGACCAGCATGCCCAGCACGTGGCGGAGCGCCACGTCGGGATCGAGGATCGGGGGGAGCGGCAGGCGGTAGTGGCCACGCTCGTCGGAGTGCGCTGCGAAGTCGTTGGGCTCGACGGTGGTCGGCACGAACGCCGAGAAGAATCCGCCGGCCATGCCGCCCTCGCGCATGCGCGGCACGTCCAGGTGGCCGGTCGCGTTGCGGGCGAACACGTCGCGAGGACCGCTGCGCCGGGGCCAGCGCAGCGCGGTGGCGAGGTCGTTGTGCCCATCGAAGACGGGGACGACCGTGCGGTCGCCCCCGTTCCGTTCGTGCGTCATCGTTGGCGGACGCCTGCCGCCACGAGCGGCGCGACGAGCCTCGCCGCGAGCGCCGGTGTCGTCATGGAGCGGCCGACACGGTCCGGATCTCGATCTTCTGATCGGGCCGGGGCGTCCAGTCCAGGTCGGCGCGGACGCCGTACAGGTCGACCTGCTGGAACAGGATCAGCCAGGGCAGCTCGTCGTGGACGATCTCCTGCGCCTCGGCGTACAGCCGGGCACGCTCGCCGTCGTCGAAGGTCGAGCGGGCCTGCTCGACGAGCTCGGTGACGCGTGCGTTCTCGTAGTTGTTCTTCGTGGGCTGCCGTGCGAAGCCGCCCCACAGGATGTCGTCCGCGTCGAACGTGCTGGTGCCCCAGCCCATGTAGTGCGCCGCGGCCAGCGCGTCGCCGTCGCGGTACTTGGTGAGCTGCACGCTCCACTCGTTGATGTTCAGGTCCACCTCGATGCCGACCTCGGACCACTGTCCGACGAGCGCCTCGGCGACCTCCTGGTCCTGGGCGTAGCGGCCGACGGGCGCGTCGAGCTCGAAGCGGATGCCGTCCGGGTAGCCGGCTTCCGCGAGCAGCTCGCGGGCGCGCTCGGGGTCGTACGGGTACGGCTCCAGCTCCTCGTTCAGGCCGAACGTGCCGTTGGCCAGCGGCGCGCCGATCTCGACGGCGTTGCCGTCGAACAGGAACTCGATGATGTCGTTCACGTTCGTGGCGTACTGGATCGCCCGGCGCACGCGCGGATCGGCCAGAGCCTCGTTCTTCGTGCCGTCCAGCGCGACGTACTGGATGTAGGTGCTGGGCACGCTGCGCAGGTCCAGCGCGGCGTCGCTCTCGACCGCGCCGGTGCGGATCGCGGGCACGTTCGTGATCAGGTCCACGTCGCCTGCCTGCAGCGCCGCGACGCGGGTGGACAGCTCCGGGATCGGGCGGAACACGACGGTCCGCACGTCGGGCGCGCCGCGCCAGTGGTCCTCGAACGCTTGAAGGGTGAGGTGGTCGTCCTTGACCCACTCCACGAACGCGTAGGCACCGGTACCGACCGGCTCGGACGACACGGTCGCCTGATCGTTCGCCTCGACGTACGCCTGCGAGACCATGAACCACTCGCTCAGCCGGGCGGGCAGCAGCGGGTAGGGCGAGACGGTGTGGATCCGGACGGTGTCGGGTCCGGTGACCTCGACGTCCTCGATCACCGAGAAGCGGCTGGCCAGCGGCGAGCCCAGGTCGTCGTCCAGGGGGCGCTCCAGCGAGAACTCGACGTCGGCGGGGCCGAACGGCGTGCCGTCGTGGAACGTGACGCCCTCGCGAATCTCGAGCTCCCAGGTGGTGTCGTCGACGTTGCGCCAGGCGGTCGCCAGGCCGGGAACGAGGGCAAGGTCGGCGTCGCGGTAGATGAGCGTGTCGAACACGTTCGAGAGCACGCTGGTGCTGAACGCGTCGTTCTGCAGCTGTGGATCGAGCGAGGCGACGTCGGTGCCCTGCGCGACGACGAGCCGCTCGACGGGCTGGGCCAGGACCAGGCCCAGCAGCGCCGCGACCAGGGCGGGCAGCGCGAGACGGATCCAGGTTCGGACGGGACGGACTGGCTGCATGCGGGACCTCCTGCGTAGGGACGAGACCGGCCGAGCGCCGGCCGAATCTCGAACATGACAGATCGGGTCAGGTGCCGTCCGTCGCGAATCGGACGT
>CAZLQH010000030.1:5484-19596 GCA_964561595.1 uncultured bacterium | reverse complement strand
CCGAATCTCGAACATGACAGATCGGGTCAGGTGCCGTCCGTCGCGAATCGGACGTAGCGCGGCCCCGCGAGACGCTCGGGTTCAGGGCGCTCAGGTGCGGAGCGACGGATCGAGCGTCTCGCGCAGCGCATCGCCGACCAGGTTGATCGACAGCACCGTCGCGAAGATCGCGAGTCCCGGCATCACGCTCACCCACCACGCGTCCGCGACGTAGTTCCGTCCGTCGGCGACCATCCCGCCCCAGGTCGGCGTGGGCGGCGGGACGCCCAGCCCCAGGAAGCTGAGCGACGCCTCGACCAGGATCATCGCCGAGATCGTCAGCGTGCCGATCACCGTGATCGGCGCGACGAGGTTGGGCAGCAGGTGCCGCAGCATCACGCGCCTGTCGCCGCCGCCCAGCGCCTTGGCCGCGGTGACGTACTCGCTGGTCATCAGGCTCAGCACCTGGGCTCGGACCACCCGGCCGTACGTCACCCAGCCGGCGACGCCCAGCACCAGCACCGTGTTCCGCAGGCTGGGGCCAACGACCGCGGCGACCGCGACGACCAGCACCAGGAACGGGATCGACTGCTGCACGTCGGCCAGCCGCATCAGCACCTGGTCCACCGCGCCGCGGTAGAAGCCCGCCAGCAGGCCGGCGCTGACGCCCAACAGCGCCTGGAGCAGGACCGCCCCCACGCCGACGCCCAGCGAGATGCGCGCGCCGTGCAGGATGCGGCTCAGCACGTCGCGCCCCAGCGGGTCGGTGCCCAGCGGGTGCGCCGGATCGCTGCCCGGAAGCGGCCACGGCGGCCGGAGGCGAAGGCGCAGGCTCTGCGCCGTCGGGTCGTGCGGCGCCCACTGCGCGGCGAACACCGCGGTGAGCGCGACCAGCACGATGAACGCCAGGGCCACCGTCGCGACCGGCCGCCTCCGGATCGCGAGCCGCACGCGACGCCAGCCGCGGCCGCCGGTCGTGCGTCGCGCCGGATCGGTGGCCGGGTCGGTCGCCACGTCGTTCGCTCCCTCGTTCGTCGGTCCGTTCGTGCTCCCGCTCATGCGAGCCGGATCCTGGGGTCCAACGCCCCGTAGAGGAGATCGATCACGACGTTCACGATCGCCACCGCGACCGCGACGACCAGCACGAACGCCTGGACGACGGGGAAGTCGAGGTTGCCCAGCGACTGCACCAGCAGCAGGCCGGCGCCGGGGTACGCGAACACCGTCTCGGTCACGATCGCGCCGCCGACCAGCTGGATCACCTGCAGACCCAGCACGGTGAGTACGGGGATCGCCGCGTTGCGAAGCGCGTGCACGAAGACCGTCGCGGTCTCGGAGCGTCCCTTGGCGCGCGCCGTGCGGACGTAGTCGCTGGCCAGCACCTCCAGCAGGCTGGAGCGCAGCAGCCGGTTCAGGAACGCCGACGCCGCCGTTCCCAGCGTGACCGCCGGCAACACCAGGTGCAGCAGCGATCCCCGTCCGCTCGAGGGGAACCACCCCAGTCCGACGGAGAACACCAGGATCAGCACGATGCCCAGGAAGAAGTTCGGCAGCGCCTGGCCGATCAGCGCCAGCGTCACGCCGAAGCGGTCGATCCAGGAGTCCGGGCGCAGCGCGGAGAGAATGCCCAGCGGAAGCGCCACGCCGATCGCGACCAGGAGCGAGGCCGCCATCAGCTGCAGGGTGGCCGGGAACCGGTCCAGGACCATGCCCAGCGCGGGCTGTTGATGGCGCAGCGAGGTGCCCAGGTCGCCTTGCAGCGCGCCTGTCAGGAAGTCCAGGTACTGAACCGGCAACGGCCGGTCGTAGCCCAGCGCCCGGCGCAGGCGCTCGACGTCCTCGTCGGTCGCGTCCAGCGGCACCATCAGCGCCGTCGGATCGCCCGACAGCCGGACCAGCGCGAACACCAGCAGCGACACGCCGAGGAGCACGAACACGGAGTAGACGAGGCGCCGGATCAGGTACGCGGTCATGCGCGTCGCACCCGGTGGGGTCGCGCCCGGTCGCGTGGTGCCGGTTCGGGTCGCGCCAGGTCGGGTCGCGGCATGCGCGAAAGGATTGCCATCCTCGTGCCGCCGTGTCGGTCAAACGCCCGACAGGGCGCCGTCGTCCGGCCTTCGCCCGCTCGCGACCCGGTAGGCTCGCCCGGTGTCCGCGTTCCGGTCCCACCTTCCCGGGCTTGGCCTGGTGCTCGCGCTGACCCTCGCCGCCTACCTCGCCTCGCGCCTGCCGGGCGCGGGGGTGATCGGACCGCTGGTGCTGGCGTTGCTGCTCGGCGTCGCCGTGGGCGCGGTTCCGACGGTCCGCCGGAGCGGCGTCGCCACCGGTCCGGGCGCCCGCTTCGCCGCGAAGACGCTGCTCAAGGCGGGCATCGTCCTGCTGGGGGTACGCCTGGACGTGCGCGCGCTGGCGGAGCTCGGACCCCAGGTCGCCGCCGGCAGCCTGTTGGGCGTCGTCGCCGCGTTCGTCGCGATCGAGGTGGCGGGCAGGGCCTGGCGGGTTCCGGTCGATCTTCGGCGGGCCGTCGCGATCGGCACTGCAGTGTGCGGCGCCTCCGCCATCGCCGCGGCGCTCCCGGTGCTGCGGGCGCGGGCCGCGCACGCCTCGGTCGCGATCGGGACGATCAGCCTGCTGGGCACGGCGGGCGTCTTGGGCTTCGCCGCGTGGACCGCGCTGGCGAACGTCGCGGGCGCCACGACCGCGATCCTGGCCGGCGCGACGCTGCAGGAGGTCGGGCACGTCGTCGCGGTCGGGGCCACGGTCGGCGGGGCCGAGGGCGACCTCGCGCTGCTGGTGAAGCTGTCGAGGGTCGTGCTGCTGGCGCCCACGCTGGTGCTGCTCGGATTGGCCATGCGCTTCGAGGAGGGCCGCTCCGAGCGTGGCGCCGCCGGCCGTTCCCGCTCCGTGGGCATGGCGTCGCTCAGCGCCGCCGAGCGCGCGACGGCGAAGCACGGCGAGGTCGCGAGCGCCCCGCGGCCGCCGCTGATCCCCGGCTTCGTGCTGGGCTTCCTGGCGCTGGGGTTCGCGACCAGCGCCGGCTGGATCCCCGCTGGAGCGGCCAGCGCGGCGGCCCTGCTGGGCACCTGGATCACGGCCGCGGCGATGGCGGCGATCGGTCTCGGCGTGAACCTGCGGACGGCCGGCACGATCGGCCGCCCAGCACTGGCGCTGGGGGTCGTCGGGTTCGCGGCGTTGCTGGGCACGATGGGGGCGTACTACCTGACCGTCCTGCCGTGACGCGAGAGCCGGAGAGACGGACATTCGCTGGCCGCTTCGTGATCGACCGACCCGTCAAGTACCTGACCGCCCGGCGCGATCGCGCGGTGGCATGGTTCGGGAACGTCCAACGACGTCCCGAGCGACGAGGAGGTGATGCGCAGGTTCGAGCCGATACGAGACAGTCGAAGGCCCACGAACTCCGGGCAGGTAGCACGTGGGCCACGTCACGAATCCCTGAGAGGAACGTGAACCATGAAGAACGTAGCATACGCACGCTCGCTGGTGCATCCCGTCCTCGTCACGCTCGCCCTGTTCGCGCTCGGCGCCGCCTCGTTCGGCCTGGCGCAGGGTCTCGACGCGCAACAGCCGCCCGACGGCTTCGGCGTCACGATCCTCTACATGGGGACCGGCGTGTACGACGCGGACGATCCCACCTACGAAGCGCCGGATGGCGATTTCTTCCACCGTGAGATCATGGGTCGCTCCGACGCCGAGATCGCCCAGGATCGGGCCGACGCCGTCGCGTTCTTCGAGACCCGCTTCGGCCTGAGTCCCGATGGGGACGATGGCCTGATGATGACCGACTTCATGTTCGACCCCCGCAACGAGTACCGCGCGTACCTGTCGTCCGAGACGCCGATCCCGAGCGAGGGCTGGGTCATCCGCGACGGCGGCTGGAGCCTGTCGGTCACCGATCCCGAGGGACGGACGCTGGGCGGCGCGTTCGAGGGCACGCATGTGCCGATGGGCGCCATGTTCGTCTACGGCGACTACAACATCGACGTGCCCGGCGACGACCCGATCGTGATCCACTACCAGTCCGGATCTCCGATCGTGATGGGCATGGACGGCATGATGTTCCGGTGCGAGATCTCGCACCCCGAGTGGGGCACCGGCTTGGCGCAGGGCATCTCGGCGCCGGCGATGCTCGAGGACGGCCGCACCCACGCCAACGTCCGCAACGTGCTGACCTTCCCGGGCCTCGGCGATCCCGCCGGCGTGCCGAACGCCCAGAACTGATCCAGCCGCGTCGCGTTCACGCGGTGGGCCCATCCCGCCCCGTGACGATCTTCCGCGACGATCTCCGGTGACGAGCCTCCAACGCCGCCGCAGCGCCCGGTCCTCCTGCCGGGCGCTGCGGCGGCGACCTTCGTGGGGAACGGCCCCAGCCCGACCGCGGAGGATGCGACGGTGCCGCAGGTATCGTGGGAATCATCGACCGACGCGTCCCGAACGCACCGGACGTCGGTCGAGGGAAGGGTGCTTCATGCCCAAATTCGCCACGATCCTCGCTTCCCTCCTGCTGGTGCTCGCGACCGCGCTGGCCCAGCCGGCCGACCGGATCGACGAGCAACGTCCCGACGCGCCCGAGCTGGCCGCGTACGGCGAGCACGCGATCGGCGTCCGCACCATCGACGTCGTCGACGAAGGTCGCCTGAACATCCTGGCTGCGACGGCCGGCGAGGAGATCCCGCTCTACGACCGTCCGCTCACGCTCGAGGTCTGGTACCCCGCGACGCTGGAGAACGGCGCGACGGCCGGCGGCACGTACACGGTCACGACCCGGAACGGCGAGACCCGGGCCGAGCTGGCGGGACGCGCCGTGCGCGACGCCGCGCCGAACGCCGACGCGGCGCCCTACCCGCTGGTGATCGTCTCGCACGGCTACCCCGGCAACCGCTACCTGCTCTCGCACCTGGCCGAGAACCTGGCCAGCAAGGGGTACGTCGTGGCGTCGATCGACCACACGGACAGCACCTACGCCGACCAGGCAGCGTTCGGGAGCACGCTGTACAACCGGCCGCTGGATCAGCTGTTCGTGCTGGACGAGATGGAGCGCTTCTCGGCCGGAGACGACGGCTTCCTCTCGGGCATGGTGGACGCGGGCACGACCGCGATCGTCGGTTACTCGATGGGCGGCTACGGCGCCGTGAACGTGATCGGCGGGGGCTACACCGAGGCCAGCACGCAGTTCGGCTTCGCGCCGCCCAACGGCGTGCTGGCGCAGCACCAGGCGGGTACCGAATCGTTCGAGGCGCGCCAGGATCCGCGCGTGGTGGCCGCGATCGCGATCGCGCCGTGGGGCATGAACGCGGGCTTCTGGGACGCCGAGGGGCTGGCCGGAATCGAGACGCCGGTCCTGTTCATGGCCGGCAGCGTCGACGACGTCGCCGGCTACGAGAACGGCATCCGGGCGATCTTCATGGGCGCCGTGAACGCGGACCGGTACCTGCTCACCTTCGAGAACGCCAACCACAACGCCGCCGCGCCGATCCCCGCCCCCCGCGCCGCCTGGGAGACGGGAACGTTCGCCCACTACGGCGACGCCGTCTGGGACACGGTCCGCATGAACAACATCGCGCAGCACTTCGCGACCGCGTTCCTGGGGCTGCATCTGCAGGACGATCTCGAGATGGGGTCGTACCTCGATCTGGTCGAGCGCGCGGCCGACGGCGTCTGGTCCGTGGACGACGAGGACCAGTTCACGGCCGATCACAGCTACTGGAAGGGGTTCCAGAACCGCACCGCCGTGGGCCTGACGCTGGAGCACGGCGCGCCGCAGAACGACTGACCGGGGACGCGGAGCCGGGCCGCGGCGGCGCGGGCGGCGCGATGCGTGCCGAGGAGGTTCGATGAGCCCTAGCCACGTTCTGGAGCGGCTCGAGGCCGGCCTGCACGGCGTAGGCGCGCTCGGTCGCGAGACGTTCGAGGTAGGCCCGTTCCGGGCCTACCTCGCTGCGTCGAGCGCCTACCTGATGAGCTTCGCGGTGCCGTACGGGCCCGATGCGCACCTACCCGATCCGACGTCGCGCGACGACGCGATCGTCGCCCTTCGCGACCTGTTCGCGTCGCGCGGGCGGCGGGCGCGACTGGAGTTCTTCGCGGAGCTCCATCCGGACCTCGCCGACGCGCTGACGTCGCACGGCTTCGTGCAGGACGCCGAGGCTCGGGTGATGACGCTGGGGCCGGCCGGCCGCCGTAGAGCGACGGACCTCCGATCCCAGCGCCGCCCCGGCGCGAACGCCGCGTATCGCCGCCTCCGTGCCGACGACCGTCCGTTCCTGACGACGTTCCTGGAACGTCAGGACCTGGCGTACGGCGGTTCGGGCCAGGAGGGCGCGCTGGCGTGGCTGCCCCAGCTCGAGTTCGGGCTTCGCGACGGCAGCGTGATCGGCGCTGCCCTGATGGAAGACGGCCAGATCGTCTCCGGTGGGATCGTGCAGGCTCGCGAAGGCGTCGGCGAGCTGGCGGGGGTATGGACGCTTCCCTCGCGGCAGCGCTCGGGCCTGGCGTACGCGTTGTGCGCCTCGCTGCTGCACGACGCCGTCGCCGAAGGCCTCGAGCTGATCTGGCTCTCGGCCGGCGAGGGCGCCGAGCGGCTGTACGAGAAGCTCGGGTTCGAGCCGGTGGGCACGCAGCTGAACTACGGCCTGCCGGTCTGAGGCTCGAGCCCGCTCACATCGTCGTGCGGTGAAACACCACGGGGACGCGAGCGACGATCGCTTCGTGCTCCGTCGAGACCGTTCGCACGATCACGTCTGCGGTCAGGCTGCCGTCCGGACGGTGTCGCGCCGAGGCGAAGTCCACGCTGGCGACCTGCAGCGTGTGACTCCAGATGTTGTGGGTGGCGGCGTCGACGACCATCGGCAGGAGGCCCAGGAAGAAGTTCCCGAAGAACCAGCCGTTCACGGTTCGGCGCACCATGATCGACTCCGACGCGTAGCCGGCCAGGGAGAACGTCAGCTCGTAGTCGGAGCTCTTGTCCAGCGTGAAGCTCGTCGGCGTCGTGCCGGTGAGCCGCTCGCCGTTGTCGACGCCCAGCGCGACGACCTGGGCACCGGCGGGGTTCGAGGTCGCCTCCAGGCGGGAGGGGCCGCCGGCGACCAGGGTGGCGCAGCCAGCGGCGAGGAGCAGTGGCGCGAGGGCGAGGGCTGTGAGGACGGTGCGTACGGACATGGGCGCCTCCTAGGCCTGACGCGGAGCCCCGCGGCGGGTTCCGGAGGTCGAAGGGTCGTGCGGAGGATCTGCCGCTCCGGTCGCGCCGTCAGGGCGCGCCGTGACGGTCGATCCCCTGGCCTTCGATGCCGCGGGGTCGCGTCGAGAACGATGCTAGGAGGCGGGTGCGACGGGGAGCGACGTAGGCGTCAGCTGTCCGCATAGCGCCGGGCCGCGCGGCCGACCTCGTCCGCCACGCGCGCACGGATCTCGGGCGGATCCAGCACCTCGATCCGCGCTCCCCAGCCCAGCAGGAACGAGAGCAGCTCGTGCAGGTCGCCGCCTGCGGCCAGATGGCCGTGCAGGTCGACGTCCAGCGACCCGTCGTCGTGCTCGCGCGCGATGGCGAGCGACGGCTCGCGCCCGCGATGCTCGCGGAACCAGAACGCCACGGAGGCGTCGACGCGCAGCCGCACGGTGACCGGATCGCCGACCACGATGCCCCACGAGCCGTCCATGTGCGCGTGCGGGTCGAACCCGTCCGGGATGGCGTAGCGGTCCTGGAGCAGCCGTGCGCGGTGCATCCGGGCCAGCTTGTACACCCGCACCTCGCGCGCGTGCGTCCGGTCGTACGCCAGCACGTACGGCTCCAGGTTGCGGCGGTTCAGCTCGTAGAACCACACCTCGAGCTCCAGCCAGCGCTGCGACCCGCTGCGGGCGCCGTGGTACTCGCAGCGCAGCACCCGGCCGCGGAACCACGCCTGGGCGACCAGGTCCAGGATGCGATCGTCGGGTCCCGGCGCCAGCCGCTGGACCGCGTCGATCAGCGTCCCGCGCGCCGGCTCCGGCAGGCGCCGGGCCAGCTTCTCGAGCGCTGAACGGTAGTGCTTCTCGCCGATGCCGGTATGGACCAAGAGGCGGGTCGCGCTGTGCACGGCCAGCGCCTCTACCTCGTTCAGATCGGAGCCCCGGTCGGGCAGGGCGTAGCGGTGATCCCGCTCGATCAGGGCGTGCCCCATGCCGCGGAGGTCGTCCAGGTCGCGCTCGATCGTGCGGCGGGTGACGCCGTAGCGCACGGCCAGCTCGGCGACGCCGTGAGGCCGGAGCGCGAGGCGCTGGGCCAACTCGGTCAGGCGAGCGGCCTTCGCCGTCGTGCGGGTCATGGGCGACCTGCGCCACCTGCGGCGGAGCACGCCAGCGACGGTCGAGGGAACGGGACGTCGTAGGCCATGCACGAGGGTAGCCGGGGCGCGGGCCCGAAGGTGCCTGTTGTCACGAACGTGCGGTCACGAGCGTGCGGTCACGAGCGTGGCGACTCCACCCGGATTCGGATCCCGACATCCTCCAGCATCGTCACCACGCGCATGCCGCCCACCGCGGCCGGCGTCGTCACGCCGCCCGGCGCGTCGAACGCGCCCGTCGCCAGGCCCAGCCCTACCTCGCTCAACATCCGCGCCGTCGCTCCGTAGCCGGGATCCAGGTCGGCTTCGGTGCGAACGATCACGGGCGGTGTGGCCCGGTCCAGGTGGCCGACGAGGGTGGTCCGGAAGAAGCCGTTCCGGCGCACCGTTTCGCTGGGACCCTCGCCAGGCTTCGGCAGGAAACGCTTCGCGAGGCGGCGCACCGGTCCGACCGCCATCGCGGCGGCACCGACAGAGGTGCCGATGCCGATCGCCGCGGCTCGAGCCCAGGTCGGGGCGTACGCGCGCTCGAGGTAGCGCACCTCGCTTCCCCACGGCTCGCCCAGCAGGTACCGCGTCCGGCGCACGACCTTGCCGTTCGTCGTGGCCATCACGAACGGCGCGGTCCAACCGTCCAGGCCGGCGTGCCGCTGGGGCCACCACGGCCCGACCGGATCGGGCGACACGTGCCCGCCGGGCGCAAGCAGGTCGGGGTCGCGAAGCGCTTCTCTGGCCTCTGGATCGCGAACCGTCTGCTCGAGGAGCGCGAGGCCCGAGGCGATCGTCCCCCCGCTGACGCCGCCCGCCATCGGACCGAACGCGTGCACGACGTCGCTGCAGGGACGTCCGTGCCGCTCGGTCGCCGCGGCTTGGAGGCGCCAGACGCCCAGGTCGGAGGGGACGCTGTCGAACCCGCAGGCGTGGACGATCCGCGCGCCGCTGATTCGAGCGCGGTCGTGGAACGCGGCGACCGTGTCGCGCATCCACAGCGGCTCGCCCGTCAGGTCTGCAAGGTCGGTCCCGGCGTCGACGCAAGCGGCGACGAGCGGCGTGCCGTGGCGGGCGTACGGACCCACGGTCGTGACGATCGCGGAGGCCGTGCTGGCCATCGCGGCCAGGGCCGCGTCGTCGTGGGCGTCCGCGACGATCACCTCGGCCCCGACGCCCAGCTCGCGGCGGACCTGCTCCAGGCGTTCTCGGTCGCGGCCGGCCAGGGCCCAGCGAAGGCCGGCCGGCGCGCGGTCCGCGACAGCGCGTGCGACCAGCCGGCCGGTATAGCCGCTGGCGCCGTACACGACGAGGTCCAACTCACGGTCTCGCTTCGAAGCGGGATGCGTCATGCCCCGAGGGTACGACCGCGAGGCCGGCCGACGGGCCGGACCGTGGACAACGCAGCCGCGTAGCCCCTAAGGTGGGCCTGGCATCCCGGTCGCGAACCCGCCCCGTCTCGATTCCGCCGCTTCGCGCGCCGCGGACGCCGACAGCGCCTGAACCCCTGGGCGCGGAACCGGACGGTCCTGAATGAGCGAGATGACGAGCCCCCCGCCCGTGGACGACGACGCCTTGGAGACCCTCGACCCCGGCGACTGGCAGGCGATGCGCGAGCTGGCGCACCGCATGATCGACGACGCGTTCGAGGACGTTCGGAACGTGCGCGACCGGCCCGCCTGGCGGCCCATGCCGGACGGTCACCGCGAACGCTTCGCGCTGCCGCTCCCGCGCGAGCCGCAAGGGGCCGAGGAGGCGTACCGGGCGTACCGGGACGACGTCGCGCCGTACCGGATGGGGAACGACCACCCGCGCTTCTGGGCGTACTACATGGGGAACGGCAACGTGATGGGCGCCCTGTCGGAGTTCCTGGCCGCGATGGACGCGTCGAACCTGGGCGGAGGCGCCTCGGGCGCGGCGCAGGTCGAGCGGCAGGTGGTGGCCTGGTGCCGCGAGATGCTGGAGTTTCCAGGAGACGCCAGCGGCCTGATGACCAGCGGCGCGTCGATGGCCAATCTGATCGCGTTGGCCGTGGCCCGCAACGGCGCGACCGATGCCGACATCCGGCGGGACGGCGTGGCCGCGGCCGGCGTGCCGCTGATCACCTACGGCTCGACCGAGCTGCACAGCTGCCATCAGCGCGCGCTGGAGCTCATGGGCCTGGGCGCGGGCTCCCTCCGCAAGGTGGCCGTGGACGACGC
Organism: uncultured bacterium; assembly: GCA_964561595.1. Lineage (GTDB taxonomy): Bacteria > Deinococcota > Deinococci > Deinococcales > Trueperaceae > SLSQ01. The sequence continues at coordinate 9,092 of CAZLQH010000030.1, read as the reverse complement.
GTACCGCATCGACGTGGCCGCTCTGGCGGCCGCCATCGCCTCGGACCGCGCCGCCGGCGCCGTGCCGATGGCGGTGGTCGCCAACGCCGGGTCGATCAACACCGGATCGGTCGACGACATGCATGCGCTGGCCGACCTGTGCCAGCGCGAGGGGATCTGGTTCCACGTCGACGCCGCCATCGGAGCGCCCGTGAAGCTGGCCCCGACGGCGAGCCACCTGGTGGACGGCCTGGAACGCGCCGACTCGGTCGCGCTGGACCTGCACAAGTGGATGCATACGCCGTTCGAGGCCGGCGTCCTTCTGGTGAGGCACGCGGACGCCCACCGCGCGACGTTCACCCTGACGCCCGAGTACCTCGAGCGCACCGCACGGGGGCTGGCGGGCGACGCCTCCTGGTTCAGCGACTACGGCCCCCAGCTCAGTCGCGGCTTCAAGGCGCTGAAGGTATGGATGGCGCTGAAGGAGCACGGTGCGAACCGGTTCGGGCGGCTGATCGAGCGCAACATCGACCAGGCGCACCACCTGGCGAGTCGTCTCGCGGAGATGGACGCGATGGAGGTCGTGGCGCCCGTGGTGCTGGACATCGTCTGCTTCCGAGTCCGTCCGCCCGGCGTCGCCGACGACCGGCTCGACGCGTTCCACGACGAGCTGGTCCTGCGGGTCCAGGAGAGCGGCGAGGCGGTGCCGTCCAACACCACCCTGGACGGTCGTCGCTGCATGCGCGTCGCGTTCTGCAACCACCGCGCGTCGTTCGGGGACGTCGACAGGTTCGTGGACGTCGTCGCACGACTCGCGGACGAGCTGGCGAGCGAGGTCGCGGACGCGTTCGTCGAAACACCGGATCGGGCGACGCGAGGCCGATAATGAGGGGGTCACCGTCCCGCGCCTCGGCGGCGTTCGCGGCTCGGATCGGCCGTGCCAGGACGGCGCCCGGCGTGGGGTCGGCGAAGGAGGCGGCCATGGTCGAGATCCTCTCCGAGCGAGTCGTTCCAGCCCCGGCGGACGTCGTATGGGGCGAGCTCCGCACCTTCGCAGGGGGCGAGCGTTTCTCCGAGCAGATCGATCGCATGACGCTGGAGGGCACCGGCGTCGGCGCGACCCGAGAGATCGTGTTCGCCAGCGGCGACCGCGTGGTCGAGCGGCTCGACGCCGTCGACGACGCGTCGAGGACGCTCGAGTACGCGATGGTGTCCGGTACGATCCCGTTCGAGAACTTCCGTAGCCGTATGCGGGTCGTCCCGAACGACGAGGGTTCGTGCACCGTCGAATGGACGGCGACGTTCGATGCGCCACCGGAACAGTCGGACGAGCTGCGCAGCCTCATCCAGGGCCTGTACGACGAGGTTCTCGAGAATCTCGCGACGATGGGGCCTCCGACGGAGACGTGAGTCGCACGGCAGGCGGGGACGACGCGTCGGTGGATACGATGATCGACGTGTCCGAGCGATCCGACGATCCGACGCGTCCGGCCCCCTGCTGCACCGCTCCGCGGGGCGGCGCGGGCGCGCACCGGCCCAGCGGGAGCACCTCGGTGGACGGCGAGCCGCGCCGATCTCCGCCCACGCCGCCAGACGGACGCGATCGTCGGGACGACACGGTTCGCGTGCCCGCCGGCACGTTCACGATCGGCACGGATCGTCCGCTGCTCCCGCAGGACGGCGAGGGGCCGGCCAGGCGCGTGCGTCTCCCGGCGTTCCGCATCGACCGCTACGCGGTCAGCAACGCTCGCTTCGCGGCGTTCGTCGCGGCGACCGGCCACCGGACCGACGCCGAGCGGTACGGCTGGTCGTTCGTGTTCCATGCGTTCGTGCCCCAGGCGGTCGGAGCGACCCGGGGCGTGCCCGGCGCGCCGTGGTGGCGGCAGGTTCACGACGCGACCTGGTGGACGCCGGAGGGTCCCGGAAGCGACGTCCGGAACCGCTGGGACCACCCCGTCGTGCACGTGAGCTGGAACGACGCGGTCGCGTTCGCCTCGTGGACGGAGGGTCGCCTCCCGACGGAGGCGGAATGGGAGGTGGCCGCGCGTGGCGGGAGCGAGGGCACGATCTTTCCGTGGGGCGACGAGCTGGAGCCGGGGGGCGAGCATCGCTGCAACGTCTGGCAGGGCGCGTTTCCGCACCTGGACGCGGGCGCCGACGGGTACCGCGGCACCGCGCCGGTGGACGCCTTCGCGCCCAACGGGTACGGCCTGCACGGCGTCATCGGCAACGTCTGGGAGTGGTGCGCGGACCGGTTCGGTGTGGATCACGAACCCGGCCTCCAGCACGCGCCTCGTGGGCCGGCCACCGGCGCGCGCCGGGTGATGAAGGGCGGCTCGTACCTCTGTCACGCGAGCTACTGCACCCGCTACCGGCTGGCGGCGCGGACGTCGGGCGCGGAGGACGACGGCCCGGGGAACGTCGGGTTCCGGGTCGCCTACGACGGTTGACGTCTGGACGAAGGTCGGCAGCGCGATGCTAGAGCCGTGACGTAGGCCTACCGAAGCCGTGCCGTGGAGGTTTCGGTAGCCGGGTCGGCACGATGCTCGCATGCCGAGGACCGTCGCCCGTTTCACGTCCGCCCGCTCACGGAGCGCCTCCAAGCGTCCGTACCGCTCGCTGTACAAGACGGAGGAGGGTCGTGCGCGCCTTCTGGCGCTCTACGACGCGGCCGTCGGACGCTTGCAGGGCGTCGTGGACGGCCCGGTCGCGCATCGCTGGATCGACACGAGCGTCGGCGCCACGCACGTGCTGGAGGCCGGGCCCGCCGACGGCCCGCCGGTCGTCGTCTTCCAGGGAGGCAACTTCCTGAACCCGTTCACGCTGGCGTGGCTGGCGCCGCTGACCCGGCGCTACCGGCTGCTGGCGCCGGACACGGTCGGCCATCCGGGGCTGAGCGACGAGCGGCGGCTCTCGCCGCGCGACGCTTCGTACGGTCGCTGGGCGCAGGAGGTGCTGGACGGTCTGGAGCTCGACCGCGCGCCGGTGGTGGGCATCTCGTACGGTGCGGGCGTCGCCTTGCGACTCGCCGGCGTCGCGCCCGACCGGATCGCGGCGGCCGCGCTGCTGGTGCCGGCCGGCTTCGTCGCGCCGCCGATCGTGCCGCTCCTCGGACGGGTCGTCGCGCCGATGCTGGCGTACCTCGCCCGGCCCAGCGACGCCCGTCTGGTGCGTGCCGTCCGACCGATGTTCGGTGGCCGCCCCGATCCGGTGTGGACGGAAGCGATCGGGGCGGTGTTCGACCACGTCCGGTTGGCGTCGGGCATGCCGGCGCCGGCCACGCGCGCGGAGCTGCACGGCTTCGCCGCGCCCACGCTGGTGCTGGCGGCCGAGCGCGACCCGTTCTTTCCCGGAGAGGCGGTCGCGCGGAACGCCCGGGAGGTCGTGCCGCACGCCGAGGTGAGCGTGATGGCGGGCGCGGCGCACGTGCCCGGGCCCGGAGCCCTGAGCGCGGCGAACGCGCGCATCGTCAGGCTGTTGGACGGCGTCACGGCGCCTCGTGGCGGGACCGACCGACCGGCCGCATCGTGGCACCGTCGCTCGTAGGTACGGATCGTGACGTCAGTCGAGCAAGGTGATCCCGAACAGCACCGGCGCGGCGATGCCGCCGCTTCCGACGAGCTCGATCC
>CAZLQH010000030.1:0-5384 GCA_964561595.1 uncultured bacterium | reverse complement strand
CCGTTGGCGGTGCGTCCGTGCCACGGTTGCTCGAGGTCGATCGTCGCCACGTCCGTCTCCGTCCAGGCGGCGATGTTCCGGCCGTACACGAGCGGCACCTCGGAGGTCGTCCCGTCCGCGTGGACGACGGCGTAGCGTCCGACGACGTCCCCCTCGGCCCCGTACCAGCCGGTGGCGTGGAGGAACGCGACGGTCCGGGCGGTGCGGCCGATCGGGACCGTGACGCGCTCTGGACGGCTGCGCGCCCTGGGGTGGCTGCCCTGCACCGTCAGGGCGCTGCCGAGGCGGTACCGGACCCCGCCGAAGCGGGCATCGGTGTCGCGCAGCTCCGTGAGCGCGTAGCCGTCCTCCAGGTCGAACAGGCCCGTGCCGAGGGACGAGCCACCGGCTGACGCGAGGTCGACCACGGCACCGGGGCGTCGGCCACCCTGATGGGCACGCAGCCATGCCGAGCGGAACCAGCCCGGCGCCCCGGCGACCGGCTCCGCCGTTGGGTTCCAGGCGGCACCCGCCGCCGTCACGTACGCGTAGACCTGCCGGTACTGCCCGCGCATCATGCTCGCGTTTCCGAAGTAGCCCGTCCAACGCGTCTGAATCAGACCGTCCGCGCCGAGGCGAACCACTTCGCGCGCCATCGACGTCACGTTGTCCGGATCGAACCACGAGGCGCCCAGCGTCCGGAACCCGGCCTCCGCGACGATTTCCAGCCGTGGGAATACCCCCGCGGGCAGGTAGCGCCACGAGGCCACGGTCAGATCGGGAGGCAGCGCGCTCCACAGCGCCCGGACCTCGGGCGCGACGAGCTCGTCGTCCCACAGCATCGTCTCCACCCCGCGGGAGGCCAGGTGCCGGTGCAGGCGGGCGACCGAGTTCACGAACAGGCGGCCGTAGCCGATCGCTGCCTGCTCGGGCGTGGCGGGGAACGGGTGGACGTTCCGGACCTCGTCGTGCCCGATATGAAAGCGGCGGGGAGCGAAGATGTCGATCAGCTCGTCGACGATCGGCAGCAGGCGCTCGTAGAGCTCGGGACGCGTGGGGTCCATCACGAACGCACGCGCGGCGGTGGGGTCGGCGCGAAGCTCCGCGTTCGCGCCGTTCGCGAAGAACCACTCCGCATGGCTCAACGTCTCGAGCAGCGGGATCGGCTCCAACAGGTGCGAACGTGCGGTGGCGACCAGGCGTTCCGCTGCCGCGCGCGGCGCGCTCAGCGGCAGGTGCAGCTCCGGCGCGACGTCCCACGCGACGTAGTCGCTCATCACGAGCACGGCGTTGAACTTGAGCTCCGCCAGGATGGGGAGCAGCCGGTCGTTCACGCTGTCCGACGACGCGTCGAGGTACACCATCGCGATGCGCAACGGCAGCGCGGGCCAATCGCGCACCGTCACGGCCGGGATCTCCGGACCGCCACCCAGGAGCTGGCGAAGGCTGTGAAGGCCGTAGAACGCGCCGCGCTCGTCCGCGCCGAGGACCGTGACGCCGTCCGGTCGAACCTCCAGCAGGTAGCCCTCGGCCCGATCGACGGCCGCCGCCCTGGTCCGCGGCGCGCCGGCGCGTCCGAGAATGCCCACGCGGATCGACGGTGGGCCGGACTCCGCCCCGATCCCCGCCCCGGCGTGAGGCTCGACCGTCATGCGCGGCCTCACGCCGTGCTGCCGTGCGGCGTCCTCCTGCAGCATGCTCACCGCCAGGCGAAGCGCGGGCGTGTCGGCGTGCAGGATCACCGAGGCGCCCGGAGCCAGGACGAACACGCCTTCGCCGGCCGCGGTCTCCTGCGGCGTGGGCACGATCCGTGACCCGTCGTGGCCAGGAACGAACGCGTCCGGCACGGCGGTCCACCCGGCGCTCTGCGCAGCGGCGGGCGCCGCGACGGCCAAGAGGAGGGCCAACACGACGGCCGCGACGCGCCGGGCTCGCCTCGTCTCCGTGCGCAGCGGATCGCGTCTCGGGCGGTCCGACGCACGGTCGTGGGCCGCCTCAGAGCAGGGCATTCCAGAACCTGGCCGCGGCGCGCAACGCCTCGATCGGAGAGTGGAGTCCGAGGAACGCCCGGACGACGTCGCGTTCGAAGCGGCGGAACAGCTGCGACGCGTTGGGCAGCTCCATCGTGAGATCGCGCGCGTACGGCAGCTGCGCCACAGCGACCTGACGGGCCCGAGCGTCGAGCCCCTGTTCGTCGTCGCTGCCCGACCCGCCTCCGGCGAACCAAGGATCGTCGGCCGCGCCGAGGGCGGTGGGCAGGATCGCGGCGATGCGGGCGAACGCCAACTGTCGCTCCACGCCGGCGAGGTGGCGCACCAGATCCAGGGCGACCTCCGGGTGGGGCGAGGCAGCGGTCAGCGCGAGCCCCATCAACGGCGCGTGAATCGCCTGTCCCGGTCCCAACGGGTACGGCGCGATCGCGACCCGGGCGTAGAGATCGGGGTTCTCGCTCGCCAGTCGAACGAGCAGCGACGGGTTCGCCGTCACCATCGGGATACGACCGGCGACGAACGCGGAGGCGGGCGTGCCGACGTTCTCCTCGAACGCGTCGCTGGGAAGGACGCCGGTCTCGAACAGATGCACGAGCTCGCCCAGCAGCGCGGCGTGCGCCTCGCCGTCGAACGCGGCGCGACGGCCGGCGTCGTCCGTCACCGGGAGGCCCGCCTCGAGGAAGCGGTAGAGCAGCTGCTGCCCGCTCAGGCTCGGCCAGAGCGCCGGAGCGTCCAGGCGGTCGTGAAGCTGGCGAGCGGCCGCGAACGCCTCCGCGCTGGTGGCGGGCGGGCGACGGGGATCGAGCCCGGCCCTGACGAACGCGTCCGGGTCGTAGAACAGGACCGGCACGGTCACGTACCACGGCACCGCCAGCTCCCGTCCCCCCAGCCGGAACGAGGCCAGGAGGTTCGGGTACCAGCGAGCGTGGTCGCCGGCGTCGAGCGACGGTCCGAGGTCGCGGAGCCAGCCGCGCTCGGCGAAGGCCAGGGCGAGCGGCACGTTCACGTTCACGACGTCCGGCGCCCGGCCGGTCGCGTGCGCGTCCGCGAGCCGCCCGGGGAGCTCGCCCAGCGCGAGGTCGCGCCAGACGACCTCGACGTCCGGATGCGCGGCTTCGAAGCCGTCGACGCTCTCCTCGACGAACGCCGCGAAATCGCGAGCCAGGTCGATCGTCCAGAGCTCCAGACGCCGAGGGGATCGGGCCGACGCGTCGGCCTGGACGGGCTCGGCGATCTCGGCCGCCGGCGTCTGCGCGCTGGCGGGAGCCGGCACGGTCAGGGCGAGCGTCAGCGCCAGATAGAGCGCCAGACCGAGTGGCCGAGCCAGCGTCCGCCTCAGCGCCTGCCGCGCGATGACGCGGCGTCGTCGCATCGCACCGTCGCCGTGGGGTGCGTGCCGTGCCTTGTCCATCGGACGAGTCTAGCGATCGGCGGAAAGCGGCTCATGAGGAGCCGCTCCCCGACAACGAATGGTCGAGGTCGCCCGCGGTCGGACCGGTCAGCGCGCCTCCACCGTCCAGGCGAAGCGCTGCGGCGGTCCAGGCTGCTGCGTCCCCTCGCCACGGAGGCCGTCGCCGTACACCTGGAAGCGGATGGAGCCGTCGTCGTTGGGAAGCGCGACGTGCGAGATGCCGGAGCGTCGCCACCAGCGTGCGTCCTGCTCCGGCTCGGGGCGCTCGAACGCGATGCGGCAGCTCTCGCCCTCCGTCTCGATGACGAGGTTCTCCGCGTCGCCCGAGATCAGGCCGGCCCACGCGTGCTGCGGCATGCCGCCGCAGGTCGCGGGCAGGGACGGGTCGATGGCGAGGAGCGCTGGAGCTTCGGCGTCTTCGGCCGAAGCGGCTGCATCCGCCGCGGGAGCCGGGGCGGCGGCGGCCGCCAGGTCAGGCACGTCGCTGGGCGCGGCGTCGGGCTCGACCGCCGCGGGTGCCTGCGTCCGCGTCTGCGACCGCGTGGCCGGCCCCAACGGCTCGGGGTCGTTCATCTCGACCTCCGTGCTGGCCGTCGCCGCGCTCTCGGGGCCGACGCCGGCGCGAGGCGCGCCGGCGTCGCCCGCCTGGGGCGTGCGCGCCTCGGGGGTCTGGCCCTCGACCGCGCGCGCCAGCTGCTCGGTGGACGGGGCCCCGCCGCACAGGTACCAGTCGCCGGACACCTCGCCGGCCAGGGCGCCCACCGACCCGGCGACCTCGATCGCCGAAGCCCGGTTGGCCTGGGCGAACGTGCCGGCCAGCTGCAACGCGCCCCGATCGGAGGCGTCCGCATCGTCGTCGACGGGAGGCGAGACCTGGACCAGGCTGGCGCTGAACGCCAGCTCGGTCCGCTCGGCGGAGGCGCCCACGACCGTGACCGTGCCCAGGGCGCCCCGGAACAGCGTGTAGACCGGTCCACGATCGCTGGGAACCAGGTCGGCGACGCGCAGCAGGAAGGTGCCAGGCTGCGCCCACTCGCGGCCGTACAGGCCCCACGACCCGCCCTCGGGCGGCTCGGCGGGAAGCGCGATCGGGTAGATGGCGTTCTCCTGCAGCCCGCCCGGAATCACGCCGGAGAACTCGATGATCGGATCGGGCTCGCCGTTGGAGCCGGGGCTGGACACGCGGGCGCCGAAGTGGATCAGGCAGGCGGCGTCGGGGTGCGCGGACGGCTGGCCGCGAAGGGCGGCGTCCAGATCCCCGACGTACGTCCAGGCACCGTCGTCGTCACGGGCGACCGGCACGGCGGTGAGCGACGGACCTGACGCGGCGCCGCCCATCACCTCCATCGCCCCGGTCATGACGTAGCGCATCCCGTCGGGAAGGGTGCCGGTCTGCGCCCAGGCCAGGGAGAGGAGCCCCAAGGCGATCAGGACGGAGACGCGCGCCGAGCGGTGCACGAAGGACGCGATACGCGGGCCGAGCGACATGACGAACCTCCAGCGGTAGCGGCAGGGGCGCGCCCGGACGGGCCGGGCGCGCCGAGGGCGACGAACCTGTACCTGGAGTGTACGAATCGCGCGTCAGGATGGGAGCGAAGGCGTCACGTCCACGTCGCGCGGCGGTGGCCAGCGTCGTGCCTACTCGTGCTCGATCCTGGCTCCCAGGAATCCGCCGTCGCCTTCGAGACAGGTCATGAGGCGGTACTCGTTCGCGGCCGCGTCGACCGTGACGGGCAGGTCGCCGCCGATGGTGGCCGACTCGGCGTAGTCGCCGCCCAGCGCGGCGACCTGCGAGAGCGTGTCCGTCCGGGTATCCGTCCACGGCCGCACCTGGAGGTACGCCTCCGCCAGGTCGGTGCCTCCCCCAGCGTCCGGATCGGCGAGGATCGCGGCGAACGCGACGATCGTCGCGCCGTCGGGCAGATCCAGGCCCGTGCCGAAGCAGAACTGGCCGTCGCTGTTGCCGGCGCTCCCGAGCAGCTCCAGGCCGGCCTTGCCACGCG
>CAZLQH010000029.1:14910-24364 GCA_964561595.1 uncultured bacterium | reverse complement strand
GCGAAGCTCATGGATTCATGCCTCGAGCATACCTCAAAAACTAAGGTATCGGAAGATGGGCCGTGCTCTTCGGCGGCGGCCTCGCCCCAGACGCCGACGGCGACACGTCCGCATCCCGCCGCACGGCGGGATGCGGACGATCGTCCTGGTCCGACTCGCGATTCGCGGGGCGCAGCGGGGCTTCACAGGCCCTGCTGGCGAGCCCGCCCTACTCGACCGTGACCGACGCCGCGACCAGCACCGCTTCCGACGGATCCATGGTGCCGTTCGTGAACGAGACCGGGCGGAAGGCCAGCCCGGTCTCGCTAGCAGCAAAGCCGGTCAGGTCGACGGACAGGTCGTACGCGAACAGCGCGCCCCCCGGGAAGGTCCCCGAAGGCTGGACCTGGAACGTCACCGGTGGCTCGTCCACGCTGGGCGTCGTCCAGATCTGCGGTTCCTCGTCGCCTGCGAACGTGGTGTCCGCGCCGGTGCCGTTCTCCAGCACGACCACGATCCGAAGGGCGTCGAACTCCGCTAGGTCGGCGTCGGGGCTGGTCACGTACCACTGCCCAGACCCGTTGGCGACCAGCTCCAGCTCCGGTCTGGACTCCTCAGCAGGCGAACTGGCGCCGCACCCGGCGAGCAGGACCACGGCGGCCGAGATGGCGACCAGCCACGTGACCGCCGATCGAACGGTGTTCGCGGGCAGCGCGGTCGCGACGAAACGAAGGGGACGTCGATGCATGAAGGACTCTCCAATCCGAATCGCACGAGACGGGACGGTACACGTCACTCTAGTACAGCCACCTCGGACGCCAGCACGATCGCATCGACGTCCTCGCCCTCCTGGGGTGCGCCCGCTCGTGTCGGCGGGGCGCGTCCGGACGGACGTTAGGACGTTCGCCACTTCCCGGCGCCGGGCGGGCGTTGCATCGTTGCGCTCGTGAGGCCGTTCACGAAAACTCTCGGTCGACGTCGCTTCGGAGCCTGGCTCCTTCCGGCACTGTTTCTCGTCGTACTCGGCTCCCTTTCGGTCGGGCGCACCCAGGACGCGTCGGCGCCGGACGAGACGAGTCCGCTGCCCGTCCACCTGTACATCTTCCACGGCGACGGCTGCCCGCACTGCGCCGACGCGCTGGCGTTCCTCGAGGAGCTCGGCGAGGCCCACCCGACCCTGCGCGTCCACGATTTCGAGGTCTGGTACGACGAGGAGAACCTGGAGCTCCTCTCCGAGCTGGCGAACGCCTACGGACGCACCGTCCAGGGCGTCCCCGTCATCTTCCTGGGCGACGAGATGTGGACCGGCTTCGGCCCCTCCGTCGAGCGGGACCTTCGCCTGCGCGTCGCTCAGTACGAGCGCGTTCGCGCGCCCGACCCGATGGCTCGGATCGGGCGGACGGCGGGCGGTGGTCTCCCGGGAGCGGCAGACGACGTCGCACCGGCGGCCCCCGCCGAAGGCGAGGGCGCCGCGCCCCTTCCGCGCCAAGAGCGCACGCTGGACCTTCCCGTGGTCGGAACCGTCGACCTCGAGCGCACCTCGCTCCTGATGTCCACGGCGCTCATCGCGCTGGTCGACGGCGTCAACCCCTGCTCGCTCTGGGTGCTGGCGCTGCTGCTGGGCGTCGTGCTGGGCACCGGCACGACGTCGCGCCGCCGCGTGCTGATCATCGGCGGCACGTTCCTCACGATCACCGCGATCGTCTACGCCGCCTTCGTCGCCGGCGTGTTCGAGATCCTCGCCTACCTCTCCCTGCTGGGCTGGATCCGGGTCGCGGTCGCGATCCTGGCCCTGGCGATCGCCGCGATCAACCTCAAGGACTACGTCGCGTTCGGTCGCGGCCCCAGCCTCACGATCGACGATTCCGCCAAGCCCGGCATCTACAAGGGCATCCGCGCCATCATGAAGGCCGAAGGATCGTGGACCCTGACGCTGGGCGCCACCGCCGCGCTGGCGCTGGGCGTCACGCTGGTCGAGCTTCCGTGCACGATCGGCCTGCCGGTGGTGTGGGGAACGCTGCTCGCCGACGCGGGCGTGAGCCGCGGCGCCTTCGGCGGACTGCTGGGACTGTACATGACGATCTATCTGCTGGACGAGCTGGTGATCTTCGGCGCCGCCGTGATCACGCTCAAGGCCACCCGGCTCGACGAGAGCGGAGGCCGGATCCTCAAGCTGCTCGGCGGCGCCGTGATGCTGGCGCTGGCCCTCGCCATGCTCGCTCAGCCCGAGGCGCTCTCCTCGCTGCGCGGAACGGCGCTCGTGTTCGCGGGGGCCCTCGGAGGCACCGCGCTGGTCCTCGTGACCCACCGGATCGTCCACCCCGCGTCCAGCCCCTGGCCTGTCTCGGCCGAGCGCGACTGAGCCGCCGTCACGGCGCACGCCGCGCCGCGCGCACCGCGCTCCAGCCCAGGTAGGCGGCGACCAGCCACGAGCCGCCCAGATCGATCCAGCGCGTCGCCGGCGAGGCGGGCGCCAGCGCCACGGTCGCCAGCGCCGCCAGCACGCTCGCGTCCACGACCGTCTTGGCGCGGTACAGCGCACGCTGTCCGCCGATCACGGTGCTGGGAAGGTCGTCTTCGAAGCGCGCGTAGCGGCGCCAGAACCAGCCGTTCGTGAGCAGGCCCGCCGCCGCCACGGCCAGGCCCACCGTCACGTCGCCTCCGGGCCGGAACGCGCCGCTACGGCTGGCCGCGAGCGCCGCCACCAGCAGTCCCGACGTCGCGAGCGTCGCCACCACCGTCCGGCGAGCCCAACGCTCCCAGCGGGCGCGGCGCTCCGTGGCCTGGTCGGGACCGCCCCGTGCGAACGCCGCGTACGAGGTGCCGATCGCGAGCAGCTCGACCGTCCGGCGCACGAAGTCGGCGAGCTGCGTCGTGGAGTGGCTCATCGCCACCGCGACGCCGGTCGCGAGCGGCGCCCAGGCGCTCAGGAAGAGCGCCAGACGCAACGTCCGAAGGCGACGCCGACGCTGCTCCACGGACAGACCGGTCGGTGCGTCACGGCGCTCCACCTCAGCCCGCTCCGGTCCAGGCCAGGAGCCGAAGGACGACGAACACGGAGGTGGACGCGGCGAACGGCACGGTCAGCGTGTCCGTCCCGCCTCGCGAGACCAGCTCGACGACGGTCGCGGTGGCGGCGGCGAAGCCCGCCGCGAGCGCGGCGACCGGCAGCGGCAGGCCGCCGTACAGCCGCAGCGTGAGCGCGATGGCCGCCGCCGCGGCCGCCGCCATCGCCAGCGAGCCCTCCTCGGTCTTGCCGTCGTCCACGAAGCGCGCGACGACGAAGCGACGACCGAACCGCTTCCCCGCGAGCGCGGCCGCGGCGTCGCCGAACGTCCAGCCCATCACCCCCGCCGCGACGACGGCCTTTCCCTCCGCCCCGCCCGCGCCCCAGAACAACGCCATGTTCAACGCGAACGACGCTTGGACCCAGAGCATCGAGCGGCGCAGCTCGCCGCCGCCCGCCGCCCGATCGGGCAGCACGCGACGGTAGCCGGCCCACCGCTCCAGCGCCATCAGCGCGGGGTACCCGACGACCACCAGAACGAACGCCGCCGCGATCGCCTGGTACCAGGCGCCGAACAGCGTCAGCATGAGCCAGATCGACAGGCCGTAGCCCAGATGATGGGTCTTGCGGATCACCTCGCGCGGGGCGTGCGTCCAGGTGCGCAGCGCCACGGGCACGACGAGGCAGGCGACCAGGTAGTACGCGAACAGCCAGGCGGTGGCGACGAGGAACCCCATGTCGGCGATCTCCGTGTCCGCGCTCCGAGCGCCGGAGCGCTCCTCTCCCACGCCTTCACGATAGACGAAGGCGCTACGCTGGACGCATGAACACCCGACGGCTAGGATCCACCGGGTACGACGTGAGCGAGATCGGCTTCGGAGGCTGGGCCATCGGAGGCTCGTGGGGCGAGGTGCCCGAAGCGGACGCGCTGGCGGCGGTGCGCACCGCGATCGAGGAGGGCGTGACGTTCTTCGACACCGCGGACGTGTACGGCGACGGCCGCAGCGAGCGCCGCATCGCGACCGTGCTGGACGAGCTTTCGCCGACCGACCGGGAGCGGATCGTGGTCGCGACCAAGGCGGGCCGGAGGCTGGACCCGCACGTCGCGGACGGCTACGTCTACGAGAACCTGTCGCGCTTCGTCGACCGTTCGCGCGTCGAGCTGGGGCAGAACACCCTCGACCTGGTGCAGCTGCACTGCCCGCCTCCCGAGGTGTACCGCCGCGACGAAGCGTTCGACGCCATGGAGCGCCTGGTCCGCGAGGGCCGCGTGCGCGCCTTCGGCGTCTCGGTCGAGACCGTCGACGAGGCGTCGGCGGCGCTGGAGCGCGACGTCGTCCGGACGATCCAGATCATCTACAACCCGTTCCGCCAGAAGCCGGCCGAGACGGTGTTCCCCAAGGCGCTGGAGAAGGACGTCGGGATCATCGTCCGCGTGCCGCTGGCCTCGGGACTGCTGACCGGCAAGTTCGACGAGGACGCCGCCTTCGATCCCGACGACCACCGGGCGTTCAATCGGCGTGGCGAGGCGTTCGATATCGGCGAGACGTTCGCCGGCGTGGATTTCGAGACCGGGGTCGCCGCCGCGCGCGAGCTGCGCTCGATCGTGCCGCCGGACGCGACGCTGGCGCAGGCCACGCTGCGCTGGATCCTGATGGAGCCTGCGGTGTCCACCGTGATCCCCGGCGCCAAGCGGCCCGAGCAGGTTCGCGAGAACGCACGCGCGGCCGGCCTGCCGGCGCTCGACGACGCCGCGATGGCCAAGGTCCGCGAGGTGTACGACGACCGGATCCGGCCGCAGGTGCACCACCGCTGGTGATCCGGCGCGTCGATGCCGGTCAGAACAGGCGCGCCTGCTCGACCCGACCGGGGACGCGGAACGCCGCGGCCGAGAGCGAGGGCCTGCCTTCGAGTCCGTGCCGGCGGCAGGCCAGGCGGAAGAGCGCCCGCACCTGCTCGGCGTAGGTGCCTTCTCCCGTCATGCGGCTGCCGAACGCGGCGTCGTTCATCCGGCCCCCGCGCACCTCGCGGACGCGCGCCAGGATGCGGCGCGCCCGGGCCGGCTCGCGGGTCTCGAGCCAGGACGCGAACACCTCCTCGACGGCGTGCGGCAGGCGCATCATGATCGTGCCCGCGAAGCTCGCTCCCGCCTGGGCAGCCGCCTCGAGGATCGAGGGGATCTCCGGGTCGGTCAGACCGGGAATCACCGGAGCGACGTTCACGCCGACCGGCACGCCGGCCTCCGCCAGGGCGCGGATCGCCGCCAGGCGCCGCGAAGGGCTCGAGGTGCGCGGCTCCATCGACGCCCGCAGATCGTCGTCCAGGGTGGTGATGCTGATCGTCACCGCGACCGCGTCGTGCCGCGCGAGCTCGCGCAGCAGATCGAGGTCGCGCGTGACCAGGTGGTTCTTGGTGATCAGCGACACCGGCTGGCGAAAGTCGGCCAGCACCTCTAGGCAGCCGCGGGTGACGCGCTCGCGGCGCTCCAGCGGCTGGTACGGGTCGGTCACGCCGGACATCGCGATCGGCCCGGGCGTCCACGACGGCTTCGACAGCGCCTCCCGCAGCCGCGCGGGCGCGTCGCGCTTCACGAAGATCTGGCGCTCGAAGTCCAGTCCGGCCGAAAGGCCCAGGTACTCGTGGGTCGGCCTCGCGTAGCAGTACACGCAGCCGTGCTCGCAGCCGCGGTACGGGTTCAGGCTCACGTCGAAGCCCACGTCGGGACTCTGGTTGCGCGCCAGTACGGTCCGCGAGGCGTCGACGTGCACGCGCGTCTCGGGGCGGACGTCTTCGGGCTCGAACGCGTCCGGGTCGCGCTCGACCTGCCGCGACGTGAAGCGGTTGCGAGGCTCGTTCGCGGCGCCGCGGCCGGTGAAGCGCGGCGCGGGAACGGACGCGTTCCGGTCCGTGTCGTGTCCGTCGTCGCGATCGTCCGGCATGCCGTTCAGCCCAGGTGCGCGTGCGCCCAGCCCAGCAACGGCTCGGCGTCCGCGAACGTCTCGATCACGCGGGGGAGGACCGTGTCGGGGTCGTACAGCCACGAGCCGACCGGATACGCGCGCTGGATCGTCACGCCGGTGTGCTTCAGCAGGTCCAGTCGAGGGTGGTCGGCGCTCACGCCGCGCGGCGCCCGCTTGAGGCTCGTACCGCCCAGCACGTAGCCCTTCGCCGCCAGCTCGTCGCGGATCCGCGCCAGCTCGGTGCCGCTGGTCTCGGCCTCGACCGCACGCCGGTAGCTCTGGAGCGCGGCGCCGCTCAGCCGGTGGGCGCCTGCGGCCACGAACAGGTGCTGCGCGTTCAGGTGGAGGTAGCGCGCGGCCACGGCGTTGCGTCCGCCGACGGTGGCGGCCACCGACTCCTTGTACGGCCGCCGGTCGTTCGTGAAGCGGAGATCGCGGTACGGCCGAAAGAGGCGGCCGGGACCGAACAGGCCCTCGAGCTCGCCGACGAGCGCCTGCATCGGGCCGCGCAGCCAGCGCTCGTAGCGCTCGCGGTTGGCGTCGAACCAGGACTTCTCGTTGTGCTCGCCCAGCTCGCGCAGGAACGCGAGCGTGTCGGGACCGAACCCCTCGAACCGCGCCGGAACGGGCGCTGCGGCGGTCACGGATCAGCCGGCCGCGCCCTCGCGCAGCAGGTCCTCGATGCCCTCGAGCTTGCCGAGGTCGACCTCGGCGACGGCGCCGTCGAGCATCGCGTCGATCTCGCGGATGCGGTCGCGCAGCTTCGCCGCCTTCTCGAACGCCAGGTCGGCGCTGGCGACGTACATCTCCTGCTCGATCGCCTCGCGGTGGCGCAGCAGGTCGTCCATCGTCTTCGCGTCGATGCGGGCGGGCGCGGCGGCGACCGCCTCCTCGTGCTCCTTGCCGTAGCGCAGCACGGCGCGGACCGCCTTGCGGATCGTCTGCGGCGTGATGCCGTGCTCGAGGTTGAACGCGATCTGCTTCTCGCGCCGTCGCTCGGTCTCGTCGATCGCCTGGCGCATGCCGTCGGTGACGACGTCGCCGTACATGAACACCTCGCCGCGGATGTTGCGTGCGGCGCGGCCGGTGGTCTGGATCAGGCTCCGGGGGTTGCGCAGGAACCCGGACTTGTCGGCGTCCAGGATGCAGACCAGGCTTACCTCGGGCAGGTCCAGGCCCTCGCGCAGCAGGTTGATGCCGACCAGCACGTCGAAGTGCCCCAAACGCAGGTCGCGGATGATCTCCTGGCGCTCCATCGCGTCGATGTCGCTGTGCATGTAGCGCACCCGCATCCCGTGGTTCGCGAGGTACTCCGTCAGGTCCTCCGCCATCTTCTTCGTCAGCGTCGTGACCAGCGTGCGCTCGCCCACCTTCGCCCGCTCGCGGGCGGCGAACATCAGGTCGTCCACCTGGCCCTTGGTGGGCTTGACGGTGATGGCGGGGTCGACCAGTCCGGTCGGACGGACCACCTGCTCCGCGACCTTGTCGGCGTGCGACGCCTCGTAGTCGCCGGGCGTGGCCGAGACGAACACGACCTGGCCGACCTTGCCGAAGAACTCCTCGAGCTGCAGCGGCCGGTTGTCCAGCGCGGCGGGAAGCCGGAAGCCGTACTCGACCAGGGTGGTCTTGCGCGCGCGGTCGCCGTTGTACATGCCCGAGATCTGCGGCACCATCTGGTGGCTCTCGTCCAGGAACACCAGCGCGTCGTCGGGGAAGTAGTCCAGCAGCGTGCTGGGCGTCTCGCCCGGGGCACGGCCGTCGAGGTAGCGCGAGTAGTTCTCGATGCCCTTCGTCGTCCCCACGCTCCTGAGCATCTCGAGGTCGTACAGCGTGCGCTCGCGGATCCGCTGGGCCTCGAGCAGCTTGCCGTTCTTCTCGAACACCGCGATCCGGTCGTGCAGGTCGCGCTCGATCTGCTCGGTGATCTGGTCCAGCGACTCCTCGGGCATCATGTAGTGGCTGGCGGGGAAGATGGTGGTGCTCTCGAGCGGCGCGACGGGATCGTTCGTGACGGGGTGCAGCACCGACAGGCCGTCGATCTCGTCGCCGAACAGGTCGATCCGGGTGGGCTGCTCGTCGTGCGCGCCCCAGACGTCGATCAGGTCGCCTTTCACGCGGAACGCGCCGGGTCGCAGCTCGGTGTCGTTGCGGTCGTACTGCATCGACACCAGCCGGCCCAGCAGCTCCTCGCGGTCCATCCGTCCGCCCGGCGCGAGCAACAGGTTCTTGCGCTTGTACTCCGACGGCGAGCCCAGGCCGTAGATGCACGACACCGACGCGACGATGATCGTGTCGCGGCGCGTCAGCAGGCTGCGCGTCGCGGAGTGGCGCAGCCGCTCGAGCTCCTGGTTGATGTTCGCGTCCTTCTCGATGAACAGGTCGCGCGCCGGGACGTACGCCTCGGGCTGGTAGTAGTCGTAGTAGCTGACGAAGAACTCGACGGCGGCGTCGGGGAAGTACTCCCGGAACTCGCTGGCCAGCTGCGCGGCCAGGATCTTGTTCGGCGCCATGATCAACGCCGGCCGCTGGAGCCTCTCGATCACGCGGGCCATGGTGTGGGTCTTGCCCGAGGCGGTGACCCCGAGCAGCGTCTGGTAGTGGAGACCGTCCTGAACCCCCTCCGCCAGCGCTTCGATGGCGGCGGGCTGGTCACCGGCCGGCTGGTAGGGAGCGTGGACCGTGAGCGGCATGACCCTAAGGCTACGCCCGAGGCCCGACTCGCACCGTCACGTGCCGTGCGAACCTCGGCGATCGCCGAGGTTCGCGGGTCAGTACGCCGGCCGCCAGGCGCCTTCCGGATCGCGCACGAACGGCAGCCAGGCGACCGCCACGAGGTGCGGCGCCACGCCGCTGGCCGGCAGGCGGATCTCGACCGTGCCGATCTCCAGCTCCGAGCCGAGCGGAGCGCGGAGCGCGTCCATCTCGCGCTCGAGCTCGCCGCTCAGCTCCTGCAGCTCCGTCTCCGCCCGCTCGAGCGTCTTGCGGGCCTCGGCCACGTCGGACGCCTCCTTCCGGACCCGGCCCGCCGACCGCAGCGTCGTACCGATCTTGCTGGAGCTGGGCGCCTTGCCGCCCAGGAACCCGCTCAGCAGCGCCGAGCCGACGCGGACAACGGTGTCGAGCTGCCGCTGACGCGACTGGGCCTGCTGCTGCGCGACGGCGGCCTCGGCCCGCGCCACGCGGTTCTCGACCGTGCGGACCTTCGAGGCGTACCGCTCGCGCAGCCGCGCCTTCTCCTCGTCCCGTCGCTCGCGCTCGCGCAGCGCGGCGCGCTCGCGGAACGCCGCCTCGCTCTCGTCGGGGCGGCCCACCAGGTCGGTGGGCTCGTGCGTGAACAGCCGCAGCGGCCGCTCGGCCCGCAGCCAGCGCACGAACGCCTTCTGGGCGTCCTTCAGGGCGCCGGCGCTCAGGTCGGCCGGAAGGTCGCCGCCGAACGCGACGCCTGCCGGCGCGACGTCGTGCAGGTCGTCCAGCGACAACGGAACGTCGCGGCCCGCCGCCCAGTCCA
>CAZLQH010000029.1:0-14810 GCA_964561595.1 uncultured bacterium | reverse complement strand
ACGTCGTGCAGGTCGTCCAGCGACAACGGAACGTCGCGGCCCGCCGCCCAGTCCACCGGCGCCGCGCCCACCTGTGGGTCGGCGATCCGGATCACGGTCTCGTGATGCTCGACCGGTGGCCGCTTGCGGCTCCACGACAGGCCCGCCGCCGCCAGCAGGTGCGGCAGCCAGGTGGTGCTCGCGCCCTCCGCCGCGCGCGACGGCGCGAAGAACTCCGGCACGTCGGGCGGCAGCACCGGCCGGCGCGACGACGCTGGAGCCCCGGCTGCGGAGGTTCCCACGGCCGCCGCCTCGGCCCCGCGGGGAGCCGTCGCGCCGGCGGCCGCGGCGCCGCCCGCCGTGGCCCGGGCCTCCGCCGCCTCGTTCCGGATCGGGTGGTCGGCCATCAGCCGCTCGATCTGCGGCCGCGCCAGCGGACCGGCCAGGTAGCTCATCACCCAGCGCGTCCGCATCAGCCGCGGCGCCCTCTCGTGCACGCTGTGGAGCAGGAAGGTGCGCTTGTCGAGGCCGGCCAGCCGCTGCCCCAGCTCGCGCGTGTCCACGCCGGCGGACGAGTCCGCCCGGCTCAGGCCGGAAAGGACGCGGTCCCGGTCCTGCTCGGTCTGCAGCCGCCCCAGGAACCAGGTGCCGGCGTTCGATAGCGCCTTATAGTCCAGGTCGACGGGGTTCTGCGTCGACAGCACGACCCCGATCCCGAACGCCCTGGCCTGCTTCAGCAGCGTCAGCAGCGGCGTCTTGCTGGGCGGATTCGCCGTGGGCGGCAGGTAGCCGAACACCTCGTCGAGGTAGATCAGCGCGCGCAGCGTCCCGGTGCCGCTCTGCCCCCGCATCCAGGCGATCATCTCGTTCAGCACCAGCGTCGTGGCGAACATGCGCTCGGCGTCGGACAGGTGCGCCGTCGTGATCACGCTGGTGCGCGGTCGACCGTCCGGAGCGGTCAGCAGGGCCTCCGCCGCCAGCGGCGTGCCCTGCAGCCACGGAGCGAACGAGGGCGCGGCGACCAGTGCGTTCAGCTTGCGGGCGAAGGCGGCGCGGTCGCGGGCCGGGAGCACGGCGTCGACGCCCAGGACGCCGATCCGATCGAACGGCGGCGACTGCACCAGCGGGATCAGCTCCCCTAGCGTCAGGTCCCGACCGGCCCGCCACTGATGGGCCAGCAGGGTGCTGAGCAGGAGGTGCTCGGGACTGGTCAGGGGATCGGCGGCCTCGCCCGTCAGGCCCAGCAGCCCGTCCACCGTGCCTTGCACCCGCTCGGCCAGCGCCTCGGGATCGTTCCGGATCGCGGCGCCGGGGGCGGCCAGCGACCGCAGCACGTTCAGCGGCTGCCCCGCCGTCGAGCCGGGCGTGAACACCACCACCTGCCGGGCGGCGTTCAGCCGCCGCACCCGCTCCGGGGTCTGGCCCCACGACGCCAGCCCCTCGCGCCAGGTCGCCGCGGTCGCTTCGGCCGTCTGGGCCGGCGTCGTTCCGCTCCGTTGCGCCGCGACCGGGTCGACCCACGGCTCCAGATCGGCGCCGCTGGGCTCGGGGAACGCCAGCGCCAGGTTCGTCAGGTCCCCCTTCGGGTCGATCGCGACCACCGGAATCCCGTCCAGCGCGGCCTCCTCGAGCAGACCGACGCCCAGGCCGGTCTTGCCGCTACCGGTCATGCCGATGATCACCGCGTGCGTGGTCAGGTCGGCGGCGTCCAACAGGACCGGTCGCTGGGCGTCGTCGCCGTCCGACCCCGCCTCGCGGCCCAGGAAGAACTCGCCCACGCGCTCTGGAAGACTCGAGTCGCTCATGGACGCCATCGTACTCGGCGGCCCCTGCGCGTCCCCTGTGCAGCCCCTCCTCAGCCCCTCCGCAGCCGCCACGCCGGGCGCCGTACAGGGCCCGTGCTACCGTGCAGGACGATGAAGAACGCCTGCTGTCGCCGTGCTCGCACCACCGGCTCGCGAGGCCCGCGGTGAAGACCTTCTACCTGCTCGACGGCCACGCGCAGATCTTTCGCGCCTACTACGCTCCGTTCCGCGAGCTCACCACCCCCGACGGCCGCAACGTCAAGGCCGCGTACGTGTTCACGCAGCTCGTCGTCAGCCTGCTGAACAAGGATCCCGACTTCTTCGCCGTGGCGTTCGACGTCAGCGACGAGACGACGTTCCGCAAGGACGAGTACGACGCGTACAAGGAGCATCGCGACAAGGCGCCCGAGGATCTCGGAACGCAGATGGCCATGGTGCGCGAGATCCTGGACCGGATGGGCGTCGTGACGTTGGAGCGCGAGGGGTTCGAGGCGGACGACCTGATCGCCACCATCGCCGCCGAGCTGCCCGGCGACGTCGAGCTTCGGATCGTCAGCAAGGACAAGGACCTGCACCAGATCCTGAACGACCGGGTCGCGCTGTACGACCCGAAGGACGGCTCGCTGCTCCGCGGCCCCGACCTGCTCGAGGCGAAGGGCTACACGCCGGAGCAGGCGGTCGAGGTCCAGACGCTGGTCGGCGATCCCACGGACAACATCCCCGGCGTCCCCGGGATCGGCGTCAAGACCGCCGCCAAGCTGATCCGCGAGTACGGCACCGCCGAAGCGGTGCTGGAGCACGCCGACGAGCAGACGCCCAAGCGCCGCGAGAACCTGCTGGCGTCCGCGGAGCTGCTGCCCGTGACCCGCCGCCTGGTGACGCTCCGGGACGACGTGCCCCTGGCGTTCGACCTCGAGGCGTGCCGCACGCCCCGCCCGCGCCGTGACGACGTCCGGGAGGTGTTCGAGGACCTCGGCTTCAGGACCTTGCTGGAGCAGCTGCCCGGATCGGAGCCGGCCACGCCGTCGTCGGCCAGCGGTCGGAACGGCGGCGGGAACGGCGGTCGGAACGGCGGCGTGAACGGGAGCCTGTTCGGCGCCGAGGAGGCCGTCGCCCCGGACGACGAACCGCCGGCAGGACACCGCGTCGAGGCCGAGTATCGACTGGTGACCGACCTGGCCGGACTCGAGGCGCTGGTCCAGAGCGTGGACGGCGCGCCGGCGGTCGCGATCGACACCGAGACCACCAGTCTGCGTGCGCACGATGCGGAGCTGATCGGGATCTCGCTGGCGACCCGCTCGGGGGCCGCCTGGTACGTCCCGGTCCGGTGCGAGGAGCGCGAGGTGCTGTCCGCAGAGACGGTCCTCGAGGCGCTCGCGCCGATGCTCGAGAGCGATCGGGTGGTCAAGGTCGGCCAGAACCTCAAGTACGACCTGCAGGTGCTGTGGAACGCGGGAGCCCGGGTCGAGGGGCCGATCTTCGACACGATGATCGCCGCCGCCCTGCTCCGCCCCGAGCGCCGCGGGAACGGCCTGGACGCCCTCGCGAAGGACCTGCTGGGGCTGACCCTGATCCCGACGTCGGAGCTGATCGGCAAGGGCAAGAACCAGAAGACGATGCTGGACGTCCCGCTGGCGCGCCTCTCGGAGTACGCCGCCGAGGACGCGGACGCCACCTGGCGTCTGTACGAGCTGCTGCGGCGCGAGCTTGACGCGGCGCCGGACGACCTGCGGCGCCTGGCCGAGGAGGTCGAGCTTCCCCTGGTACGCGTGCTGGCCAGGATGGAGGCGCGCGGCGTCAAGCTCGACCTGGGCCTGCTGGCCGAGACGGCCGCTCGGCTCGAGGCCCGCATCGCGCAGCTCCGCACCGACATCCAGGTCGCGGCCGACCGGTCGTTCAACCCCGACAGCCCGGCGCAGCTGGGCGAGGTGCTGTTCGATCACCTGGGCATGCGCGTCGTGAAGCGCACGAAGACCAGCCGCAGCACCGACGCCAGCGTGCTCGAGACGCTGGCCGCCGAGACCGAGCATCCGCTGCCGGCGCTGGTGCTCGAGTACCGCGAGCTGACGAAGCTGCTGGGCACCTACCTCGCGCCGCTCCCGAGCTACGTGAGCCCTCGCGACGGGCGCCTGCACGCCAGCTTCCACCAGGTCGGGGCCGCCACCGGCCGGCTGTCCAGCTCCGACCCGAACATCCAGAACATTCCGGTCCGGACCGAGACCGGCCGCCTGATCCGTCGCGCGTTCACCGCCAGCGCGCCCGACCGACGTCTGCTCACGGCCGACTACAGCCAGGTCGAGCTACGGATGCTGGCCCACCTGTCGGGCGACGCCGAGATGACGCGGGCGTTCGAGGCGGGGCTGGACATCCACGCCTTCGTGGCCAGCCAGGTGTACTCCGTCGACCTGGCCGACGTCACGCCCGAGCAGCGCCGGGTCGCGAAGACCGTGAACTTCGGGATCGTCTACGGACAGACGGCGTTCGGCCTGGCCCGCACCCTGCGCATTCCGCAAGGCGACGCCGCCGCCTTCATCGAGGCGTACAAGGAGCGCTACCGCGGGATCGACCGCTTCCTGGCGCAGTGCATCGCGTTCGCCGAAGAGCACGGCTACGTGAGCACGATCCTGGGGCGCCGCAGGCCGGTGACCGAGATCCGGAGCCGGAACCGGAACATGCGCTCGCTGGGCGAGCGGCTCGCGATCAACACCGTGGTGCAGGGCAGCGCCGCCGATCTGATCAAGCTCGCGATGCGCAACCTGGACGCTCGTCTGCGCTCCGAAGGCGCGCCCGACGCGCACATGATCATCCAGGTGCACGACGAGCTGGTGTTCGACGTCGCCGAGCAGGACGGCGAGGCCGCGAAGGAGGTGGTGCGCGACGAGATGACGAACGCCATGAAGCTCGACGTGCCGCTGGCCGTCGACGCCGCGCTGGGGCACGACTGGGCGTCGACGAAGGGCTGAGGGAGAGGAGGCGCGACCGTGTGCGGACGCTACGGACTGTTCCACGAGGCCAGCGAGATCGCGGAGGCGTTCGGCGCCGACATCGCGCGGCTGGACCCGCCGCTCGTTCCGCGGTACAACGTCGCTCCGACCCAGCAGGCGATCGTGATCGTGCCGGCGGGCGACGGGCCGCCGGTCGCGATCGCCGCCCGCTGGGGCCTGATCCCGCACTGGGCGAAGGACCCGTCCTCGTTCAAGGCGACGCTGGTGAACGCCCGCTCCGAGACGGCGCACGAGAAGCCGTCGTTCCGCGACGCGCTGAAGCGCGACCGCTGCCTGGTGCCCGCCAGCGGCTTCTACGAATGGCACGCCCCGGAGCCGGGCGCGCGCAAGCAGCCGTACTGGATCCGCCGCCGCGACAGGGAGCCGATGGCCCTGGCCGGTCTGCACGCGCGCAACGAGCGGGCCGAGCCCGCCGACAGCTTCACGATCCTGACGACGCGGCCCAACGCGCTGATGGCGCGCCTGCACGACCGGCAGCCGGTGATCGTCCCCCGCGGCGCGATTCCGCTCTGGTTCGATCCGGAGCGTCGCGACGCCGCCGCGCTCGCGGACCTGCTGGAGCCGGGCGACCCGACGGAGCTCGAGGCGGTGCCCGTGGGCACCGCCGTGAACCGTCCGGGTCACGAAGGACCGGAGCTGCTGGAGCCCGAAGGGGAGCCGCTTCGGGTGTGAGCTCGCGCCAGCGCGCCGGCCGCTACACCGCCGCGGGGTCGTCGCGGCGAGAATGACCGGGTGCCGCTGACCCGCGACGATCTTCCCGTCCTGCCCACCCAGCCCGGCTGCTACCTGTTCCAGGGGCCGGAAGGGCCGGTGTACATCGGCAAGGCCAAGAACCTCAAGGCGCGCGTCGCGAGCTACTTCTCGAGCCAGGGCTGGGGCAAGTCGCGCTGGATCACCGCCACCGCCCAGCGTCTGGACTTCATCGTCACCAGCAGCGAGACCGAGGCGCTGGTGCTCGAGGCGGACCTGATCAAGCGCCACAAGCCGCGCTTCAACGTCCAGCTCAAGGACGACAAGTCGTACCCGTTCCTGAAGCTCACGCGCGAGCCGTACCCCAGGCTGCTGTTCACCCGGACCCGGAAGGACGACGGCGCGGAGTACTTCGGCCCCTACCCCGGCGCGGGCGCGGTGAAGAACGTGCTGGACGTGGTGAACAAGTCGTTCCAGCTGCGGGTGAACAGCGGGTCGCCGCTCAAGCCGCGCGCCAAGCCGTGCCTCCGTTTCCACATGGGCCACTGCCTGGCTCCGTGCGTGGGGAACGTCTCGGAGGCCGAGTACGCCGGGCGTGTCGCCCAGGCGCGCGCCTTCCTGCAGGGACGGGTCGAGGAGGTCGTGGCCAGCCTGGACGGCGAGATGCGCGACGCCGCCGAGCGACTCGAGTTCGAGCGCGCCGCCAAGGTCCGCGATCGCGCGCAGGCGATCCAGCGCGTGACCGGCTACGACAGCGACATCGCGCGCGACCCGGGCCAGGATCTGGACTTCCTGGGGCTGGCGGTGGCGGGCAGCTACGCCGCGGTGCAGATCTTCCAGATGCGCCGCGGGCGCGTCGTGGGTCGCGACGCGCGCTTCCTGACCCACGCCGAGGAGGCGCCGGAGGCGGAGATCCTCGAGCGCTTCATGGCCGACTACTACCGCCAGGCCAGCTACGTGCCGCCCCTGGTGCTGGTTCCGACGTTGCCCATGGACAGGGAGACGTGGGAGACGTTCCTCGCCGAGCGGGCCGGCCGCCGGGTCGAGCTGCGTCTTCCGCAGCGTGGCGACAAGGTGGACCTGGTCGAGATGGCCGGCCGGAACGCCCGCACGGCGGTCGACGCGGAGCTCGCGAAGCTCGAGCGTCGCGGCGAGGCGCCCGGCATCAAGGAGCTGATGCAGCTGCTCTCGCTGCGCGAGCCGCCCTGGCGGATCGAGGGGTACGACATCAGCAACCTGATGGGAACCCACACCGTCGCGTCGATCGTCGCGTTCGAGGGCGGACGGCCGAAGAAGAGCGACTACCGCACGATGAAGATCCGGGGTCTGGAAAAGCCGGACGACTTCTTCTCGATGCACCAGGCGTTGGTCCGGCGATTCACGGGCCGCCTGGCGGAGACGCTCCCGCAGCCCGACCTGCTGCTGATCGACGGCGGCAAGGGGCAGGTCTCCTCCGCACGGCGCGCGCTCGACGAGGTCGGTGCGACGGTCCCGATCGTCGGACTCGCCAAGCGCGAGGAGACGCTGATCACCCAGGACGGGCAGGAGATCCTCGTGCCGTTGACGCATCCGGCCCTCCGGCTGCTGGCGCACGTGCGCGACGAGGCGCACAGAGTGGCGGTGGGCTCGAACCGGAAGGGGCGGGGCCGCGCCGCGACGCGGAGCCTGCTCGACGACGTGCCCGGAATCGGCCCCAAGCGCCGTGACGCGCTGCTGGCGCACTTCTCGAGCGTGGATCAGCTGCTCGCGGCGGACGAGGCGACCCTGTCGGCGGTCCCCGGAGTGGGACCGGCGGCCGCCGCCGCGGTTCGGGCGTTCTTTCGTGACGACGTCGAGGGCGTGGCGGCGGACGGCGTCCCGCCGGACGGCGCCGCCGAGCCGGCGGCGGGCGTCGTCGCTCCCTCGGGCGACGACGCCGACGGCGTGGCATCCTGAGCGGCGTGGACGCGCAGGTCCCGGTGGAGCGAAGCAGGCACGCGCCCGACCGCGCCGTGGCCGCCGCCCGGCGACGCTTGACGGAGCTGGGCACGGAGATCGTGGCGGCACGTTCGTTGGCGCCGCGCGAGGGGAGCTTCGCGCCGCTGCCGGGCGACCTGCCGGGGCCGCTGCGCTCGGCGTTGGCCGCGTCCGGGATCGAGCGGCTGTACCTCCACCAGCGTGCGGCCATCGACGCCGTCCGGGCGGGCGACGACGTGCTCCTCACGACCGGCACCGCCAGCGGCAAGAGCCTCGCCTACCAGCTTCCGATCCTGGCCGGTCAGCTGGCCGACCCGGAGGCGACGGCGTTGGCGCTGTTCCCCACGAAGGCGCTGGCGCACGACCAGGCAGACGGGTTCGCCGCTCTGGCGCGTGGCGCCGGCCTGCCCGCCGGCATCGTCGCCGACTACGACGGCGACACCTCGAGCCACCGCCGACCGGGTATTCGTGCCGAGGCGCGGACGCTGCTGACGAACCCGGACATGCTGCACGCGGCGATCCTGCCGCACCACACGTTGTGGCGGCGCTTCCTCTCCGGGCTTCGCTGGATCGTGGTCGACGAGGTGCACGTCTACCGTGGAGTGTTCGGTGGGCATCTCGCGGGCGTCGTGCGGCGCCTGCTCCGGGTCGCGCGGCACTACGGCGCCGACCCGCGCGTGATCGCGACCAGCGCCACGTTGGGCAACCCCGTGGAGCACGCACGAACGGTGCTGGGCCGCGACGTCGTCCACGTCGACGCCGACGCCGCGCCGCGCGGTCCGCGCGAGGTCCTGCTGGTGCGTCCGCCGCTGGTCGACGAGACGCTTGGGCTTCGCAGGCCGGCGCTGGCCGAGGCCGCCTCGCTGGCCGGGCGACTGGCGGAGGACGGGTTGCAGGTGCTCGTGTTCGCCGGCTCGCGCCAGGGCGCCGAGGAGGCGGTGGTACAGCTGCGGAACCGGACGGACGGCGTCCGCACCTACCGCAGCGGCCTGCTGGCCGGCGAGCGGCGCCTCATCGAGCGGGAGCTTCGTGACGGCGTCGCCCGTGTCGTGGTGGCGACCAGCGCCCTGGAGCTGGGCATCGACGTGGGCGGCGTGGACGCCGTCGTGATCGCTGGCTACCCGGGGTCCGCGGCGGCGTTCTGGCAGCAGATCGGCCGGGCGGGGCGGCGGGGGAGGCCCGGACTGGGCGTGCTGGTGTTGGCGGGGGGTCCGCTGGACCAGTACCTGGCCCGGCATCCGGGGCACCTGTTCGGCGCGGCGCCCGAGCGCGCCCTCAGCGATCCCGACCACCTGCTGCTGGCGCTCGATCACCTGCGCTGCGCGGCGTTCGAGCTGCCCATCGAGCCGGACGAGCGCTTCGGCGGCTACGGTCCGGAGGAGGTCGCGGCGTTGGGGCAGCAGATGCGCGCCGACGGCGAGGCGCACGTCGCGGACGGGCGGATCTACTGGCTGGGGGACCGCTACCCGGCGGAAGGCGTGTCGCTCCGGTCGGCCGGTCGGGACGAGGTCGCGCTGCTGCTGGACGGCGTCGCGATCGGCACGATCGATGCGCCCAGCGCCCGCTGGATGGTGCATCCGGGTGCGGTGTACCTGCACGACGGGCGCCCCCACCTGGTGGAGGAGCTGGACCTGGCCCAGCGGATCGCCCGGCTGCGTGCCACCGACGACGCCGTCCTGACGCGCGCCAACCGGGAGACCCGCATCGATCCGGTCGGACGGCCCGCCGCCCGCGCCGTTCGGGGCGCGACCGTGCTGACCGGCGAGGTGACCGTCACGGAGCGCGTGACCGGCTACCGGCGGCTTCGGCGGGTGACGCGGGAGACGCTGGGACGGTTTCCGCTGACGCTGGAGCCGTCGCACCTGCGGACCCGCGCGTACGCGTTCGCGCCCGACGAGGCGACCGTCGCGCGGCTCCGTCGCGCCGGCGCGTGGAGCAACGACGCGAACGACTACGGGCCGGACTGGCCGCGGGCGCGCGCGGCCGCGCTCTCGCGCGACGGCCACGCCTGTCGCGTGTGCGGCACCAAGGCGGCGTCGGGCACGCGGCTGCACGTCCACCACGTCGTGCCGTTCCGAGCGTTCGCGAGCGCGCGCGAGGCCAACCGGGCGGACAACCTGACGACGCTCTGCCCGTCGTGCCATCGCCGCGCCGAGCAGGGCGTCCGGGTACGCAGCGGTCTCGCGGCGGTGGCGTACGCGATGCGATCGCTGGCGCCGTTGCGGGTGCTGTGCGACGCTCGCGATCTCGGGGTGCACGCCGACCCGTCGAGCGCGGTGGCGGACGGCGGACCGGCGCTGCTGATCTACGAGACGGTGCCGGGAGGCGTCGGCCTGACCGACGAGCTGGCGCGACGACACGAGGAGCTCGTGGAGGCCGCGCTGGAGCTGGTCGCCGGCTGCGGCTGCGACGACGGCTGCCCGGCGTGCGTGGGGCCGGCGGGCGAGCCGGGGCACGCCGGCAAGCGCGAGGCGATCGCGGTGCTGGATGCGCTGACCGGGAGCGAGGCGTGAGCGATCTGCTGGACCGTCTGCGGGCGCTTCGCGGCGACGCGGCGGAGGCCGAGGCGGTTCCGGAGCCTCGGGCGCCCGATCCGGCCTGGGGCGGCGTCGCCGCGCAGCTGGGTGCCGCGTCGGTCGTGGCCGGCAACGGCGTGCACCTGGTGCGGCGTGCCCGCCTTGCGCACGGCGCGCTTCACGGTCGCTGGCCGGTCGGTGGTGGCGGTCTGCACCCGTGGCTCGGACGCTGGGCGTCGAGAAGCGCGCGTGCGGTGCCTTCGCGACGGGCGTCGACGCCGCTCGACGACGATCGGGCCAAGGTCGTGTACCTGGACACCGAGACGACGGGCTTGGCGGGCGGGACCGGAACGTACGCGTTCCTGGTCGGCGTGGGGACGCACGACGCCGACGGCTTCACGGTCGAGCAGCTGTTCCTGCCCGGTCCGGAGCACGAGCGCGTCTACCTGACCGCGCTATCGGAACGGCTCGTGGGCGCGACGGCGGTGGTGAGCTACAA
Source organism: uncultured bacterium (assembly GCA_964561595.1). Classification (GTDB taxonomy): domain Bacteria; phylum Deinococcota; class Deinococci; order Deinococcales; family Trueperaceae; genus SLSQ01. Next base: position 4,360 of record CAZLQH010000029.1, on the reverse strand, counting down.
CGGCGCGAGCTTCGATCTGCCGCTGGTCCGGACCCGCTTCGCGATGCACGGCCTTCCCGACCCCCTGGAGGGCGTTCCGCACCTGGACCTGCTTCCCCTGGCGCGACGGCTGTGGCGCCGGAGCCTGCCGGACTGCACGCTGGGCACGGTCGAGCGCGAGGTGCTCGGCGCACGCCGGAGCGCTCGCGACGTGCCCGGCGCCGAGGTGCCGGCGCGCTACCTGGCGTTCCTCAGGTCGCGTGACGCCCGGCCGCTTCGTGGCGTGCTGGAACACAACCGGGACGACATCGTGGCGCTGGCCGCGATGCGCTCGCGCATCGAGGAGATGCTGACGCCCGAGGAGACGACGCGCACGACGGCGCGGCCGCAGCCGACGCGTGACGCCCTGGAGCTGCACGGACTGGCGCGCTGGCTGGAGGCGATCGGGGAGGCGGACGCGGCGCTGGCGGGCTACCTGGCGGCCGAGGATCGCCTGCCGGACGCGGCCTGGGACGCGGCGCGCCTCCTTCGTCGTCGACGCCGATTCGGCGAGGCGGCCGCGCGCTGGAGTCGCCTGGCGGCGGACGGCGACGCGCGCGCCTGGATCGAGCTGGCGAAGCACCGCGAGCACCGGCTGGGCGACGTGAGCGGAGCGCTCGACGCGTTGGAAGCGGCACGTCGTTGCGGCGGGACGCGTCACGACGATCTCGAGCGGCGACGCGCGAGGCTGCTGGCACGCGCCGCGCGCGACGGCGGCTGAGCGACGCCGCGGCACGCCGGCGGCGGTCAGTCGCCCTCTTGCGGCGTGGCGCGCGGTCGGTCCGGCCCGGCGCCCAGCCGGAACCGACCGCCGCAGCCCTTGTGCCGGTACGCCTCCGCGGGATGCTTGGGCCTGCGGTACAGACCGACCTCGGCGCCGCAGCGTCCGCACACGAGCACATGCGGCGCCGGCACCAGCGGCCCGGCCCGGCAGGTCGCCTCCGGACGGGCCCCCAGCTCGCGGGCGACGGCACGCCAGAGCGGTCCGTGGTTCATCGCGGCGCGGCCGTGGCGCACGTAGGCGACCGCGTGGGCGATCTCGTGAAGCAACGTGTCGCGGAGCATGTCCGGCGTGCCGTCCGTCACGAGGTGCCGACTGATGCGGATCGTGCCGGTGGCGGCCCCGGCCCGCACGCGCGTGGTTCCCAGCGTTCGCTTGCCACGCCCGAAGCCGAACGCCCAGTCGTCGAGGCCGTGGCGCAGCATGCGCTCCGCGGCGTCGGCCTCGACGGCAGCGAACGCGGCCCGCGCGGGGCGGGGCCGAAGGAGCCAGACGCGGCCGCGCTCGTCTTCGACGAGATCGGATGGACGCCCGGAGCGAGCCGGCCCGTCCGGGGGACGCCGGTCGCGGGCGTCGGTCTGCGTCGATGCGTGTCGAGGACGAGCGGGGCTCATGCACCGAAGGCTACCGCGCGACGTCGTTCGGCCGTGCGGCCGTGGGGTGGCCGTGCCGTCCGGCAGCGGGCCGGCGCCGTGCGGGCGTGAACGCGAGCCGCGAGGCTTCCGGCCCGCGACCCGAGAAGGGGGCCGCGACGCCGGCGCGTCTATACTCTGCCCACACGGCCCGGCCCACAGGGGCGGGCCCGCACGACCGGGCCCGAACGACGCTGCCGACACGGAGGAGGAGCCGATGGATCACGACCGAGACGAGCTCGAGGCCGCCGCGACACGGCTCGAGGCGCATTCCGACTACCGCGTCCAGCGCAGGCTGCCCGACGATCCGCGCAGCGACGAGGCCGGACCGGTGTTCCGCCGCGGTCTGTACGTCGACGTCGAGACGACCGGCATCGATGCCGGCCGGGAGCGCATCATCGAGCTGGCGATGGTCCTGTTCGGGTACGACGCCGAGGGGCGCATCACCGGCGTCGAAGCCCGGTTCGACCAGCTCGAGGATCCGGGTCGTCCGATCCCGCCCGAGATCGTCGAGCTCACCGGGATCCGCGACGAGGACGTGCGCGGCCGTCGCATCGACGAGGGCGAGGTCCTCGAGCTGGTGAGCCGGGCCGACCTCGTGGTCGCCCACAACGCCGGCTTCGACCGCGCGTTCCTCGAGAAGCGGATCGGGGTCTTCGCCGAGCAGCCGTGGGCGTGCAGCGCGCAGGACGTGCCGTGGCGGTACGAGGGCATGGAGAGCCGAAAGCTCGAGTTCCTGGCCTACCGCTCCGGCGTGTTCTACGACGGCCACCGAGCGATCGCTGACTGCCTGGCCGGCGTGTACGTGCTGGCACGGCCCTTGCCCCGGAGCGGCGTGACGGCCATGACGAAGCTGCTCGAGGCCGCGCGCCGCCGCGACGTGCTGTTCCGGGCCGTCGGCGCCCCGTTCTCGACCAAGGACGCGCTCAAGGCGCGCGGCTATCGTTGGCGCCCCGACGCCAAGGTGTGGTGGAAGCAGGTGCCCGAAGCGGACGCCGAGGCGGAGCGCGCCTGGCTCGCCGCCGACGTCTACGGCGGCAAGACCGGTCGCGCCACCGAAGCGGTCGTGACCGCCTACGAGCGCTACTCGCCGCGGGGGTCGTAGCGCCCGAGACGCTCGACGCCCCGTCGCCCCATCGGTCCGTCCGAAACCGCGCGCGCGTCTACCACGCGTCCGCGTCGTCCTCCTGTGATACTCTTCTCAAAACCCCGCGGTAGCAGGGAGGTCGGCATGGACGAAGGCAACGCCCGGTATGGAGCCGGGCATCAGGGAGACGGAACCGTACACCGTGTCGGCCTGACGCGGCACTGCCTCGCCTCCGGGCTCGTCCAGCTACCCTTCGCCCTCAGGGACACCTTTCCTGAGGGCGAGCTCTTGGCGCTGGACGTCGAGCGGGACGAAGCCGTCGTTCTCGAGTCGTTCCCGCCTCGCAAGCTGGCGGGACTGGCGGAGTTCTTCGAGGCGCACGAGCTCGAGGTGAACGACGAGCTCGAGATCCGCCTTCGCGGTCACGATGCCGGCCACGATGCCGGTCACGACGCGCCCGAGGTCCGTCTCGTCGCCGTTCGGAGCGCTCGCCGCCCAGCGCGACGCGAGGACGGACGCATCGGGGGCGCCGAAGCCGCCGCGGCCACGGCGCAGACCCGCGATCCCGCGATCGCGTCCGCCGGGTCTTGGAGCGCGTCCGGCCCGGTCGGCGACGCGTCGTCCGCCTCCGGAGACGGCGCGGCACCGCTTCCCGATACCGCGGTGCAGGACGCCCTGGAGCATGGAGGCTGGTCGACCGTGCGGGCGTCGTGGAGCGGCCCGGACGTCGTCGAGACGATCGGGAGCGTCACGGTCCGGCGGCTGGGCGCGGGGCGCTTCTCGTCACCGTCCGCCACGACGCTCGCGCAGCCGGTCCAGGGCGTCGACGGCGAGGCGCCTTCGAGCCGTGACGCCCGACTGGGCGCCGACGCGAGGGGTTCGAGCGACCCGGAGACGGCAGCCCCGAGCGATCGCCCGATCGACGACGCCGTCGAGCACTCCATCGACGCTGACGGCGAGACCGCCATCGAAGCGCACGACGCCGCAGCCGAGAAGCGTCCGGGATCCGCACCCGCCGAGGCGGACGATCCCGCCCTTTCGCCGGCAGGCTTCGCGCCGACGCCGGCCGACGCCGGTCCGGAGCCGGAGGCCGACGTCCTTCTCGTCGTCGACGACGCTCCGGCACCGCCTACAGAGGCGGAGCCGCCCTGGGCCACCGACGCCACCGTTCGGCAGCCGGGCCTCTTCGCCCCTCGCGACGCGGGGCGCCCGCCGTTCCCCGCGGCGCCGCGGGCACGTTCGGCTCCCCGTCGCCCTGCGCAGCCGTTCGTGACGCCCGCCCGGCCGACGCCGGTGGCGCTGAACGAGGAGGACCTCGCCGATCCAGATCGCGCCGATCCAGATCGCCCCGATCCTGTTCGCGTCGATCCGCACGTCGCCGATCCACGCCTCGCCGAGTCCCGCGTGGCGGAGCGCGGCCTTGCCGCTTCGGACGCCGACGAGGTCGCGCGGCGACGCGCGCGCGAGGAGGAGCTCAGCCGCGCGGGCGATCTGCGCAGCCGGATCGTGCGCTGGCTCCTCGCGCCCTCCACGCCGGTGATCGTGCCGATCGAGCGCGTCCAGCACGCGTTCGACCTTCCGGTGGACGTGGCGCGCGAGGTGGTGGAGGGCGTGCTCGAGGCGCCGCCGCCCAGCCTGCGTCTGACCCGCCTGCGCGAGGACCTGCTGCGGGTGTCGCGCGTCACGGTCGAGCAGGACGCCTGACAGAACGCACGAGCACGCAGCGCGGAGCGAGCTACGCCGATTCGCCTTCGCCGCTCCCGTTCGCGACCCCGTCGGGCAAGCCGGACTCCAGCCACGTCGCCAGCGCGGCCGCTTCCGTCTCGACCCGAGAGGTCCCGA
>CAZLQH010000028.1:15185-24725 GCA_964561595.1 uncultured bacterium | reverse complement strand
CGGGGTATCGTCCCGCCATGGCTCCGTCCCGCAGCTACCGCGACGCAGGCGTCGATCTGGGCGCCGCCGACGCCGCCCTGAACGGCATCCGCGACGCCGTCGCGTCCACCTACACGCCGCGCGTGATCCGTGGGCTGGGCGCGTTCGGCGGTCTGTTCCGGGCCGCCGATCTGCCCGAGCGACCGGTGCTGGTCGCCACGACCGACGGCGTCGGCACGAAGACGCGCGTGGCGGCCGCCCTGGGCCGGTGGGACGGGATCGGCCGCGACCTGGTGAACCACTGCGTGGACGACGTCCTGGCGCAGGGCGCGACGCCGCTCTTCTTCCTCGACTACGTCGCCTCTTCGCGGCTGGAGCCTGCGGTCGTCGCCGAGCTGGTCGGCGGCATGGCCGTCGCCTGCCGCGAGGCGGGCGCTGCGCTGTTGGGCGGCGAGACCGCTGAGATGCCCGGCGTCTACGCGCCCGGCGAGGTGGACGTGGTGGGCACGCTGATCGGCGTGGTGAGCGAGGACCGACTGCTGGACGGCTCCCGCATCCGCGACGGCGACCTGCTGCTCGGGCTCGCGTCGGGCGGCCTGCAGACGAACGGGTTCAGCCTGGCACGGAGCGTGCTCGCGGACCGGCTCGAGATGGAGATGCCGGATGGCCGGAGCGCAGGCGAGCATCTGCTGGACGCGCATCGCAGCTTCCTGCCGGCGGTCGCGCCGCTCCTCGAGGCGGGGGTGGTCCGCGGCGCGGCGCACGTCACCGGCGGCGGGCTGCAAGGCAACCTGCCCCGCGTCCTACCCGGCGGCCTGGGCGCCGAGATCGACGGCAGCTGGCCGGAACCCGCGATCTTCGGAACGATCCGCCGGCTGGGCTCGGTGGACGAGGCCGAGATGCGCACGGTGTTCAACCTCGGCGTGGGGTTCGTGCTCGCGATCGCGCCGGGCGACGTCGCCCGCGCCGAGGCGCTCTGCCCCGAGCCGCTCCTCCGCGTCGGTCGCGTGGTACGCGGCGACGGCGTGCAGTGGACCTGAGCGCCTGAGCACGCGCGAGACTGGGCACGGCGTCCCCACCACGAGGCGAGCGCGACGGAACGGGTCCGTCGCGCTCGAAGCTTCGTCGTTTCCGGCTACCGGCTGCCGAAGCAGCGGCCGCGCGCCCGCTACCTCAGGGCGTCGCCGGCTCGGCGGGCCGAGACGAGCGCTGCTCGCTCAGGCTGCGGAGGTCCAGCAGGAAGTTGTTGTCCGAGGGGATCATGATCGTCTGGATGCCGGGCGCGAGCCGCTGGGCGACCTCGAGGTCGATGATCTCGGGGTTCTCGCGGATCGACTCGCCGCGCAGGCGCAGCGCCTCGGCCTCGCCCTCGGCCCGGGCGATGGCGGCGTCCCGCTCCCCTTCGGCCTCGATCACGCGGCGTTGCGCCGAGATCTCGGACTGGCGACGGCGGTTCTCCTCGACCTCGACCTGCTGCTCGGCCGCCTGCTTCTCCTCGATCGCGTTCGTGATCGTGGTCGGGATCCGGATGTCGCGCATCAGCACAGCCAGGACGAGGATGTTGTCCTCTTCCAGGGCGTCCTTGAGGCTGGCCTCGACGCCGAGCTGGAGGTCGGTGCGCTGCGTGCTGATCAGGTCGGCGGCGGCGTACTGGCCGATCGCGTCGCGAATCTGGCTCCGTACCTCGGGCCGGACGCGGACGAGCTCGTAGCTGGGCCCGATGTCCTGGTGGAGGCGCGCGGCGTCGCGCGGATCGACCTGGTAGAGGATCGTTGCGTCGACGTTGATCTCGAGCCCCTCGCTGGAGCGGGCGGTGACCTGGTCGCCGCTCTCCTCGGCCAGCGTGAGCTCCTGCTGGCGGATGTCGTACAGCGTGACCTGCTGCAGGACCGGCAGGACGATGTGGAACCCTTCGCCCAGCTCGTCGTCCTGGACGCCGCCGAACACGTTGAACACGACGCCGGTATTGCCGGCGGGAACGATCACGAACGCCTGGCTGAGGCCGGCCGCGACGAGGCCGACGAGGGCGAGGGCGACGCCGAGGCTGCGGACGGCGCCGCGCTCGGTCTGAAGGCCCTGCACGGCAAGCGCGGCGCCGGCGACGATGAGGGCCAAGGAGACGAACAGGAATGCACTCATAAGCGACAGCCTACACGCCGGGCAGCCTCGGTCGTGACGCGCGCGAACCTCCGTCGCCCAGGGCGCCCGTGCGCGCCGGATCGAGGCGCGCCCCCACGGCCGGCAGCAGCACCGTGAACACCGTTCCCTCGCCCTGTCGCGACGTCACCTCGACCCGGCCGCCGTGCTGCTGGACGATCCACTGCACGATCGCCAGGCCCAGGCCGGAGCCGTTCCCGCGGCCCGACCGGGCGCCGTCCACGCGGTAGAACCGGTCGAACAGGTGGGGGATGGCCGCCTCGGGAATGCCGGGACCGTCGTCGAGCACCTCGAGACGGACGCAGTCGCGCTCCCGCTCGAGCGACATCCGGACGTGGCGGGCGCCGGCGTTCAGCGCGTTCTGGACGAGGTTGAGCACGACCTGCTTCAGCCGGGCGGCGTCCCCTTCGACCTCGGCGACGGGGCCGGGCGTGTCGACGGCGATCTCGGCACCGCCGGCGACCGGCGCGATCTCCATGTGAACCGCCTCGAGCACCTCGACGAGGTTCATCGGCGCGGTGTCGATCGAGAACCCGGCGTCGGCGCGCGCCAGCTCCAGCAGGTCGGAGACGAGCTTCCCCATGCGCTCGGCCTCGCGCCGGATGACGGTCAGGCTGTCGACCTGCTCCGGGCTGGGCCGCGTGCGTCGGAGCAGGTAGTTCGCGTGGCCCACGATCGCGGTCACGGGGGTCCGAAGCTCGTGGCTCGCGTCGGCGGTGAAGCGGCGCTGCGTCTCGAACGACTCCTGCAGGCGGTCCAGCATGTGGTTCAGCGTGACGGCCAGCTCGTGGATCTCGTCGTGGCTCCGGGGGACGGGCACCCGCTGCGACAGGTCGTTTCCGGTCACCCGCCCGGCCGCCTGGGTGACCCGCTCCAACGGGCGGAGCACCTGGCGCGAGAGCAGGAACACGCCGATGGCGAACGCCACGAACGCGGCCACCACCGTCAGCCCCAGGTCCTGCGCGAGCTGGTCGACGGTCGCGGCGACGTTCGTGGCGGGCACGCCCACGAACACCGCGGCGGAGAGCGCGATGTCCTGAGCGGGAAAGCTGAGGCGTCCGATGTCGCCGAGGACGCGCAGGCGCTCGCCCGAGGGCAGCGTGACGCCGGCCGCCATGCTGCCGGTCTCGAGCATCTCGGCCAGCTGGGCGTCCCCCAGCTGCGCGACGAGGCTCTCGTCCGTCGGATTCGGACGGAAGCGCGACGGCTCGACGTAGGGGACGCCGACGCGGACGGCGCTGGGGTCGCTGGGGACCTGATCGCCCTGTCCGACGATCAGGATCTCGTAGTACGCGTCGCCCGGGAGCTTGCGGAGCCCCTCGAGCACCGCGCCCGACGACAGGTCGCTCAGCGCCTGTCGCGCCCGCTCCTCCAGCGATTCGGTGAGCGACCGCTCGGTCAGCACGTACACCGACACGGCCACGACCGAGACGACGAGCACGAAGAACGCCCCGTAGAACAGCGTGAGCCGAAGGCGAAGCGTCACCGGCGGACCGTCACTCTTCGCGCAGGACGTACCCCACACCGCGAACGGTGTGAATCAGGCGGCGCTCGCCGTGCGCCTCGAGCTTGCGCCTGAGGTAGCCGACGTAGACGTCCACGACGTTGCTGCCTCCGGTGTACTCGGGCCAGACCTTCTCCTCGATCTCGAAGCGGTTGAACACCTTGCCCGGGTTCCGGGCGAACAGCTCGAGGAGCTCGAACTCCTTCGCCGACAGCTCGATCCGGCGACCGTCACGGAACGCCTCGCGCCCGTCGAGGTTCATCACAAGATCGGCGACGCGGACCTCGCCCGTGACGGCGGGGTTCACGCGCCGCAGGTGCGCGCGGACGCGGGCCAGCAGCTCCTCGATCGAGAACGGCTTCACGAGGTAGTCGTCCGCGCCCGAGTCGAGGCCCGTGACCTTGTCGTCGACGGAGTCCTTGGCGGTCAGGATGATGATCGGGGTGTTGCTGGTCTTGCGGATCCGCCGTGCGACCTCGAGGCCGTCGAGCACCGGAAGCATCAGGTCCAGCACGACGAGGTCGGGATTCAGCTCGCGGAACTTGCTCAGTCCGGTCACCCCGTCGTAGCTGACGACGGTGTCGTACGCCTCGGCCTGAAGCTCGAGGTCGATGAACTTCGCGATCTCCTTCTCGTCCTCGACGATCAGAACCAGCGGTCTGCGCTCCATGACCGAACAATGCCACAGGCGTTCATGAGAGCCCTGTGCCTCCGGCGACCGACGAACCGTCCGCTCAGGGCAGCAGGATCGTCTCCTGCACCACGATGCCTTCGTTCAGCACGTCCGCCGCCCAGGCGCGGGCGCCGGGAAGGGAGTGGTCGCGCCAGTTGCCGCAGCGCTCGGGCGAGCAGCCCGGAATCTCGCCCTCGTACCGGGCCACCTCGCCCAGCGCCCGGGCGAACGCGGCCCGGACCGTCTCGGCCTCCGGCTCGCCGAGCAGCGTCAGGTAGAACCCGGTCCGGCAGCCCATCGGGCTGGCGTCGATCACCTCGGCGTCCACCTCGCTCAGGGCGTCGCGGAGGTAGCCGGCCAGCAGGTGCTCGATCGTGTGGAGCGGGCCGGTGGGCACCTCGGCGCGGTTGGGCTGGACCAGGCGGAGGTCCCACTTGCTGATGGAATCGCCGCGAGGTCCCTGCTTGCGGCCGGCGAGGCGGACGTACGGCGCGCGGACCTTGGTGTGGTCGAGGTCGAACGATTCGACGCGTGTCTCGGGTGGCATGCCGCGAGGATAGCAGGCGACCCGCGGCCCGCGCCTCCCGGCGGGGTATATGCTGGTCGGCGTTCGGCCGGGCCGTCGTAACGGCCTCCCCTATCTTCTCTTCTCTTCGTATGGAAGGTGATCCGTGCAGAGGCGCCTGGCAATCTTCATCGACGGAAGCAATCTCTACAACGGCATGCGCGAGAACCTGTCGAACACCCGCGTGAACCTCGGAGAGCTGATCGACCAGCTTCGCGGCGACCGCTACCTGGTGCGCTGCTACTACTACAACGCGCCCCTGACCGAGGACTACGACGAGGACCTTCGCGACGGGCAGGCGCGCTTCTTCGAGAGCTTGCGCCGGATTCCGTACGTGACCGTTCGACTGGGCCGGCTGCACCGCCGCAGCGACGGCTCGCTGGTCGAGAAGGGCATCGACGTCTCGATCGCCGTTGAGGCGTTGAGCCTGGCGTACGAAGGCGCGTACGACGAGGCCGTGATCGTGTCTGGAGACGGCGACTACGTCGAGCTCGTCGAGGCGATCAAGCGCCGCGGCAAGCAGGTCGAGGTCGCGATGTTCCGAAACCAGTCCGCGGGCGTGCTGATGGAGTACGCCGACGTGTTCCGGCCGCTCGACGAGATGGCCTGGGACCGGATCCTGTTCTGAGCGACGGCCGCCGGCCGCGGCGCGGCGCCGTTCAGGCGTCGGCCGGTCCGGTCGCCCCTTCCGCGGCGTCGCCGGAGCCACGGTGCGGCTCCGGCCGCGGCGCCCACGGAGCCAGCACCGGCGCCAGCCCCTCCGCATCGTCGATGAACAGCTGCAGATGCGGGAAGGGGATCTCGATGCCGGCGCCGTCCAGCGCCTCCTTGGCGCGCTCCACGAGCTCCGCCGAGATGCGCGGCTGCACGGCGATCTTCTCGGGCGGAATCCAGACGAACGCCGCCAGGTCGACCGAGCTGGCGCCCAGACCGGTCACCAGCACGACGGGCTCGTAGCGGCCGCCGCGCAGGATGTCGGCGTGACCACGGAGCACGGGAAGCAGCGTCTCGCGCGCCTCGGCCGCCGACTCCTTGTACGCGATCCCCAGCTCGATCCGAAGCCGCAACGGCCCTCCGCCCGACAGGTTCACGATCTGGCCCGCCGCCACCTGCGCGTTGGGGATGATGGTGTGGACGTTGTCGCGGTCGACGATCAGCGTGGTGCGCAGCCGGATCGACTCGACCCGGCCGACCTTGCCCCCGACGTCGACCCACTCGCCCAGCCGGAACGGTCGCTCGATCAGCAGCGTGACGCCGGCGATGAAGTTCGACAGGGTCTCCTGCGCGGCGAAGCCGACCGCGATGCCGACGACGCCCAGCGCCGTGACCGCGGCCAGCACGTTCACGCCGAACTGGTCCATCACCATCACGAAGCCCACCGCCGCGACGGTCACCGCGAGCACGTTCCTCAGCAGCTGACGCAGCGAGCGGTCCAGGCCGGCACGGTCGGCGGTGGCCTGGAGCACCCGGTTCCCGGTCCACCACACCAGGTAGAACGCGAACGCGAAGATCGCCGCCAGCGCGGCGTCGCCCAGCAGCGCGCGCGGAACGCCGAACTGCCCCAGCACGGCCAGCGACGCGAGCACCGCCACCACTGCCCGGAGCGCCAGGAACAGCGGCCCTCGCGCGCTTTCCGGGAAGCGCGTGCGACGCAGCGTCCACGACAGCGTGCGGCGCGCGACGCCGTACGCCAGCCAGGCGAGCAGGACGACGAGCACCGAGACCAGCACGCGGACCGTCAGCGCTCCTAGGTCCAGGCCGACGACGCCGTCTCCGCGAACGAGGGAGAACGCCTCGCCCAGACTGCGGATGAGCTCGTGCCAGACGGTGCGGACGAACTCGATCACGACGACCACCCCGCCGGCGGCCAGCTCCCGCCCCGCTCGCGTACCTCGCCTGCGAGGCCCGCTTCGTCGACGACCGCGACGCCGTAGTCGCGTGCCTTGTCGACCTTGCTGCCGGGCTCGTCGCCGGCGACCACGAGGTCGGTCTTGCGGCTCACCGAGGAGGTCACCCGGGCCCCCTGCGCCTCGAGCGCCGTTGCGACCTCGTCGCGCGGACGCGACAGCGCTCCCGTCAGCACGATCGTGACGCCCGACAGCGCGTCGCCGCGACCGACGTCCTCGACCTCGCGCGGCCACACGCCGCGCTCGCGCAGGCCGCTCAGGGTGGACCGCATGGCGTTCCGGTCCAGCGCGTCGCGCACCAGCCGGGCGGTGGCCTCGCCCACGTCGGGCACGGCCTCGAGCGTCGCCTGGTCGGCGGCCAGGAGCGCGTCCAGACTGCCGAACCGCCGGGCCAGCGCGTCGGCGGTGCGCGGCCCGACCTGCGGAAGCCCGAGTCCCACCAGGAAACGGTCCAGCGGTGGGGTTCTCGACGCGTCGAGCTCGCGCACCAGGTTGCGGGCCGAGATCCGTCCCCAGCCGTCCAGCGCGGCCAGGCGCGCTTCATCGAGGTCGTACAGCTCGGGCAGCGACGCGACCAGGCCCGCGTCCACGAACTGCTGCAGGCTCCGCTCTCCGAGCCCGTCGATGTCCAGGGCGCGGCGGCTGGCCCAGTGGCTCAGGCGCTCCAGCCGCTGCGCGGGGCAGTCGGGATTCACGCAGCGCAGGTTCGCCCCGTCCTGGACGAGCTCGGAGCGACAGGCGGGACAGCGCTCCGGCGGCCGCCACGGCGCCGCGTCCGCGGGGCGCCGAGCGACGTCCACGCGGAGGATCTCGGGGATGATCCCGCCCGATTTGTGGACGGCGACGGTGTCGCCTACCCGGAGGTCCAGATCGCTGACGAACCCCGGGTTGTGGAGCGTGGCGCGCGCGACCTCGGTTCCCTCGAGCATGCGCGGCTCGAGCTCGGCGACGGGCGTGATCTTGCCGGTGCGTCCCACCTGGACCGTGATCCCCAGCAGCGTCGTGGTGGCCACCTCGGCGGGGAACTTCCAGGCGATCGCCCAGCGCGGCGCGCGGCTGGTCTCGCCCAGCTCGCGCTGCAGCGCGAGGTCGTCCACCTTCAGCACCACCCCGTCCGCGTCGTAGGGCAGCTCGGAGCGCAGCGCGGTCCACTCGCCGATCAGGTCTCGGGCGGCATCGAGGCCGACCACGCGCGAGCGCTGGTCGTTCACCCGGAAGCCGCGCGCCTCGAGCCACGCGAGCAGGACGTCCTGGCCGCCCAGGTCCAGCGCCTCGGGCCGGCCGACGCCGTAGAAGAAGGCGCGCAGGTTGCGGGCGGCTGCGACGGCGGGATCGGACTGCCGGACGGTGCCCGCGGCGGCGTTGCGGGGGTTGCGGAACGGCGGCTCGCCCGCCTCCTCGCGCGCCTCGTTGATGCGGGCGAACTCCGCTTTGGAGAGGTAGATCTCGCCCCGCACCTCGAGCTCGGCGGGTGCATCCCGGATCGTGCGCGGCAGCCCCTCGATGGCGATCACGTTGGGGGTGATCTCCTCGCCCTCCCGCCCGTTGCCCCTCGTCGCCGCCCACGCCAGCGTGCCGCGCTCGTAGCGGAGGTTCACCGACAGGCCGTCGATCTTCAGCTCCGCCAGGTAGGCGACCTCGCGCTCGCTGCCCAGCGTCCGCTTGACCCGGGCCTCGAACGCCTCGAGGTCGGCCTCGTCGAAGGCGTTGTCCAGCGAGTACATCGGAACGCCGTGCCGCACCGTGCGGAGCTCGCCGGCCGGCTCGGCCCCGACGGCCTGCGTGGGGGAGGAGGCGTCGCTCAGCTCCGGGTTCGCGGCCTCGAGCTCGTTCAGCTGCCGCACCAGCGCGTCGTACTCGGCGTCGCTCAGGTCGGGATCGTCGAGCACGAAGTAGCGGCGGTTCGCGTCACGGATCCGTGCGCGGAGCCGCTCCGCGCGGCGTGCGGGATCGTCGGTCATCGAGGCAGTATAGCGACGCCGTCCAGCGGTGCGATTCCGGCCGTGCGACGGGCCGCGTGCTGCTATACTTTGCGCGGGAACGTCCCACCACGTCTAGCTCCCCCACGGAGGACATCGCATGCGCAGATTCATCGTCATGGTCGCCACCCTTGCACTCGGCTTCGCGACCGCCCAGGACTACGTGTTCGGCATCGTGTTCGATGCCGGCGGCAAGTTCGACGGCTCGTTCAACGAGGGCACCTGGCGCGGCCTGGTCCGCGGGATCGAGACCCTCGAAGAGGAACAGGGCCTCGAGATCGACCTGCTCGAGTTCGAGGGCACGCCCGACACCTCGGCCCAAGGCCTTCGCAGCATCTCCGAGCAGGGCGCCGAGCTGATCGTCGCGCCCGGCTTCTCGCAGTCCGACTCGATCGCGAACGTGTCGCAGGAGTTCCCGTTCACGAACTACGTCAACATCGACGGCGTGGTCGAGGCCGACAACGTCCGCAGCGTGCTGTTCAAGGAGCACGAGGGCAGCTTCCTGGTCGGATACCTGGCCGGCCTGATGACGCGCACCGGCGTGGTGGGCTTCGTCGGCGGGATGGACATTCCGCTCATCCGCAACTTCGACATCGGCTACCAGCAGGGCGTGACGTCCGCCTGCCCCGATTGCGAGATCATCAGCAACTACGTGGGCACCACGCCGTCGGCCTGGAACGATCCGGCGCGCGCCAAGGAGCTCGCCGCCTCGCAGCGCGCCCAGGGCGCGGACATCGTCTACGCCGCCGCGGGCGCCTCGGGCAACGGCGTGATCG
>CAZLQH010000028.1:0-15085 GCA_964561595.1 uncultured bacterium | reverse complement strand
CAGGGCGCGGACATCGTCTACGCCGCCGCGGGCGCCTCGGGCAACGGCGTGATCGACTTCGTGACCGAGCAGAAGTGCTTCGTGCCCTCCGGCGCGGTCCGTGACACCCCGCTCCAGGACGTTCCCGTCTCCGACGCCTACGCTTCCGAGTGCGGCGAGGACGCCGAGCCGCTGTTCTTCATCGGCGTCGACAGCAACCAGAACTTCCGCGGCGACACCGACGCGGACCCCTCGACCCTGAACCACGGGCTCAGCAGCATGCTCAAGCGGGTCGACGTGGCCGCCGAGAACGCTGCGTACGACGTGGTGAACGGCGAGTTCACCGCAGGCATCCAGGTCCTGGGCCTGGCCGAGGAGGGCGTGGACTGGGCGCTGGACGAGTACAACCAGCCCCTCATCCCGCAGAGCGTGGTCGACCAGCTCGGCGGCATCCGTCAGGCCGTCGTCGACGGCGACATCGTCGTCCAGCCGTACGAGTGAGGAACCGCTGACGCGTCGCGCGGTCCGGTCGGATCGCGACCGCACGAGAAGGGGCTCCGCGACGTCGCGGAGCCCCTTCTCGTGCTAGGATTCTCCTTTGCAGGGCGGACCATCCGATCGCGGGGGCGAACGCCTCCGAGGAAAGTCCGGGCACCGTAGGGCAGGGTGCCAGCCAACCGCTGGGCGCGTAAGGCGACGGCACGTGCAACAGAAAGCAGACCGCCACGTCCTCTGGACGCGGTAAGGGTGAAACGGTGCGGTAAGAGCGCACCAGTGCCCCTGGAAACAGGGGTAGCTAGGTAAACCCCACCCGGTGCAAGGTCCGATAGGGAGAGAGGGCTAGCCCGGCCCGCCAACATCTCCGGGTTGACCGCTAGAGGCGCACGGCGACGTGCGTCCCAGACAGATGATCGGACCCGCCCTCCGGGGCGGCGACAAAACCCGGCTTATCGGTCCGACCTGCATGCGCGGGCGAGAGGTCTCCTCTCGCCCGCGCTCGTTCGTGCGCGTCGGCCCGCCCGGGACGGCTCGGAGGCGGGCGTGGACGGGCTACAGTGCGCGTGAGGGGGGCCGCCGGCCACGTCGGCCGGAGCGGTCCGCCATCCTCGTCGGAACGCGCCGGAACGCGTCTTAGGAGTCCACGGTGCCCCAAGAACCGCTCGAAGCCACGCGATCGGCCACGTCGTCCGTGGCCCCGCAGCCGGTCGACGACGGGCCGCTCGCGCTCATCCGTCAGGTGGTCGAGGATCCGACGCTGTCGTACCGACAACGCGTCCAGCAGCTCGCGGTCCACGCCGAGAACCTGCTCGGGATGCCGCCCGTCGGCGACGCCTGCCGCGAGGCGCTGGGGCAGCGGATCGTGTGCGACATGTACGAGGGGAACGCTCCCTACCGCCCCCGCTACCTCCTCCCGGACTACACGAAAGCGCTCCGCGAGGGGTCGGCGTACCTGGAGCTGCCGCCGCCCGCCGATCTGCACGAGGCGCTCTGGTTCTTGGCGTCGATGTACGCCCAGGTCCCCTCGATCACCGGCTACCCGGTCTACCTCGGCGACCTCGACGACGTTCTCGCGCCGTACGTGCAAGGGATGAGCGCCGAGGAGATCGTGCCCGTGCTCAGACCGTTCTGGCGGGCGCTCGACCGGACGGTCCCCGACGCCTTCGCGCATACCGACCTCGGTCCGCACGACACGCCGTTCGCGCGCGCGGTCCTGCGGCTCGAGCGGGAGCTGAAACAGGTCGTGCCCAACATCACCCTCAAGGTGCAGCCCGGCGTCACGCCGGACGCGCTGCTGCTCGACGCGGTCGAGACCGTGTTCGCTTGCGCCAAGCCGCACTTCGTGAACCACGAGATGATGGTGGGCGACCACGGCGAGGGCTACGCCGCGGTGAGCTGCTACAACGCGCTCAAGATCGGCGGCGGCGCGCACACGCTGGTCCGACTGAACCTGCGCGAGGCGGTGGCGCATCACCGAGGCGCCAGCGAGGACTTCTTCACCGACAGCCTCCCCCGCTACGTCGAGGCGGCCGCCGAGCTGATGGAGGCGCGCATCCGCCATCTCGTCGAGCGCGCCCGCTTCTTCGAGCACGACTGGCTGGTCCGGGAGGGGCTGGTGTCGCTGGATCGCTTCTCCGCGATGTTCGGCGTCTTCGGCCTGGCGGAGGCGGTGGACGGGCTGATGGAGCGGGACGGCCACGCCGGCCGGTACGGGCACGACGACGCCGCGAACGCGCTGTCGTACCGCATCACGCGCGCCGTCGCCGCCCAGGTGGCCGAGCGCGAGCAGCCGTACTGCGCCGGATTCGGCGGCCGCGCGATGATGCACGCCCAGTCGGGAATCGACAGCGACGTCGGCGTCACCGCCGGTACGCGCATCCCGATCGGGACCGAGCCCGACCTGTTCCGGCACCTCGAGGCGGTGGCCCCGCACCACCAGCTGTTCGCGTCGGGCGTGAGCGACATCGTCCACTTCGACGACACTGCCAAGCGGAATCCCCAGGCGGTCGTCGACGTGATTCGCGGCGCGTTCGCGGGCGGCATGCGCGAGTTCACGTTCAACCTCGACTCGAACGAGTTCATCCGCATCACCGGCTATCTCGTGCGCAAGAGCGACCTGGAGCGCATCGAGGCGGGCGCCCGCCACGGCAGCACCTTCCTGGGCGCCGGCAACGAGGCCGAGGCGCACTGCTCGCAGCGCGCCACGAAGCGCGTCGTCGCCGCCGAACGGCTCGCCGGCTCGTGATGTCGCACGCGGTCCGGGGCCTGGTCTCCGGAACGCTGCCGTTCTCGTCCGTCGACGGTCCCGGAAACCGGTTCGTGGCGTTCCTGCAAGGCTGCGACTTCGACTGCATCGCCTGCCACAACCCGTACACCATCGCGGTCTGCAACGAGTGCGGGATCTGCGTCGACCACTGTGCCGCGGGCGCGCTCACGGTCGTAGGCGGCACCGTCGTCTGGAACCCGCGGGCGTGCACCGGCGGCGACGTCTGCATCGAGGTCTGCCCGCACGATTCGACGCCGAAGGCGCGCTGGCTGTCGGTCGCGGAGCTGGTCGAGAGGGTTCGGGGCCCCGCGCCGTTCCTTTCGGGCGTCACCGTCTCCGGGGGGGAGGCGACGCAGCAGGCGGCGTTCGTTCGCGCCTTCTTCTCGGCGCTGAAGGCCGACGACCGCTTGAAGCGGCTGACCCGCTTCGTGGATAGCAACGGCTCCGCGTCCCGCCGGATCTGGGACGAGCTCGACCCGGTGCTGGACGGGGCGATGATCGATCTCAAGGCGTTGGACCCGGAGGTCCACGAGCGCATCACCGGCCGGACGAACGCGTCCGTCCTGGCGTCCCTCCGCCTGCTGGCCGAGCGCGGCAAGCTGGCGGAGGTCCGGCTGTTGCTGCTGCCGGGCATGAACGACGCGCCCGATCAGCTCTCCCGTACCGCCACCTGGCTGTGCGAGCTCGATCCGCACCTTCCGGTCAAGGTGATCGGCTTTCGCAGGCACGGAGCACGACCGGTCGCGCAGGCCGTGCCGGAGCCGGGGCCCGAGCGCATGGCCGGCTACGCCGACCTGCTTCGCGCCGGCGGGCTGAGCCGGCTGACCGTGGTGTAGTCCCGGCGGTCGGCGCCCACGGCTCGCCCACGAGCCCAGGGACTCGAGCGACCCTCCTCTCCGACCCGAACGATCCGCATCGACACCGACAGAGCCCGAACGACGGCGACCCGTGGCCACCGCCCCGGGTCGCCGTCGTTCTGGCCGCGCCGGGTGGGAGAAGCGTGGCAAATTCGTCACACTCCGCGACGCCGGGTGGAGAAGTGTGGGAATCCGTGGGAAATTCGTGCTAGACTCGACCATCGCGGGGGAAGCCCGTCCACGACGACTCCGAACCGGGAAGCGACCGGCCCGGTCGGAGGGACGAGACCGACTCCACGGTGGGAGACGAGGCACGGATGCCGTTCGGCGAGCACCAGTACGCGGTGGACGACAAGGGACGCGTGATCGTCCCGCCTCCGTTCCGCGAGTTCGTCGAAGACGGGATGGTCGTCACCCGTGGAATGGAAGGGTGCCTGTACGTCTTCCCCATCGCCGCGTGGCGCAGGATCGAAGCGCGCCTCGAGGAGCTCCCGTTGACCGACCGCGACGCCCGCGCCTTCGTGCGCTTCTTCTACTCCGGCGCCGCCAAGGCGAAGCTCGACGCGGCCGGCCGCATCACCGTTCCCGCCACGCTGCGCTCGTTCGCCGAGGTCGACGCCGCGCACGGCTCCGTGATCGTGGCCGGCGCGCCCAACCGACTCGAGCTCTGGAACGAGCAGCGCTGGCAGCACGCCCTGTCCGAGGTCCAGACCCAGCCGCCCGCGCCCGACCTGCTCTCGGAGCTGATCGGGTGACGCGCGACGCGGCACACGTCCCCGTCATGGCCGACGCCTGCCTCGAAGCGCTGCGGCCACGCCCCGGCGCCTGGATCGTCGACACGACGTTCGGTGCCGGAGGCCACACCCGCGCCCTGCTGGACGCCGGAGCGAACGTGTTCGCCATCGACCGCGACCCCGGCGCAGCCACGCGCGCGGCGGCGATCGACGACGACCGGCTGCGGTTCGCGCTCGGCGACTTCCGCGACCTCGAGCGGCTGCTCGCGGCGCACGACGTGCCCGCCCCCGACGGGATCCTGATGGACCTCGGCGTGTCCTCGATGCAGCTCGACGAAGCCGATCGCGGCTTCGCGTTCCGGCACGAAGGTCCGCTGGACATGCGGATGAGCTCCGAGGGCCGCAGCGCAGCCGACCTGGTCGCCGAAGCCAGCGAGGCCGAGCTGGCCGCGCTCCTCTACCGCTACGGCGAGGAACGGCACAGCCGACGCATCGCGCGCGCCATCGTCGCGGCCCGCGACGAGGCGCCCATCCGCACCACCGCGCGCTTGGCCGAGGTGGTGCGGGCCGCCTATCCGTCCGGTCACCGTCGCGATCACCCCGCCCGCCGCACCTTCCAGGCGCTGCGCATCGTCGTGAACGACGAGCTCGGCGCGCTCGAGGAGGGACTCGAGGCCGCCGCGCGGGTCCTGGCGCCCGGCGGGCGGCTGGCGGTGCTGGCGTACCACAGCCTCGAAGACCGGATCGTCAAGCACTTCCTGCTCGCCTCGAGCCGCATGACGCCGCTCACGAAGCGCCCCGTCGTCGCCTCCGAAGAGGAGATTCGCGCCAACCCCCGAGCTCGCGCCGCCAAGCTGCGCGTGGCCGAGAAGGCCGCGCCGTGATCCGCCGCGCGATCCGAGTGGTCCCCGTGTACGTCGCGATGGTGCTGGCGCTCGCCGCGCTGGGCGCGGCGAACCAGGGCCTGCTGGACCGCGAGCTGACCCTGATGGAGCAGCGCGAAGCCACGCGGCGCGAGATCGTCGCCCTGCGCGCCCGCGCTGCGGCCGTCCAGGGACCCCTGGCCGTCGCCCGCTGGGCGCAAGCGCGCGGCATGGTGCCCGCCCCCGAGATCGAGACCGTCGAACACGTGATGCCGCTGCCGGCCCCGCGCCCCCTGGCGCCCGAGCCCACCGGCTTGGAGGTGCGAACGGAATGGCGTTGAGACGCGCGGTCCCCCCCGCGAACGATCTGGAGCTGCGCCTGGCGCGGCGGCCCCTGCTCCTCCTGCTGATCGCGCTCCCGCTGCTGGCCGCCCTCGCGGGGTTCGGCCTGCAGCAGGGCGGCGCGCCGGCGTGGCCGACGCCTCCCGTGATCGCACCCGAGCGCGGCCGCGTGCTGGCCGCCGACGGGACCGTCCTGGCCGAGGGGGACGTCGCGTCCCGCCACTACCCGCAAGGCTCGCTGGCGGCGCACGTCGTCGGCTTCTCGGGCGCGGTGCAGCCCGACGGACGCTACGGCCTCGAGGGGGTCGAGTACACGCTGGACACGCGCCTGCAGGCCGGCTTCGACGCCACGCTGACGATCGACCCGATCCTGCAGGCCGCCGCGGAGCGGCAGCTCGAGGCCAGCATCGTCGCGAACGGTGCCGAGAACGGCAGCGTCGTGATGCTCGAGGTCGGCACCGGCCGGATCCTGAGCGCGGCGAGCTACCCGACGTTCGACCCGAACAGGCAGGGCGAGTACGGTCGCGAGGCGATCGCCAACCAGGCGTTCCTGCGGCAGTACGAGCCTGGCTCGGTGATGAAGCCGTTCGTCGTCGCCGCACTGCTCCAGAGCGGTCGGCTCGACCCGACCGAGACCGTGGACGCGCCCCCCTACCTGCGCGTCGGCGACAAGACGTTCCGGGACGTCGCCCGCCATCCCGACGAGCTCGAGGTCCGCGACGTCCTCCGCTACAGCAGCAACACCGCGATGCTGAGCCTGACCGAGCGGTTCGAGGCCAACGAGCTCCACGCCTGGCTCCGCCACTACGGGTTCGGCCAGTCGCTGCCGATCCGGTCGGCCTACACCCGACCCGGAACGCTCAACCCGTGGCAGGAGTGGGTACCGCAAGACCAGGCGTCCGTCACGATCGGTCAGAGCGTCGCCACCACGCCGCTGCAGCTGGCGACGGCGTACGCCATCTTCGCGAACGACGGCGTCTACGTCCCGCCGCGCCTGGTCGAGGAGGAGGCGAGCCCCGAGCCGTACCGCGTCCTGTCGAGCGAGGTGGCGCGCACGGTCCGCGGCATGCTTCGCTACACCGTCGAGGAGAGCGGGCTTCGGAGCTCGCGCATCCCGGGCGTGACCGTGGCCGGCAAGACGGGCACGGCGGACATCTACTCGCCCGAGCAGGGCACCTACCCCGACGGCTGGTACTCGCTGACGTTCGCCGGCATGTTCCCGGCCGAGGAGCCGCGCGTGGTGATGGTCGTCATGCTGCAGAAGCCGACGGAGAGCACGTCGAGCACCTACGTCGCGGCGCCGCTGTTCCGTGCGATCGGGAGCGAGGTCGTCGCGCATTGGGGCGTCGCGCCCGAGCCCGAGCGGCTGGCAGGATGGCCGGCCGCCGCACCATGACGACCTGCGTCCGCTCCGTTCCGTCCGCGTGGACGTGCCGCCGCCTGGGCGGGTAGCGTACGCATCGTCCGATGAGTTCCTTAGGCCGCCCGCTTCCCGCACGCCTGTCCGCCGCCGCTCTCGCCGAGCTGATCGGCGCCGCCGCGCCGTCCGACCCGGACCTCCCGGTCTCGGGCGCGACGCACCACAGCGGTCGCGTCCGCCCCGGCGACGCGTTCTTCGCCCTTCCCGGAGCGGACCACCACGGCATCGTCCACGCCGACGCGGCGCTGAGCGCGGGCGCGGCGCTGATCGTCTCCGATCGCCCCCACCCGATGGGGCTCGCCGTCGCCGACCCGGGCGAAGCGCTGCTGCGCCTGGGCCGCTACGCGCGCGGCCGCCTGACCGCTCCGGTGATCGGCGTGACCGGGTCGGCGGGCAAGACCACCGCCCGCGCCCTGCTGGCCGCGGCGTTGGACGCGCACGCCTCCGAAGGCAACCTGAACACGCCGCACGCCCTCGCCGGTCGCCTGGTCCGGGCGTGGAACGACGATGCCGGCAGGCCGCTGGTGCTCGAGCTCGGGATCGACCGCATCGGCGAGATGGCCGAGCTGACCGACCTCGTCCGTCCCGACGTCGGGCTGCTCACGCGCGTCGCCGCGAGCCATTTGGACGGCCTCCGTGACGAGGCGACCGTCGCCCACGAGAAGGCCGGACTGCTCCGCGCCGCTCCCAGGGGACTGGCGGCCGACGCCGCCTGGGGCACGCTTCCGCGCCGGCTGGCGGACCGCGTCGTGCGCTACGGCCTGAACGTGGACGCGCCCTGGAGCGCGCACGTCGTCGGCGCAACGGGCGACGACCCGTTCTCGACCGAGCTGCTGCTGGACCGACCGGAACGGCATCGCGGGCTGCGCGTCAGGCTTCCCGGCGTCGGTCGCGGCGTGGCCGAGAGCGCGCTGGGCGCCCTCGCGACCGCCGCGCTGCTGGGGCTTCCCCTGGAGCCGGCCGTCCAGCGCCTCGCGCGCGCCACGCTGGAGCCCGGACGGCTGCAGATCCGGCGCCTTGCCGGCGTCACCGTGGTCGACGACAGCTACAACGCCAACCCCGCCTCCGCCCTGCAGGCGCTGGAGCTGCTGCGCGCGGCGCCGCCCCCGCGCGTCGCCGTGCTGGGCGAGATGCTGGAGCTCGGCAGGGACGCCGCTCGCTACCACCGGCAGCTGGGCGAGGCGACCCGCGGCTTGGAGCGCGTCCTCTTCCACGGCGCGCACGGCGACGCGCTGCGCAGCGGCAACCCCGAGGCGCAGGTGCTGGACGAGGGCGCGATGCGCGCAGCCGTGGCGCGTCTTCCGCGCGAGGGCACGATCCTCGTCAAGGCGTCGCGCGGCCTCCGCTTCGAGCGCCTGGTCGCGCTCCTGACGGACGGCGAGGCGGACCGGTGAGCGCCGCGGGGCTGGTGGCCACCTCCGCGCTTCTCGGCTGGCTCGCCACCGGCGTGTTCCTGGCGCTGGCCAGGACGCGCGGCTGGGGCAAGGCGGTGCGGCGCGACGGTCCCCGCGGACACCTCGCCAAGGAGGGCACGCCGACGATGGGCGGAGCGCCGTTCCTGGCTGCGGCCACCGTGATCATGGCGGCCGTCCTGGCCAGCGGAGCGGCGCTGCCCACGCCCCTGCCCGGACGCGCCTCCCCTCCGCCTGCGGACCTCGCCGGCGCCGGCGGCTGGGCGGTGCTGGCGCTGATCGTGGCGTCGGCCGTCCTGGGGCTCTGGGACGACTTGACCTCGCTGCGCCGCAAGCGCTCGCTGGCCGCAGGCGAGGACGCCTCGACCGGGGTGCTGGCGCGCTGGCGCCTGGTCGGGCAGGGAGCCGTCGCGCTGGCGTTCGCGAGCTGGGCGGTCGCGAGCGGTCGTGAGCTGTTCGGCGTGCCGTGGCTGGACGTCCTCGGGCTGGCGTTCGTGATCGTGGGAACGGTGAACGCGCTCAACATGACCGACGGCCTCGACGGCCTCGCCGCCGGCGTCTCGGCCACGATGCTGCTGGCGTTCTGGGGCGATCCGCTGGCGGCGGCGTTGCTGGGCTCGCTCCTCGGCTTCCTCTGGTTCAACGCGCATCCCGCCCGGCTGTTCATGGGCGGCGTCGGCGCGGAGGCGCTGGGCGCCGCCATCGCCGGACTGGCCATCGTGCACGGCGACGTGTGGCGGATCCCGATCCTGGCGGTCGTGCCGCTGCTCGAGGTCGTGTCGGTGATCGTCCAGGTCGCCTGGTTCCGCGCGACCGGCGGTCGCCGACTGCTGCGCATGAGCCCGCTCCACCACCATTTCGAGCTCTCCGGCTGGCCCGAGACACGCGTCGTGCTCCGCTTCTGGATCGTGACGGCCATCGCCACCGCCCTCGCCGTCGCCTCGCGCGGATGGTGGTGAGGCGCGTGGTGGCGCAGCCGTGAGGGTGCTGCTCTACGGCCTGGGCCGCAGCGGCCTGGCGGCCGGCCGGCTGCTGCGCCGTCAGGGGCACGAGCCGGTCTGGTACGACCGGCGCGACGACGGCGCCGACGTGGTCGCCGCCGGACGCGCGGGCTGGACGCGCGTCGGGGGTCCGCTGGACAGCGGGGCGGAGCTCTGCATCGCCGCGCCCGGCGTCCCGATCGATCATCCCGACCTGGTGCGCCTGCGGGCGGCCGGCATGGAGACGATCGGAGAGGTCGAGTGGGTGGCCCGCACGATCGACGCGCCGATCCTGGGCGTGACCGGCACGGCGGGCAAGGGCACCGTGACCCGCTGGACCGAGGCGATGCTCCACGGCGCCGGGATCGACGCCGTCGCAGGCGGAAACCTCGATCCTGCGCTGTCGGCCGTGGCCGAGCCGGGCCGATGGCTGGTGACCGAGCTGTCGTCGTTCCAGCTGGAGCGCTGTCCCACCCTTCACCCCCGCATCGCGGTGGTCACGGTGCTGGGGCGGGACCACCTGGATCGTCACGGCGACCTCGCGACCTACCACGCGCTGAAACGGCGCCTGCTGGCGCACCTGGGACCCGAGGACACCGCCGTGCTGAACGCCGACGATCCGCTGCAGGACGCCTGGAGCGAAGGCACGCCGGCACGGATCGTACGCTACGGCCTGACCTCTTCCTCCGCCCACGCGCACGTCCGGGACGAACGGATCCGGCTCGGACCGCACGATCTGGGTCCGGTGGCGGCCCTCGGGCCGCCCGGCAGGCATCAGCGCGCCAACCTGCTCGCCGCCGCGGCGGCGGCGGAGGCGGCCGGCGCGCCGCCGCAGGCGATCGCGGCGACGATCCCCACCCTGGCGTCCGCGCCGGGACGGCACGAGCTGGTCGGCCTCCACTGCGGCGTCCGCTTCGTCGACGATTCGATCGCCACGCGCGAGCTCGCCGTCGCGGCGGCGCTCGAGGCGGCGACGCCGCCGATCGCCTGGATCGTCGGCGGACGCGACAAGGGCGCGGACCCCGACGCCGTCCGGGCGCTCGTGCCCGGACGCGTCGCGCAGGTGATCGGGATCGGCGAGGCCGGACCCGCGTTCGTACGGGCGTTCGCGTCCGACGCGCCCGGCCGGGTCGTGCCCGACGCCGACGGCCGGACGGCGATGCGCGCCGCGGTGCGCCTGGGCGCGGAAACGGTACGCGGGCAGGGGGGCGGGACGGTGCTGCTGGCTCCGCTGGCCTCCTCGTTCGATCAGTTCCGTGACCACGAGGAGCGCGGACGCGTCTTCCGCGACGCGGTGGCCGCGCTCAGCAGGGAGGTGCCGTGGACCGCCTGCTCCTGACCGTGCAGATCTGGCTGGGCGCGCTGGGCGTGCTCGGCGTGACCGCCGCCGCGCCGCAGCTGGGCGTCGAGCACGCGCTCCGGGTGGCGGCCGCCTTGCTGCTCACCGTCGTGGTCGCCCGGATCCCGGTCCGCCGGGTGGTGCGGGCCAGCCCGTGGCTGTACGGCGGGACGCTGCTGCTGCTGGTGCTGGTGCTGATCATCGGCGTGTCGCCGGCGGGGAGCGAGGCGAAGCGCTGGCTGCTCGTCGGCGGCATCTCGGTCCAGCCCTCGGAGCTGATGAAGGTCGCCGTGATCGCGTACCTGGCGGCGTTCTTCCACAATCACCTGGGCGACTGGCAGATCTGGCGTCCGATGGTCGTCGTGGGCCTGGCGGCCGGGCTGATCGTCGCCGAGCCCGACGTGAGCACCGCGCTGTTCCTGTTCGCCCTGGCGTTCGCGGTGATGCTGGCCGCCGGCACGACCCTGGTCCGCCTGCTTTCGATCTCGACCGCGGCTGCGCTGATCGCGCTGGTGATCGGCGGACCGTACCTGGGGCAGTTCGGCTACCTCTCCGATCGGATCACGGGCTTCGCGGATCTTTGGGGCGCTCAGGAGGCGACCCAGACCACCAGCTACCAGGCGTTCCGAGCACGCGAGGCGCTGGCCGCCGGCGGCGTGATCGGCATCGGCGCCGGCAGGCCCATTCGCGTGCCGGAAGCCGAGACCGACATGGTCGCGATCTCGATCGGCCGCACGCTGGGGCTGACCGGGATGGCCGCGCTGGTGATCCTCTACCTCGTCGTCGCCTCGCGCGGGCTCCGGATCGCGGCCGCCCAGGCCGGACCGGGCGCCCTGCTCGCGGCCGGTGCGACGGCGTACCTGTGCGGCCAGGCCGCGCTGAACCTGCTGGTCGCCTCCGGCCTGCTTCCCATCACCGGCATCCCGCTTCCGTTCGTCAGCTACGGACTGAACAGTCTGGTGTCGGTCGCGATCGCGTTCGGCTTCCTGCACGCCGCCCACCGCGAAGCGCGTCGCGCGGCCGAGGAGGCGACGTCGTGAGGCTGCTGCTCGCGGCGGGTGGAACCGGGGGGCACGTCTTCCCCGCCCTGGCGCTGGCGGCCGAGGCGGTCCGCGGCGGGCATCAGGCGATGCTGATCGGCTCGGCCGGTGGGATGGAAGAGCGGCTCGCGGCCGAGGCCGGCGTCCCGTTCGTCGGCGTGCCGGCAGGCAAGTGGGACCGTCAGCGACCCGATCCCCGCCAGGCGTTGCGGGCGCTCCGCGGACTGGGCGCCGCGCTCGTGGCCACCCGCCGCTACGCTCCCGACGTCACGGTCGGCTTCGGCGGCTTCGCGTCGTTCCCCGGCTGCGTCGCCTCGGTGCTGAGCGGCACCCCGCTGGTCCTGCACGAGGGGAACGCCTTCCCCGGCCGGGTGACGCGCTGGTTCGCAGGCAGGGCCCGCGCCGTGGCGCTGGCGCTGCCCGAGGCGGCACCCCGACTGCCGCACGCCAGGCAGGTCGAGACCGTCGGATTCCCCGTCCGCGAAGCGCGGCTGGACCGGCGCGAGGCCCGCCGGCGGCTCGGCCTGCCCGAGGAGGGCCTGCTCACGCTGGCGATGGGCGGCTCGCAAGGCTCGCTGGCGCTGAACGAGGCGGTCCCCGCCGCCTACCGAAGCCTTCCGGCGCCCCGCCGCGGCACCGTGCTGCACGCTACCGGTCCGCGCTGGCTGGACGCCGTCATGGCCGCCACGGCGGACCTGCCCGACTACCGGCCGACCGGCTTCGTGGACGCCACCCTGGCCTGGTCGGCCGCGGACCTGGCCGTCGTGCGAGCCGGGGTGGGTACCCTCTCGGAGGCCGCGTACCACGCCGTGCCCCTGGTCATGCTTCCCCTGCCGACCGCGGCCGACGATCATCAGCGGCACAATGCCCGGGCCGTGGACGCCGCCGGAGGCGGACACGCTGTCGAGCAGGACGATCTGGCGGCGATCGCCAGCGCATGGCGCTCGCTCCTGGACGCCGAGACGCGAGCGCACGCATCCGCGAGGATCGCGATGCGGAGCCCCGAGGGCGCCGCTGCAAGGCTGCTGAACGTCGCCCAGGCCGCCGCGCGGACGAACCGGCCCAGGACGATCACGAGCCGAACCGAGGAAGGCGAACGATGAACACGCACCTTCACTTCATGGGCGTCGGCGGGGTCAGCATGAGCGGCCTGGCCCGTCACTACCGCGCGGCGGGCCACCGCGTGTCCGGCTGCGACGCCGCGACGACCGCTACGACGGACGAGCTCCGGGGGCTGGGGATCGCGGTGGCGACCGGACACGACCCCGCCCATCTCGACGGGGTCGACGCGCTGGTCGTCAGCGCGGCGATCGCCGCCGACGAGCCCGAGCTGCTCGAAGCCCGTCGGCGGGGGCTTCCCGTCCACCGGCGCATCGACCTGCTGGCCGAGCTGTTCGCCGGCTACCGCGCCATCGGCGTCACCGGGACGCACGGCAAGAGCACCACCAGCGGGATGCTCGCCACGATCCTGCTGCGGCACGGCGACGATCCCGCGGTTCAGCTGGGCGCCACGCTTCCGTCGCTGGGCGGCGTGATGCGCTTCGGGCGCGGCGCGCACCTCGTGGCCGAGGTCGACGAGTCGGATCCCGGGTTCGCGCAGCTCCGGACCGACGTGGCGGTCGTCACGAACCTCGAGGACGACCACATCGCCGGCGAGCACGACGAGCGCCGCACGTACCACGCCAGCCTCGGCGACCTCGAGGCCGCCACCCGGCGCTTCGCATCGCAGTCGCGCGTGCTCGTCAGCTGCGCGGACTGGCCCGGCCTGGACGAGCTGCTCGGAGGGCATCCGAGCCACCTCCGCTACGGCGAGGCCGCGGACGCGGAGTACCGCCTCGCCGACCTGAGCCTCGGCCCGACGGGAAGCCGCTTCCGCTTGAACGGGCCGGACGAGATCGCGGACGTCGCGCTACGGGTGCCCGGACGCTACAACGCGCTCAACGCCGCCGCCGCCCTGGCCGCCGCGCACCAGTCCGGCGTGCCGCTGCAGGACGGCGCCGACGCCCTCGCGGACTTCGGCGGCGTCGGACGGCGCTGGCAGCGATGGGGCGAGGTTCGCGGCGCCCTCGTGATCGACGACTACGCGCATCACCCGACCGAGGTGGCGGCCACCCTGGAAGCCGCTCGCGCGACGGGGCGCCGCGTGCGCGCCGTGCTCCAGCCGCATCGCTGGGTGCGGACCGCACGGCACTGGCCGGCGCTGGCCGACGCTGCGGCGTCCGCGGACGAAGTGCTGGTCCTGGACGTGTACGCCGCGGGCGAGCGGGCGATCCCGGGCGTCTCGGCCGACCGGATCGTCGAGCGTCTGCTGGCGGCGGGAGCGACCGCCTCACGGCACGACCTGGTCTCGGCCCAGCGCTACCTCGCGGACACCCTCCAGGCAGGCGACCTCGTCATCACGCTGGGCGCGGGCGACGTCTGGCGGGTTGCGGCCGCGCTGATGGAGCCGGCCTCCGGCGAGCGGCCGACGCCGGCGGTGCGGAGGCGCCCGTGAACGCGCTGGAGCGTGCGCATCGCGCCAGCGGCGCCCGGGTCCGGATCCGGTCGATGGCGGAGCTCACGACCCTGCGGGTCGGCGGCCCGGCCGAGGTATGGGAGGTCGACGACGTGACGGCCGCGCGCGACGCCACGTCCGAGCCGTTCCGCGCGCTCGGGGCGGGTTCGAACCTGCTGGTCGCGGATGCGGGCGTCGAAGGCCGCGTCGTCAAGCTCGGCCGCGGCTTCGACGACGTCCGTACCTTCGGCGACGACGCCGAGGTGTGGCTGGGCGCCGCCACGCCGCTTCCCGGGCTCGTGCGTCGCGCCCAGAAGGCCGGCCTGTCGGGGCTCGAGGGCGTGCTCGGCGTCCCTGCGGTGCTGGGCGGCGCGATCGCGATGAACGCCGGAACCCGCTTCGGCGAGATGTCCGACACGCTTCGCGAGGTCGAGGTGCTCGTGAACGGATCGGTCGAGCGCCTTCCCGCGGACGCGCTGGATCTACGCTACCGACACGCGAGGCTGCCCGAGGACGGACTGCTGCTGCGCGCGCGGCTGGCGCTGACGCCGTCCACGCCGGAGCGCGTGGCCGCCACGATGCGGACGGTCGACGCCGCACGGAAGGGGCAGCCGAAGAACAAATCGGCCGGCTGCGCGTTCAAGAACCCGGTCGGCGACAGCGCAGGTCGGCTGATCGACGCCGCAGGACTCAAGGGCCTGCGCGTGGGCGACGCCATGATCTCGCACGAGCACGGAAACTTCGTCGTGAACCTCGGAGCCGCCACCGCGGCCGACGTGCTGGCGCTGCTGGACGAGGTACGTCGCCGCGTGGGCGTGCCGCTCGAGCTCGAGTGGCGCCGTTGGGGCTGGTGAGCGGTGC
>CAZLQH010000027.1:0-25302 GCA_964561595.1 uncultured bacterium | reverse complement strand
CCGGTCAGGTCGATCGTGTGCATCGCACCACCACCTCGTGCGTCGAGCATTAGCAAACGGCCGAGCGCGGCAAGGACGGCGAGGCCCCTACGACGGCGTCAGGAAACGGCCGACCCCGCCGGCGTCGCACGGAGGGGGTGTTCGGGCCGCCCGCGCCACGCTCGTGACGCGACCGCTTGCACGACGCGCGACGCTTTCCTAGCCTGACCCCACGTTCGGGCTGCCCACAGCGGAGGGGGGAGCCATGCCCGAGACCGTAGATACCGTCGTCATCGGAGCCGGACAGGCCGGGCTGTGCGCCAGCTACGAGCTGCGGCGCCGCGGCCGCGACCATCTGGTGCTCGAGAAGGGACGCGTCGCCGAACGTTGGCGCAGCCAGCGCTGGGACTCGTTCACGCTGGTCACGCCGAACTGGACGTTGCGCCTGCCGGACCACCCCTACGATCGCGACCCGGACGGGTTCCTGCCGCGTGACGCCGTCGTGCGCTACCTGGAGAGCTTCGCTGAGGACGTCGACCCGCCCTTGCGGACCGGCGTCGAGGTGCGTCGCGTGGGCGCCGGTCGGGGCGGCTCACGCTTCCGTCTGGACACGTCCGACGGGCCGCTGGAGGCCGATCAGGTCGTGGTGGCCGTCGGCACGTTCCAGCGTCCCCGGATTCCGGCCGGAGCGGACCGGCTGCCGGATACGATCCGCCAGGTGCCGGCCGCCGACTACCGCCGTCCCGAGGCGCTGCCCGAGGGCGCGGTCCTGGTGGTCGGCAGCGGCCAGTCGGGCACGCAGATCGCACGCGAGCTGAACGAAGCCGGGCGCCGCGTGTACCTGTCGGTCGGCGGCGCGCCACGTCTACCTCGGCGCTACCGGGGAGCCGACCTCTTCGTGTGGGCCGACCGCCTGGGCATGTTCCGGCGCACCGTCGACGCCCTGGACGATCCGTCCGAGCGCTTCTCGCCGAATCCGCACGTCAGCGGTCGCGAGGGCGGCCGCGACGTGAACCTGCACGCCTTCGCACGGGACGGCGTGCGCCTTCTGGGCCGTTTCCGCGGCGCGCGGGACGGCCGGGCCCGCTTCGCCCCCGATCTGCACGCGTCCCTGCGCACCATCGACCACGGAGTCGACGAGCTCCTCGCCGGGATCGACGCGCTGATCGAGCGCGACGGCCTCGACGCGCCACCCGCCGACCACGATCCGGGGCCGCAGGACGGCTACCGGCAGGAAGAGACGGAGGAGCTCGATCTGGAAGCCGCCGGCATCGGCAGCGTGGTGTGGGCCACCGGCTACGCCTGGGACTTCTCGTGGCTGGACCTGCCGGTGCTCGACGACGTCGGCTACCCCGTTCAGGAGCGTGGCGTCGCTCCGGTTCCCGGGCTCTACTTCCTGGGACTCCACTGGCTGCACACCCTCGCCTCGGGCCTCCTGTACGGCGTAGCGGCCGACGCCGAGCACGTCGTCGCCGCCCTCGACGCGGAGGCGCGGCGGAGCTGAGAGCCGGACGGCGACCGCCCTCGGGACGGTCTATCCTCGAGGCGAGGAGGACGCGTCATGCCGAACGCCGCTCCCGAGCTCGACAACCAGGCCGTGGCCGACAAGCTCGACGAGGTCGCGTCGCTGCTCGAGGCACAACGCGCCAACCGCTTCCGTGTCGAGGCGTACCGCGCGGGCGCCCGCACCGTGCGCGAGCTGTCGCGCCCCGCAGCGGAGATCCTCGAAGAGGAGGGCGTGGACGGGCTCGAAGCGTTGCCCGCGATCGGCGAGACGCTGGCCCGGGCGATCCGGACGATGGTGCGGACCGGATCGCTCCCGCAGCTCGATCGCTTGCGGGGCGAGACCGATCCGGAGTCGCTGTTCCGCACCCTTCCCGGCATCGGTCCGGCGCTGGCCGAGCGCATCCACCACGAGCTGCACGTCGACTCGCTCGAGGACCTCGAGGCGGCGGCGTACGACGGGCGGCTCGCGTCCACGCCCGGCTTCGGCTCGAAGCGGATGGAGGGGATCCGGGCAGCGCTGTCGGCGCGCCTCCGCCGTGTCCGGCGGAGCTCCGCGCGTACGTCCGAGCCGCCGGTCGAGGAGCTCCTGGACGTCGACCGCGAGTACCGGGAGAAGGCGCAGCGCGGCGAGCTGCCGACGATCGCGCCGCGCCGGATGAATCCCGAAGGCGAGGCGTGGCTGCCGATCCTGCATACCGATCGGGACGGCCGGTCGTACACCGCGCTCTACTCGAACACGCCGCTGGCGCACCGATTGGGCAGAACGGACGACTGGGTCGTCGTCTACCCGGAGAACGGCGCGTCGGGACGACCGTTCACCGTCGTGACCGAGCGGCGGGGCCGCCTGTCCGGCCACAGGGTGGTGCGCGGACGGGAAGAGGCGTGCCGCGAGCTGTACGAGAAGGAACAGAACGACTAGGCTCGGACCTGCCCGGGATCGGGCTCGGGCCCCGTTCCACACGTCTGCGACGGGGTTCGTGCTCTGATAGCATGCCCGGGTGAGCCGACCGCCGCCGTCCCGTACGACGTCCCCGATCCGGCAGGCGGCGGGTGCGGCCGTGCCCCCTTTCGCCGGGGCGGTGCTGACCGGCGGCCGCGCCCGCCGCTTCGGCAGCGACAAGTGCGCCTACCGCTACCGTGGCGCCACGCTGCTGGAGCACGCCCTGGCCTCGCTGCGCGAGGCCGAGGAGCGGATGATCGTGGGCGGTCCCGAACGCTCGCTTCCGGGGGTGCGCTGGATTCCGGACGTGCGCCCCGGCCTGGGAGCGCTTGGCGGCGTGCACGCCGCGCTGCTCGCCTCGCCCACGCCGTGGCTCGCCGTGACGGCGTGCGACGTGCCGTTCCTGCCGGCGCTCCTCTGGCGCCTCCTGCTGGCCCTCGCCGACGACGCCCTGCTGATCGTGCCCGAGGGACCCACCGGCCTCGAGCCGCTGGCAGCGGTGTACCACCGCGATCTCGTGCCGCAGGTCGAGGAGCGCCTCGATGCAGGCGCACGATCGCTGCACGGGCTCCTGGACGTCGCTCCCGGGAGGGTCGTGCCGTGGAGCGAGCTGCGCGACACGTTGGACGCCGACGCGTTCCTGAACGCCAACCGACCGGAGGACCTGCCGTGAACGATGCTCCCGACGCCCCGAACGCTCCCGCTTCGCCCCCACTGCTCGAGGCGATCGTCGCCCGGCGAAGCTTGCGTGCCTTCTCGGACCGTCCGGTGTCCGACGACCTGCTGCGCATCCTGTTCGAGGCGGTGAGGTGGGCGCCGTCCAGCGGCAACGGACAGCCGTGGCGGTTCGTGGTCACCCGCGAGGGGAGCGAGCCGCACGCGCGGCTCGCGGCCACGCTGCGCTCCGGGAACGCCTGGGCGACCCGCGCCCCGGTGCTGATGCTGGCCGCGGTCAAGACGGTGCACGACTCGCCCGGCAAGCCCGTCCGCACGAATCGACGCGCACTGCTGGACCTCGGTCTGGGTCTCGAGAACCTGCTGCTTCAGGCCAGCGCCGAGGGGTTGGTCGGTCATCCCATGGCCGGCTTCGACGCGGATGCCGCGGGCCGGGCCGTCGGCATCGAAGGGGAGTACGAGGTCGCCGTGCTGGTGGCGTTGGGCCATCCCGGCGATCCGTCGACGCTGGACGACAAGGCGCGGGCGAAGGACCTGCGCGAGCGACGGCGGGACCGGCAGGACGCGTTCGTGTTCCTCGACGTCTGGGGAGCGGCGGCCCCGTGGACGGCAAAGCGGGCGGAAGGCGACGCCCGGCAGGCAGCGGGCACGAGCCCCAACGGCGGCCCGAGCCCGGCCGACGAGCCGGAATCGTCGTGAGCGGCGTCGAGCTCGAGGCCGCCGTCGCGGCGATGGGCCGCGTCGCACCGAGCCCGGACACCGTCCGGCTTCCCCTCGCCCAAGCGCTGGGTCGGACGTTGGCCGAGGACCTCGTCGCCCGCGCCGACCATCCCGGCGTGGACGTCGCGGCGATGGACGGCTACGCCTGCCGGCTCGCGGACGCCGACCTGGAGGAGGGTCGTACGCTTCCGACGCTACGCCTGGTGGGCGCGTCGTACGCCGGGTCGCCCTTCGCCGGCGAGGTCGGACCGGGGGAGGCGGTGGCGATCGCGACCGGCGCCGCGATCCCGGCGGGCGCCGACGCGATCGTGGTGCTCGAGGCGACCGAGCGCGAGGGCGACGAGGTGGTGCTGCACGAGCCGGCCACGCCCAGACACGTGCGCCGGCGCGGCGAGGACCTGCGACGGGGCGTGACCGCCCTGGCGGCCGGAGGCGTACTGGACGCTCCGCGGATCGGCCTGGCCGCCGCGCTGGGGCACGACCGGGTCGCTGTCGCCCGGACACCGGTCGTGGGCGTGCTCGTCACCGGCGGCGAGGTGGCGTCCGCCCGGGGCGAGCTGCGCCCCGGCGACGTGTTCGACTCGAACGGACCGCTGATCGCGGCGCTGCTGCGCGCCCTGGGCGCGGAGCCGATCGACCTGGGCCGGGTGGAGGACGACGCGGACGCGTTGCGGGACGCGCTGGACCGGGCTTCGGACGCGGCGCTGATCGTCACCACCGGCGGCGCGTCGGTGGGCCGCTACGACCTGGTGCGCAAGGGAATGGGGCGCACCGCGGCCGAGCGGTTCGAGGCCATCCGCGTCCGGCCCGGCGGGCCCGCCCTGCTGGGCGACCACGCCGGCACGCCGTGGCTGGGTCTGCCGGGCACGCCCGTGGCGGTCGCGGTGGTGGGGACGGTGCTGTTGGGCGCGTGGGCGCACGCCGCGCTGGGACGCGCGGGCCCCTCGCCGTTCGCGCGCCGCGAGGTGGCGATCTGCGACGGACCCGTCCGCGGCGTCCCGTCGAAGACGGCGCTGTGGCTGGCGAGGACATGGACCGACTTGGACGGCCGGCGCCGCGTGGCGATGCTGCCGCGTCAGGGATCGTCGCGCATCGAGGCGCTGGCGCGGGCGGACGCCCTGGTCGTGGTGCCGCCCGGACCCACGCTGGAGTCGGGATCCCGCGCGGAGGTGCTGCCGTTCGCGGCGCCGTGGCCGGCTCCGGACGCGCCCGGACGGGCGTAGCCCTCCAGCCCCAGGAGCCGCTGCTCGCCCGCGTACACGTTGCACCGGCCGGGCCGCACGAAGCCGATCAGGGTGACGCCGAAGCGCCTCGCGACGTCGATCGCCAGGCTGGACGGCGCCGAGACGGCCGCGAACACCGTCATCCCGGCGGCCGCCGTCTTCTGCAGCAGCTCGTACGACGCCCGGCCGCTGACGCACACCACCAGCTCGTCGCGCGGGACGCCCGCCAGCACGGCCCAGCCGATCGCCTTGTCCAGCGCGTTGTGGCGCCCGACGTCCTCGCGCACCGCGACGAGCTCGCCGTCCGGCGTGAACAGGCCCGCGGCGTGCAGCCCGCCCGTCGCGTCGAACAGCGTCTGCGCCGCACGGAGCGTTTCGGGTAGCGACGCCACCGTCTCGATCGACAGGCGCGGACCGGATGGGAGCGGCGGGTCGCAGCGCGCCTCCAGCGCGTCCAGGTGCGCCTTCCCGCACACGCCGCAGGCGGAGCTGATCACGAAGTGACGCTCCAGCCGGGCGACGTCGGGAAGCGCCGAGGCGCGCAGGTGCACGTTCACGACGTTGTAGCGCTGCCGCTCCGGAGTGTCGGTGCAGTAACGGACCTGTGCGATCTCGTCGCGGCCGCTCACGACGCCCTCGGAGAACAGGAAGCCTGCGGCCAGCTCGAAGTCGTGGCCCGGCGTTCGCATCGTGACGGCGACCGACGCGCGCCGACCCCCGGCGACGATGCGGATCTCCATCGGCTCTTCGCCCGCGACGACGTCGCGTCCCGACGAGGCGTCGCCGTGCTGCACGCGGACGACGTGCACGCGCGTGGTGGGCTTGGCGCGGCGCCCGGCTCGGCTCAAGGCCGCGGCACCGACGGGTCGCGCCCTCGCGCCGCGTCGGCCTCGTCCGCCCTTCGTACCCGCGCCGAGGCCTCCTTGTACGCCGGGATGTCGGCCGCCGGGGAGCGCGCGTCCGCGCTCAGCAGCACGTTCGCCTCGGGCCAGTGCAGCTGGACCGCGCCGGGCGAGGCGTCGACCACCGCCAGACGACCGCGCAGCACGCCGTGGTCCGACTCGACGACGACCGGATCGCCGTCGCGCAGCCCCAGACGGCGGGCGTCGGAGCCGGCCATCATCACCGCGTCGCGTCCCAGCCGGTTCAGCGAGTCCGTATCGGCGTGGACGATGCTGTTGAACTGCTTGCCGCGGCGCGTGACGACCGTCAGCAGGTCGGGATCGCGCTCGACGGTCTGGACGGCGACGGCGTGGAACCGAGCGCGACCGTCGTCCGTCGGGAAGACCCCGCCGGCGCACAGGTGCGGACCGCCGTACTGGACCTGGTCGCCCTTGGCGCTCAGGGTCTCGATCCCCGCGTACATCGGCACCACGCGTGCGATCTCGTCCCGGATGGTCGCGGTGCCCGGAAAGCGTACGGCCCCAGCGATCTCGGGCCGGACCCGAGCGGCCAGCTCGCTCAGGATCTCCCACTCGGGCCGGGCCGCCTCGACGCGGGGCCCGGGAATCTCGGGGCTGAACACGATGCGTCGCTCGGTGGTCGTCTCGGTCACGCCGCCGGGGATCTCGTAGCGGGTGGTGGCGGGAAGCAGCAGCACGGTGTCGGCGGGATCGACCCACATCTGGCTGCTGGGGACGATGTCGATGTGCACGCGCAGCGGAATGCGTGCGAAGCCGGCGTCGACGCCGGAGGGGTCGGGCATCACCTCGCGGAAGTTGCCGCCGACGGCCAGCAGCACGTCGATCTCGCCGCGCTTCGCGGCGTCCAGCATGGCGGGGGTGGTCAGCCCGGGCGCGTCCGGGACCGTGAAGCCGTACGTCTCGGACAGCTTCGCCGCGCTGTCCGGCGTCAGCGGCGCGCCGCCCGGCAGCGCGGTGGCGTAGGCGCCCATCTCGGCCCCGCCCTGCACGCCCGAATGGCCGCGGATCGGCATCAGGCCGCAGCCGTCGCGCCCCACGAACCCGCGCGAGAGGGCGAGGTCCACGATGGCGCGCACGTTGTCCTCGCCCCCGCGGTGCTGCGTGATCCCCATTCCCCATACGAACACCGCGCGTTTCGCCTCCGCGACCATGGCGGCGTACGCCTCCATCTCGGTCCTGGACACGCCGGCGGCGGCCTCCAGCGTTTCCCACGACGTCGCTTCGAGGAGGGCGCGCAGCTCGCCGAAGCCG
Source organism: uncultured bacterium (assembly GCA_964561595.1). Classification (GTDB taxonomy): domain Bacteria; phylum Deinococcota; class Deinococci; order Deinococcales; family Trueperaceae; genus SLSQ01. The sequence goes on along the minus strand of CAZLQH010000027.1, from coordinate 18,085 downwards.
CTGGTGCGCTGCGCGACGAACGTCTCGTCCACGCCGCCCGCCGCGATCAGCGCCTTCAGCGTGCCGTGCACGAACGCCCTGTCGCCGCCCGGCCCGACCTGCACGAACCGGTCGGTGATCTTCGTGCCGAACAGGGCGCTCTCGAGGTCCGACGGCACCCAGTACGCGTCCATGCCGGGCTCGCGGTACGGGTTGACGGTGACGACCTTCGTGCCGGCCTTCTTGGCGTGATAGAGGTACTTCATCACGACCGGCTGGTTCTTCGCGACGTTGGAGCCGAAGAAGGTGACCAGGTCGGTCCCGATCAGGTCGGTGTACGAGCAGGTGGTCGCGCCCACCCCCAGCGCGGCCTTGAGCGCGACGGTGCTGGGCGAGTGGCACACCCGCGCGGCGTTGTCGACGTTGTTCGTGCCGATCGCCCGCATCGCCTTCTGCGCGACGTAGTACGTCTCGTTCGGGATGCCGCGACTGGTGAGGTAGAGGAACGTGCGGTCGGGCTCGGTGGCGGCGACGCGCTCGGCGATCAGCGACAGGGCGTCGTCCCATGCGATCGGCTGGAACCCCGCTTCGCCGCGACGCCGGATCATCGGTCGGGGGAGCCGCCCCAGCGCGCGGAGGTCGCGCCCCCGCATCTCCTGCAGCGGCGCGACGTCCGTGAACCGCGCGGGATCCGCGGCCGGCACGGTGTTCAGCCGGAGCAGGCGCAGGCGGACGTTGCACAGGTGCACGCCCTCCACCGTCCAGTCCTCCATCCCGCTGCACCCCAGCGCGCATCCGTCGCACACGCCGCCTTTAAGGATCCGCCAGGCGTAGCCGGGACGGTCGCGATTCTCCCAGCCGGCGCGGAACACCTCGCCGAAGTTGTCGAGGTGCGTGAGGGGAACGCGGGTCGCCCAGGTGCCTGGGTCCCAGCCTTCCTTCGGAGGGACGACGGCGCGTTTCGGGCGGCTCTTGAAGATCCCCACGGTGCGGCTCCTTTCGGTGCGGTGAGGGTCAGCCTACCGGGCTCGGCGGCTGCGAGGCGTGTGAACGTCCGTGCCTTCGCTGCAAGCGGAGGCGGTGGCGACGCCGCCGACGCTTGGCGCCTCGGGCGTACCGTCCGGGACGCGATCGCGGCGTAGGGCGTCGAGGGCGTGTCCGGCCGGCGGCCCGGCCGAAGCGTCTCCGAGAACGGGCCTTGGTAGCCTGCGACGGTGATTCTTCGCTGCCTGGGGGGCCTGCGCGTGGACGGAGCGGCGTTCGCACGTCGCAAGCCGATGGTGCTCCTCGCCTACCTGGCGGTCGAGGGGCCGCAGCCGCGAGCCAGGTTGGCCCGACTGTTCTGGCCCGACGCGTCCGACCCCCGAAACCGTCTTTCGGTGGCGTTGCACCGGATCGAGCGTGACCTTCCGGACGTCGTCCACGCCGATGCCGAGGTGGTCGCGGCACGCATCCCGACCGACGTCGCGAACGTCCGGGAGGCGCTGTCCCGCGACGACGTCGAGCGTGCCCGGGAGCTGTACGGCGGAACGTTCCTGGCGGGCGTCGTCGTTCCGAACGTGAGTCCGGAGCTCGAGGCGTGGACGGTGGAGGTCGCCGAGGAGCTCGCCGACCTGCTACGGGACCGGCTGCTGCGTGCCGGGTCGAGGGCCGGACTGCAGCGACGGTACCCTCGGGCGGCCAGGCACGCGGAGATGGCCATGCAGGTGAGCGGCGCGCGTGCGCCGGAGCCGGAGCTCCTGGCGCAGTGGCACGCCCTGGCGCTGGCGGGCGGGTCGGACGTCGCCCTCCGGCTCCGGCGCGAGGCCGACGAGCTGGGGCTGGCCGTCGCCGCGACGCCGGCGGAGGCGCGCGCGCACCTGATGGCCGCCGTGCCGAGGACGAACCTGCCCCGCGAAACCACGACCTTCGTGGGTCGGGCGCGCGAGCGCGTCGAGCTGGGGCGGCTCCTGGGCGACCCCGGCCGGCCGATCGTGACGATCCTGGGGCCGGGCGGGATGGGGAAGACCCGCCTCGCCCTGGGCCTGGCGCGCGACCAGCTGGCGACGCCCACGTTCGCCGGCGGCGTGTTCTTCGTGCCGCTCGAGACCGTCGACCGTCCGGAGGAGATCCCGAACGCCGTGGCGGGCGCCATCGGCGCCGACGTCGGAAGCGGCGAGTCCGCGACGCAGGCGATCGTCCGAACGCTGGGGCGACGACCGGCCCTTCTGCTGCTCGACAACGTCGATCACCTCGTGAACGGCGCCGGCGTGATCGCCGAGCTCGTTCGCGTGTGCCACGGACTGTTCGTGCTCGCGACGTCCCAGATCAGGCTCGAGCTCGAAGAGGAGTCGGTCTTTCCGCTGAGCGGCCTGACGACGCCGGTCGAGGACGCCACGCCAGGCGAAGCCGCCGCCGCCGAGTCGGTCCGGCTGTTCGTCGAGCGTGCGCGCCGCTCACGCCTCGACTTCGAGCCGGGCGACGAAGACCTGATCGCGATCGCCGATCTGTGCCGTAGGGTGCACGGCGCGCCGCTGCCGATCGAGCTGGCGGCCGTGTGGATCCGGGACAGGTCCCCCGCACGGATCGCGAGCGAGCTCGAGGCGTCCCTGGCCGGATTGGCGTCGCCCTCCCGGTCGATCCCGGAACGGCATCGCACCCTCAGGGCCAGCTTCGAGGCGTCGTGGCTGCGGCTCCGTGCGGACGAGCGACGAGCGCTGACGTCGGTCTCCGTGTTTCGTGGTGGGTTCGCGCCGGCGGACGCCCAGGCGGTGTGCGGCGTGGAGCCCGAGCTGATCGGCCGGCTACGGGATCGATCGCTGGTATCGCGAGGCGACCGGGAGGATCCGGGCCCGACCCGCTACGACCTTCATCCGATGATCGCCGTCTTCGCGCGCGAGAAGCTGGACCGGAAGAAAGAGGCGGCTCACGACCTTCGTCGGCGCCATGCCGCCCACTACGCGGCCCTGGCCGCGCGCTCTCGGAGCGATTACTACGGGCCGAACCAGGTAGCGGCGATGGCGACGTTCGAGCGGGAGCGAGCGAACCTGATCCAGGCGGCGTCGTGGTCGCTGCGGCACGATCCAGATCAGGCGCTCCGGCTGGCGGGCGACCGGCTCGAGGCCTGGCGCTACGCGACCCGCTTCGCCGAGGGGCGTCAGGAAGCCGAGCGGGCGCTCGAGGGCGCGGCGTCCGCCTCGGCCGAGGCGCGCCTTTCCGCCCGGGTGGCGGCGGCGTCGATGGCCTACCGAACGGGCGACTACCGAGGCGCGCGTGACCACCTCGAAGCGGCGTTCGCCGACGCTGCGCTCTGCGGCGACCCTGGAGCGGACGGGCGCGCCTGGCAGGTGCTCGGCGACGTCGCCCACGCGGAGCTGGCTCTGGACGAGGCGGCGCTCTGCTTCGCCGCCGCCGCGCGTTCGGCCCGCGTCCGGAACGACGCGATCGGCGAGATCGCGGCGCTCACCGGCGCCGGCCGGACCGCGGCGCTGCAGCGTCGCTTCGAGCCGGCCAAGGCCGCGTTCGAGCGCTCGCTGGCGTTGGGGCGAGACCGGGGAGCGGTCGCCAGCATGGCGACGGGCGAGTACAACCTGGGCGCCCTGGCGCGCGACCTGGGCGATCTGGACGAGGCCCGTCGTCGTTTCGAGGATGCGCTGTCCCACGACGCCGAGATCGGGGACCGCTGGGGGATCGCGGAGTGTCTGAACGAGCTGGCCGGGATCGACTACCGCAAGGGCGCGTACGGCGACGCCGGGCGACGCTACAGCGAGGCTCGCGGGATGTACCGGGCGATGGGGTACGCCCCTGGGGTGGCAGCGGCGGAGCACGCGCTGGGGCTCGTGGCGGAGGCGTGCAGCGAGCCCGAGACCGCATTCGTCCGGCAGCGGACCGCCCTTCGGGCGTACCTCGATCTCCAGCACGAGGCGCACCTGCCCCCGGTGCTGGGCGCCCTGGCCCGGGTCGCGGCGGTCTTGGGCCGGAGCGAGAGCGCCGCGCGCCTGTGGGGCGCGGAGCGGGTCTTGAGCCAGCGTCTGGGCCGTGCGCCGGAGGACGACGATCAGGATCGACGCGAGGGCGAGCTCGCCCGCCTCCGTGCGCGGCTGGGCGAGGCGACGTTCGAGCGGGCGTACCTCGAGGGGTCGCGGCGGGAACCGTCGGAGCTGGTCGCGACGACGCTCAGCGGCGTCCCCGACCGTTCTCCTCGTCGCCCTTGACGACCATCACCGGGCACGGCGCGAACTCCAGCACCCGCTCCGCGACGGAGCCCAGCATCACCTTCTTGCGGGGGCGCCGGCCGACGTGGCCCATCACGATCAGGTCCGCGCCACGCTCGCGCGCCTGATCGACGATCTCCTCGAACGGATCGCCGCGCACGACCTTCGACGCGACGTCGAGCCCCATGCGCTGGCCCTCCTCCCGGAGCACGTTCAGGATGCGCTCGCCCTGCTCGTGCAGCTCGGCGCGGATCTCGTCGAGCTCGCGCTGGTCGAACCTGCGCAGCTCCTCGCACAGCAGCAGATCGATGACGTACAGCAGGTCGACCCGCGCGCCGAACGCCCGCGCGGTGCGGAACGCCAGCCGGGCCGCGGCGACCGAGGCGTCCGAGCCGTCGGCGGGCACCAGCAGGTGACGGAAGATTCGTTCAGACATTCCGGTCCTCCGATCGCTCTTCCTCCAGGCGGGCCTTGACCCGCTTGGCGCGCACGAACTCCTCGCGCTCGGCCTCTTCGAGGGTCGCCTCGATCGCCTGGATCGTCTCCTCCTGCTCGGGGATGAGCACCTGCTCCAGCGCGCTGACGCGGCGCTGCGTCCGGGCGAGCTCCGCTGCGACCCGCCACACCGAGCCGTAGGTCTCGGCCCAGTCGCCGAGCGCCTCGGCGACCTCGAGCCAGCGCAGGCGAGCCGCGTCCAGGGCGGCGGGCGTGCCGCCGGCGCTGGTGGTGAGACGTTCGGGCCGCACCTGCAGCGACACCTTGGGAAGCGACACGCCCATCAGGTTTCGGACGTCGACGCTGCACGCCGTCCGGGCCGACGGTGCCAGCAACGCCGAGCGCACGGCGTCGCTCCCGGCGTCCAGCCGGGCGGTCCGGAGCGCGGCGTGGGCGGCGTCGAACAGGTCGCGGATGCGTCCCTCGTGCTGACGCACGGCGCGCATCAGGTCCCACACCTCGCGCAGCAGCACCTCGCGCTTGCGTTCGAGCAGGGCGTGCCCGTCACGCGCCTCGGACAGCGACTGCCGCATCTGCAGCAGCGTGGAGCGGGTGTGAGGAACGTTATCCGCGTTCGCCACGGTCGCCGTCCTCGTCGGATTCGCCGTTCGACGTTTCGGCGGGCGCCTCGCTCGAAGCGTCGCGCTCCCTGTCGCTCCGGCCCGGCTGGCGATCGCCCAGCTTGCCGTGGTAGCGCTTCTCGAGCTGCGCCTCCGAGATCCGGTGCAGCTCCGATGCCGGCAGCTCGGCCAGCACCTTCCAGGCCAGGTCCAGCGTCTCGTCGATGCTGCGCGACTCGTCGGGGCGTTGCGTCAGCACCTCGTTCTCGAACGCGTCGCCGAACGCCAGGTAGGTGCGGTCCGTGGCCGAGAGCGCGCTCTCGCCCAGGATCGTCGCGAGGTTGCGGACCTCGCGAACGCGGGCGTACGCCGCGAACAGCTGGGCGGCCACCTCGGCATGATCCTCCCGGGTACCGTCCTCCCCGATGCCGTCCTTCATCAGTCGCGACAACGACAGCGGCACGTCGACCGGCGGGTAGACGCCCGAGCGGTTCAGCGCGCGCGACAGCACGATCTGCCCCTCGGTGATGTAGCCGGTCAGGTCGGGAATGGGGTGGGTGATGTCGTCGCCCGGCATGCCCAGCACCGGGATCTGCGTCAGCGAGCCGCTCCGTCCGCGGGCGCGGCCGCAGCGTTCGTACAGGCTCGCCAGGTCGGTGTACAGGTAGCCGGGGTAGCCCTTGCGGCCGGGCACCTCGTTCTTGCGGGCGGACAGCTCGCGCAGCGCCTCGGCGTAGTTCGTCATGTCCGTCATCAGGGCCAGCACGTGCATGCCCTTCTCGAACGCCAGGAACTCCGCCAGGGTCAGCGCCGCGCGCGGCGTGACGATGCGCTCCATCGGAGGATCGTCCGCGAGGTTCAGGAACAGCGCGGTGCGGCCCAGCAGGCCCGAGCTCGAGAAGCGCTCGCGGAAGTACGCGGCGGTGTCGTGCGACACGCCGAGGGCGACGAACACGACGGCGAACGCCTCGCTCTCGTCCGACAGCCGCGCCTGGAGCGCGATCTGGGAGGCGAGCTGGTCGTGCGGCAGGCCGGCGCCGGAGAAGATCGGCAGCTTCTGTCCGCGGACCAGGGTGTTCAGCCCGTCCACCGCGGAGATGCCCGTCACGATCACGTCCTGCGGATAGTCGCGGGCGGCGGGGTTGAGCGGCGCGCCGTGCACGTCCAGCGTCGCCTCGGCGACCGGTGCGGGAAGGCCGTCGCGGGGCTGGCCCAGACCGTCGAACACGCGCCCCAGCATTTCGCGGGACACGCCCAGGCGAAGCGTCTCGCCGCGAAAGCGGACGCTCAGGTCGTCGGCGTGCAGTCCGGTCGTGTCGCCCCACAGCTCGACGATCGCGGCGTCGACCCCGGCGGAGAGCACCTGGCCGAGGTGCGTTCCCGAAGGCGAGGTCACCTCGACCAGCTCGCCGTAGCCGGCCCCGGAGAAGCCTTCGATCACCAGCAGCGGCCCGTTGATGCGGTCGGCCCGTGCGACGTCGATCATGCCGGCACCCCCTCGTCGCGCTCGGCCTCCTTGCGGAGCTTGGCCAGCGTCCTGAGGGTGTCGCTCCAGACCTCGTCGATCCGCCCGACCTCGTCGTTCGGGACCGTCTCCTTCAGGCGGGTGAGGGTAGCGCGGTCCAGGCTCTCGCGCAGACGAAGCAGGGATACGCCCGCCTCGACCGCCTCGAGCCCCGCGTCGTGGAGCTCGACGAACAGCGCCAGCAGGCGGACCTGCTTCACCGGCTCGCAGAACGCGTCGATCTCGTGCAGGGCGTTCTGACGGAGCACGCCCTCCTTGAGCAGCGCGGCGACCTCGATCACCCAGCGCTGGCGGTCGGGAAGGGCGTCGACGCCCACGAGCCGCACCATCTGCTCCAAGCGGGCGTCCTCCTCGAGCACGTCGCCTGCGCGGCGGCGCAGATCCTGCCAGTCGTACTCGGTGCTGTCGCGCCACCAGTCCGCGACCGCGTCCTCGTAGAAGCTGTAGCTGCCCTTCCAGCTGACCGCCGGGTAGTGCCGCGCGCTGGCCAGGTCGCGGTCCAGCGCCCAGAACGCCCGGGTGAATCGTTGCGTGTGCTGCGTCACGGGCTCGGTGAAGTCGCCTCCGGGCGGGCTGACGGCGCCGATGACGGTGACCGACCCCTCTTCGCCGGCGAGGGTGTCCACGGTCCCGGCACGCTCGTAGAACGCGGCGAGGCGAGAGGGCAGGTAGGCCGGATAGCCCTCCTCGGCCGGCATCTCCTCGAGACGTCCGGCGATCTCGCGCAGCGCCTCCGCCCAGCGCGAGGTCGAGTCCGCCATCAACGCCACGTGGTAGCCCTGGTCGCGGTAGTACTCGGCCAGCGTGATGCCGGTGTAGACGCTCGCCTCGCGGGCCGCGACCGGCATGTTCGACGTGTTCGCGACGAGGATCGTGCGGTCCATCAGCGGACGGCCGCTTCGTGGGTCGACCAGCTCGGGGAACTCCTGGAGCACCTGCGCCATCTCGTTGCCGCGCTCGCCGCAGCCCACGTACACGATCACCTGGGCGTCCGACCACTTCGCGAGCGAGTGCTGCAGCACGGTCTTGCCGGCCCCGAACGGGCCCGGAAGCGCCGCGCTTCCACCGCGTGCGACGGGGAAGAAGGTGTCGAGCACGCGCTGGCCCGTGATCATCGGCCTGTCCGGCTCGCGCCGCTCCGCGAACGGCCGAGGCTGGCGGACGGGCCACCGTTGCTGGAGGCCGATCGCGTGCACCTCGCCCTCGTCGTCGCGCACCCGGGCCACCGTGTCGCCTGCGCCCAGCTCGCCCTCCCCAGCGATCTCCTCGACCTCGCCCGAGAGCGCGGGCGGCACCAGGACGCGGTGCGTCACCAGCGGCGTCTCGGGCACCGTTCCCAGGACCGCCCCGCCCGACACGCGGTCGCCCACCTCCACGACGGGGGTGAACGCCCAGCTACGCTCGGGGAGCCCTTCCGCGGCGCCGCGTTTCAGGTAGATGCCCTGGGCGTCGCGGACCACCTCGAGGGGACGCTGGATCCCGTCGAACGTCTGACCGATCAGTCCGGGCGCCAGCAGGACCGACAGCGGGCGTCCCGTGCCCTCGACCGGCTCGCCCGGCCGGAGCCCGGTCGTCTCCTCGTAGATCTGGACGGTGGCGCGATCGTGATCGATCGAGATCACCTCGGCCGCCAGGCGATCGTGCCCGACCAGGACGTGTTCGAGGACCCCCACGGTGCCGGTCAGGCGCATGCGGGCGATCGGTCCGGTGATCTGCTGCAGCGTTCCGACCACGCTCATGATCCGTCGTCTCCGTCGCCTGTCGGCTCCGCGTCGGTCAGCAGCGCGTCGATCTCTGCGCGCAGGCGCTCGCGGGCCTGCTCGAGGCGCCCCTCGAAGGTGGCGTCGACGCTGGCGCGTCCGGCCTGCGTCACGACGCCGTGACGGCGGGGCAGCGGCTCGCGATCGAGCCGCAGCGTGGGGCCGTCCTGGTCGGCCCAGCCGGCGACGTCCTCCTCGGTGACGCCCTCCAGGCTGGCGTCGTCGAGGCGCACGACGACCTCGTCGGCGCCCAGCTCGCCAGCGGCATGGCGCGCGAGACGCGCCAGCGTGCCCGGATCGATTCCGTCCTCGGCGAGCTCCAGGAGACGGTCGCGTGCCGCTTCCCAGACGCGGCTCAGCCGCGCCTCGCGGGCTTCGAGCCGGCGGCGCCGTCGCTCCAGGTCGGCGACCGCCAGGCACTGCCGGCACGCCTCCTCGGCGGCCTGCCGGCCCTCTTCCTGGATCATCGCCCGGACCGCCTCGGCGCGCTCGGCGGCCTCCTCGAGGATCTCCTCGGCGTTCGCTTCGGTGGACGCCTCGAGTCCCAGCGCGCGCTGTTCGGCGCGCCGCCGGACCTGGGCGACGAGCTCGTCGAGATCGCCACGAAGCCCGATCACCGCGTCACCTCTCCAACCGTACGCCCAGCACGTCTTCGACCCGTTCGCTGAGCGGCGTGTGCGTGTCCTCGCCGTCGGGATCGGGAATCTCGACCACCAGCGGTCCCGTGTCCTCGAGCGCGGCACGCTCGAGGCGGTCGTGCAGCGGGCCGCTCCACGCCTGGCTCAGCAGCACCATGCACACCCCTGGCGTGCGTAGCGCCCGGTCCAGGGCCGCGGCGGCTTCCCTGGCGGTCGAGACCTCGGTCCCGTCGATCCCGAGCAGCCCAAGTCCCAGCACGGTGTCGGGCGGGCCGACCGCGACGATCCGTCCGCGACTCATCAGCCGCCCAGGATGATGAACGAGATGATCAGCCCGTAGATGACGATCCCTTCCGCCAGGCCGACGAAGATCAGGGTGCGGCCCAGCAGCTCGGGCTTCTCCGCGATCGCTCCGATCGCGGCCGCGCCCGCGATTCCGACCGCGATGCCGGCGCCGATGGCGGCCAGGCCGGTCGAGATGGCCGCGGCCAGCGGAGCGCCCGAGGCAGGCCCGGCAGCCTCCTGCGCCACGGCCAGCCCCCCGGCGAAGACGAACCACGACGTGAGGGCGAGCGCCAGCCGTTTGGCGCGTGCGGGGCGAACGGGGAGCCTAAGCATCGGTACCTCCTGCGAACGAGAGCGGTCGGAAGGGGATGCCCCTCCCCTGGAAGAAGCGGCCGAAGAACTCGTAGTAGGAGAGGCGCAACGCCTGGATCCCGACGATCAGGCCTTCGAACCCGACGATCAGCGTGGTCCCCAGCAGGAACACCAGCCAGCCCGTCTGGCCGCCCGAGTACTGCAGAACCATCTGCGACAAGCCTTCGTGCGCGACGGCGAACGCTCCCAGGCGGACGAACGACAGGGTGTTGGAGAGGTAGGCGATCACGGCCTCGAACAGCTCGAAGAAGCCGGTCACCGCATGGGCGCCCACGTTGGGCTTCGCGCCCTTCATCCGCTCGGCCAGCGGCTCGCGGAACCACATCGCGGCGGCTAGGAGCGCGACCGCCAGCAGCCATGCCCCGGTGGGGACCAGGCCGGCGAACACCGCCAGCCCGCCGCCCAGCAGCGCCCAGTAGAGCGCCACGCCCAGCACGCCGCTCTTGTCCAGCCAGAACCGCGCCGCGTCGCGCGTGCGCCAGGCCGAGACGAGGTTCAGCACGAAGCCGAGGTTCAGGATCACGACGCCCGCCACGACGGCGGCGATCAGCAGGGGGAAGATGTCGTGGAGCGGCTGGAGCCAGAGCGCGTGGAACGCCTCCGCGCCGAACGCGACGCCGTAGAGGGCGCCGAACACCATCGAGGTGGCGCCCGCGGCCACGACCACCGTTCCGAACGACGTCACGCGGCGCAGCGCCAGGCCGAGCAGGGCCAACAGCAGGCCGTGCCCGAGATCGCCGAACATCATGCCGTACATGAACAGGAACGCGACCGTGGCGACGAGGGTCGGGTTCAGCTCGTCGTACCCCGCCACGCCGAACGTGCTCACCAGCGGCTCGAACGGCTTCAGCCAGCGGGGATTGCGTACCAGGCTGGGCACCGACGGTCGACCGGAGGCGGGCGGCAGCGTCTCGACCACCAGCTGGTTCTCGGCGACGTCGCGAAGGCGGCTCTCGAGCTCGTCGACGCGGCGGGCCGGCATCCAGCCGCCGATCACGTACACCTCGTCGCGGTAGGGGAAGTGGCGCATCGCCTCGCACAGCTCCAGGTCGAGCCGGACGCGCGCCAGGGTCTCGCGCAGAACGGGACCGACCTCCGTGGCGAGCTCCCGACCCGTGGCCGCGAGCTCGCCGATGCGTTCGCGGACGTCGCGCAGCTCGCTACGGACCGTCTCCAGCGCCTCGTCGGGTGGCCCGCGCACCTGGTGCGGCAGACCGACGGGCTCGAAGAAGGCGCTCGACAGCGCGCGATCGAGCACGTGTCCGTCCTCGCGCGCCGTCGCGACGGCCACCAGTGCACGCTCGCCGCTCCGGTCCAACGGGATCAGCACGAACGCAACCTGGAACAGCGCGGCCGCGACGCGGTCCACGTTCTCGGCGGGCAGCGAGCCGATCGTGAGGTGGTGATGCCGGAGGTTCCGGAGCTTCTCGACGGGGGCGTCGAGCGCTTCGAGCAGCTCGAGCTGGCGCTCGGCCGCCTCGAGCTCGCGCAGCTCCCCGAGGGCCGTGTCGCGCTCGTCCTGCCAGCCGCCGACGCGGGTCTCGAGCCGCAGCACGTCGCTCTCGACGTCCGGTCGGTCGCCTTCGGGACGCGGCTGGAGATCGCCCGTCGGGAGGTCGGCCTCGCTCACGTCGAGCGCCTCGCGCACGTCCTCGAGCCGGGCTCCCAGCTCGCGGTACGTCTCCGCCAGCTCGGCCCACTTGGGCGCGGGCGACCAACGCTCGCTCTCCTGCGTGCCGACGTGCAGCACGCGCTCGCGCATGATCGTCGCCGTGACCGGCTCGAGGTCGCGCTCGCTCACGAACAGGCTCAGCTCGACGAGTCGTTCGGGCACCCACATGTCACGTGACCTCCCGGGGAATGTGCGATCTCAGGTCGTCGTCGCTCACGTCCTGCGCCTTCGCTTCGAGCAGGCGGATCAGGTCGCGTACCTCGGCTTCGAGCAGGATCAGGTACGCGAGCACCAGGCCGAGGCCGAACGGCATCCTGGCGAAGCGACGCCGGGCGGCGTCGCGGCGCAGCGTCTCGGTGCGGCGCTCGAGCTCCAGGACCGCGTCGCGCTCGTCGCCCTCGGCGGACAGCTCGACGCCCAGGGCGGCAGCCTCGTCGCGCACCGAAGTGCCGGAGGCGACGCGCTGGACCATCGCCAGGCCGTCGCCGAAGTCACGGTGCAGGCAGAAGTTCACGACCTCTTCGGGGCGGATCCCGGCCAGCGCGCGGTAGCGGACGGCGGACAGCAGGTTCGTGCGCGCCAGCCAGCGACCGAGCAGCCACTCGGCGTCGCGCGCGTCGCCGCCGCTCAGCGCCTCGATCCGCTTCACGAGGCCGCGGCCGAACGCCAGGTCCAGCGCGACCTCGAGGTAGAACGGCCGATTCTCGGCCTGGTAGCGCTCCCAGGCGTTCGCGAGCGCTCGGCCGTACGGCGTTCCCTCGAGCTCCTGGAGCAGGGCGCGCAGCGATCGGGCCCGCGTCCAGGCGGCCGACTCGGGGCCGTCCAGACCGTGGACCGTCATGTCTTCCCGGGCCTGGTCCAGCGGACGGCCGTAGTGCAGTGCACGCACCAGAAGCTTGATGTCCTGCACGTCGTAGCGGCTGGCGTACCAGCGGAGCGTGTCGGCGGCCGTCGTGGGAACGCGCTCTGCCAGCGACACGGTCTCTCGGTGGACGCGGCGCTTCAACGTGCGCTCGGCCCGCCCCACGTCGCTCGCGACCTGCGGGTAGCGCGTGCCCGCCAGCACCTCGCGGGCGCGGTCCAGCCCGCGAGCGTCGAACAGTCGGTGCCATTCGTCGTCGGAGAGCAGCCGCGATCGGCGTGCGCGTACCTGGGCCTGAACCGAGGCGTAGCCGACGGCAGCGAGCACGTCAGACGTCCGGTTCCCTGACGACCCAGGCGACGACCCGCCGTGCGGCGTCGTCGATGCGGGCGTCGGCGGCGGCGTCGGCCGCGTCGAGCTCGGCCTGCAGCTCGCGCTCGGCCTCCTCGACGCGGCGCTCGGACTCGGAGACGGCGTCGGCACGCAGCTGCTCCGCCTCCGCCTCGGCCTCGGCGCGGGCGGCGTCGACCGTGTCGCGGGCCTGCCGGCGCGCTTCGTCGAGTGTCGCCTGGGCCTGCTCCTCCGCCTCTTCGACGCGCCTGCGCGCCTGACGCTCGCTCTCGAGGATGCGCTCGAGCGCTCCTTGTGCCGAATTGTGCATGCGGCGAGGGTAGGGGGGGCTACCGACGCCCGACAGAGTGAGATGTCCCGAATCCCGAGCGCCGGTTCGGAGTTCCGAGTACGGATGCCCCTCGCACGCGACCGCTCCGTGTGCTGTACTCGGACGTAAGGAACCGGCGCCGCTCGCGGTGTCGCCTTCGACCCTGCCCGCCTGACGCCGGTCCAGCCTCTCGCAGGACCAGGAGGTCCGATATGGCGTCAGCGTTCGTACGTTGGTTCGAGGATCTGGACAAGGACGACGTTCCGTCCGTCGGAGGCAAGAACGCCTCGCTGGGGGAGATGATCCAGGCGCTCGCCGAGGAGGGCGTCCGGGTTCCGGGCGGCTTCGCGACCACCGCGGAGGCGTACTGGCGCTTCGTCGACGCGAACGACCTGCGGGGCGAGCTCACCGAGCGGATCGCGGCGCTGCGGTCGGGCGACGCGACGCTCGACGACGTCGGGGGGGAGATCCGCAGGGCGTTCCTCCACGCCGAGTTTCCAGGCGACCTGAGAGACGCGATCCGGGAGGCCTACCAGGCGCTCTCCGAGCGTCACGAGACCGAGCACGTCGACGTCGCCGTCAGGAGCAGCGCGACGGCGGAGGACCTGCCGACCGCCAGCTTCGCCGGCCAGCAGGAGACGTTCCTGAACGTCCACGGCGAGAAGCAGCTGCTGGACGCCTGCCGCCGCTGCTACGCCTCGCTGTTCACCGACCGCGCGATCAGCTACCGCGAGAACCAGGGCTTCGAGCACATGGAGGTCGCCCTCTCGATCGGCGTGCAGAAGATGGTGCGCAGCGACCTCGCGTCGTCGGGCGTGATGTTCACGATCGATACCGAGACCGGCTTCAAGGACATGGTGCTGATCAACGCGGCCTGGGGGCTTGGCGAGACGGTCGTGCAAGGCACCGTCGACCCCGACGAGTACTCGGTGTTCAAGCCGCTGCTGGGCCGGGACGACTTCGTGCCGATCGTCGGCAAGCACATCGGCTCCAAAGAGCAGAAGATGGTCTACACCACCGGTGGCACCGCGGCGACGAAGACCCAGGACACGACCCGCAAGGAGCGCCAGTCGATCGTGCTGCGCGACGACGAGATCGTACAGCTGGCCCGCTGGGCCCAGCGGATCGAGCAGCATTACGGGATGCCGATGGACCTCGAGTGGGCCAAGGACGGCCAGACCGATCAGCTGTTCATCGTCCAAGCGCGCCCCGAGACGGTCCAGTCGCAGCGCGAGGCGGCCGCGATGAAGCGCTACAAGCTGCTCGAGAGCGGCGGCGAGCCGCTGGTCGAGGGCCTCGCGATCGGCGAGGCGATCGTGACCGGGCCGGTCCAGGTGATCAAGGGCGCCGACGAGATCGGACGGTTCGAGGACGGCTCGATCCTCGTCACCGGCATGACCGACCCCGACTGGGTGCCGATCATGAAGCGCGCCGCGGCGATCGTCACCGATCACGGCGGCCGCACCTGCCACGCCGCGATCGTCAGCCGCGAGCTGGGCATCCCGGCCCTTGCCGGGACCGGCAACGCGACGCAGATCCTCAAGGACGGCCAGCAGGTCACGGTCTCCTGCGCCGAGGGCGAACACGGCTACGTGTACGAGGGCGAGCTCGAGTACGAGGAGACCGAGATGGACCTGTCGGGGCTGAAGGAGCCCACGACGCGGGTGATGATGAACATCGCCGATCCCACCGCCGCGATGCGGTGGTGGCGCCTGCCGTGCAAGGGGATCGGCCTCGCGCGCATGGAGTTCATCATCAACAACGCCATCAAGGTGCACCCCATGGCGCTGGTCACGTTCGACGAGCTCGAGGACCGCAAGGCCAAGCGCCGCATCGCCGAGCTGACCCGCGGCTACGACGACAAGCCCCAGTACTTCGTCGACAACCTCGCGCTGGGCATCGGCAAGATCGCCGCGTCGCAGTGGCCCGAGCCGGTGATCGTCCGCATGAGCGACTTCAAGACGAACGAGTACGCCGATCTGATCGGCGGGAAGGCGTTCGAGCCGGACGAGGCCAACCCGATGCTGGGCTTCCGCGGCGCGTCGCGCTACTACAGCGATCGCTACGCGGCCGGCTTCGCGCTGGAGTGCCGCGCGATCAAGCACGTCCGTGACGCGATGGGCTTGGACAACGTCGTCGTCATGATCCCGTTCTGCCGCACGCTGGACGAGGCCGACCGCGTTCTCGAGGTGATGGCCGAGAACGGCTTGAGCCGTGGCGAGAACGACCTGAAGGTCTACGTGATGGCGGAGATTCCGTCCAACATCGTGTTGGCGCGCGAGTTCGCGCAGCGGTTCGACGGCTTCTCGATCGGCACGAACGACCTGACGCAGCTGGTGCTGGGCGTGGACCGCGACTCGGAGCTGCTCTCGGGCCTGTTCGACGAGCGCGACGAGGCGGTCAAGCGCTCCATCGCCTCGCTGATCGACGACGCGCACGCGGAAGGCACGTCGGTGGGCATCTGCGGGCAGGCGCCCTCCGATCACCCCGACTTCGCGGAGTTCCTGGTCGAATGCGGGATCGACTCGATCTCGCTGAACCCCGACAGCGTGATCGACGTCGTCCGCCGGCTGGGCGAGCTGGAGGAGGCCGAGGCGGAACCGGTCTGAGCCGGCGACGGGATTCGAGCGTCCCGTGCGACGTGAGCCCGACGGCCGGTCGCGACCCAGCGTCGCGACCGGCCACGCTCGGCTCCATCGGGGCGCTACGCTGGGGCCATGACCCACCAAGCTGCAGACACCCGCTACGACGCCATGACGTATCGCCGCACGGGCCGCGCCGGCCTGAAGCTGCCCGCCGTCTCGCTGGGGCTGTGGCAGACGTTCGGCCACGACACGCCGTTCGACAGCGTGCGTGAGCGCGTCCTGACCGCGTTCGACCTGGGCGTCACCCACATCGACCTCGCGAACAACTACGGGCCACCGCCCGGATCGGCCGAGGCGAACTTCGGCGAGATCGTGCGGCGCGACCTGGCGCCGTACCGCGACGAGCTGATCGTGTCCACCAAAGCCGGCTACCGGATGTGGGACGGGCCGTACGGCGAGTGGGGCTCGCGCAAGTACCTCCTCTCGAGCCTGGACCAGAGCCTGGAGCGGATGGGCCTCGACTACGTCGACATCTTCTACTCCCACCGCTTCGACCCCGAGACGCCGCTCGAGGAGACGATGGGCGCGCTGGCCAGCGCCGTCCACGCCGGCAAGGCGCTCTACGCCGGCGTGTCGTCGTACTCCGCCGCCAAGACGCGCGAGGCGGAGGCGCTGCTGCGCGAGATGGGCGTGCCGCTCCTGATCCACCAGCCGTCGTACTCGATGCTGAACCGCTGGATCGAGGTCGAGCTGCTCGACGCGCTGGGCGAGCTGGGCGTCGGATCGATCGTGTTCTCGCCCCTCGCGCAGGGCCTGCTGACCTCGAAGTACCTGGGCGGCGTTCCCGAGGACGCGCGGGTGAACTACTCCGAGAGCTTCAAGCGCGACTTCCTGAACGAGGACACGCTGAGCAAGGTCCGCGCCCTGAACGAGATGGCGCAGGATCGCGGCCAGACGCTGGCCCAGATGGCGATCGCCTGGGTCCTGCGCGACCCGCGCGTCACCTCGGCCCTGATCGGGGCGAGCAGCGTCCGCCAGGTGCGCGAGAACGTCGCCGCCCTGGACCGCCTGGACTTCAGCGACGACGAGATCGCGACCATCGATCGCTACGCGACCGACAGCGGCATCAACATCTGGGCGCAATCCAGCGAGGCGGGCTGAGCGACCGCCGCGCGGCCCGTCGCCCCGGACCGCGGCGGCGCGGCGGGCCGCGCCGCCGCGCACGGGTGCCGTAGCATGGCGGCGAGGGAGGCCACCATGAACGCACCCGAACGCGCGGACGGTCCCGTCGGCGCATACATGCGCCACCATTTCCGACACTTCAACGCCGCGACGCTCGTCGACGCCGCCGACGCCTACCGGCGGCACATGAACGACGGCGGCACGATGATGATCACGCTGGCGGGCGCGATGAGCACCGCCGAGCTGGGACTGTCGCTGGCCGAGATGATCCGCCGCGACCAGGTTCAGATCATCTCCTGCACGGGCGCGAACCTCGAGGAGGACGTGTTCAACCTGATCGCGCACGACTTCTACGAGCGCGTCCCGAACTACCGCGACCTCACCGCCGAGGACGAGCAGGCGCTGCTGGAGCGGCACATGAACCGCGTGACCGACACCTGCATCCCCGAGGAGGAGGCGATGCGCCGCCTGGAGCGGGCGCTGGTCGCCGAGTGGACGAGCGCCGACACCGCCGGCGAACGTTACTTCCCGCACGAGTTCCTCTACCGTCTCATCCGTAGCGGAGCGCTCGAGGAGCACTACCAGATCGATCCCGCCGACTCCTGGCTGGTCGCGGCGGCCGAGAAGGACCTGCCGATCGTCGTGCCGGGGTGGGAGGACTCGACGACGGGGAACATGTTCGCCGCGCACGTGATCGAGGGCGAGATCACGAACGTGCACACCGTGAGGACGGGGATCGAGTCCATGACGTTCCTGGCCGACTGGTACGCCCGGACCGCCGCGAAGAGCAGCGTCGGCTTCTTCCAGATCGGCGGCGGCATCGCCGGTGATTTTCCGATCTGCGTCGTTCCGATGCTGCATCAGGACCTGAAGCGTCCGGACGTGCCGATGTGGGGCTACTTCTGCCAGATCAGCGACTCGACGACGAGCTACGGCTCGTACTCGGGCGCGGTGCCCAACGAGAAGATCACCTGGGGCAAGCTGGCCGTCGACACGCCGAAGTTCGTGATCGAGTCGGACGCCTCCATCGTGGCGCCGCTGATGTTCGGGATGGTCCTGGGCGCGTAGCGCGCCTGCTCGGTGGCGTCCCGCTGGCGGCGTCCTGCCGAGCTGACTTTGCGAGAGGGCCCTTCCGGAGGGGACGCCGACGGAAGGTAGACTCGCGTGCATGCCAGCCACGAAGCCCGTCGGCACCGCCCGAAGGCGCGTCCTCCCCGGACGCGCCGGGTTCGTGTCGCTGGCGGGCATCATCGTCGCCGGCCTGATGCAGGTGTTCCGCATCGCGTCGCTGGCCGCGCTGGTGTACGCCGTCGGCG
>CAZLQH010000026.1:0-25483 GCA_964561595.1 uncultured bacterium | reverse complement strand
ACAAGGCCGCCGGCGAGCTGCGCGAGCGGGTCGAGGAGCTCATCGGGCCGCCCGCGAGGGACCTTTGGGTCTCCACGTTCCACTCCGCCTGCCTACGGGTGCTGCGCAGCTACGGCTCGCTGATCGGGCTGAACCCCGGGTTCGGGATCTACGACGACGGCGACCAGCTCGACGTGCTCAAGGAGGTCCTCGGCACCGTCGCCGGGCTGGCGGAGGTGAACCCGCGCGTGCTGCGCAGCGTGATCGACCGCGCGAAGTCGAACCTCTGGACGCCGGCGCTGCTGGCGCAGGAGGGCGCGGCCCGGTACGGTCACGCCATCTCGGGCATCGAGCTCGAGCAGATCGTCGAGGTGTACGAGCGCTACCAGGCCCGCCTGCAGCGCGCCAACGCGGTCGACTTCAACGACATCCTGGGGCGCACCGTCGAGCTGTTCCAGGGCCATCCGGACGTGCTGGACCGCGTCCAGCAGCGCGCCGTGTTCGTGCACGTCGACGAGTACCAGGACACGAACGCCGCGCAGTACCGGCTCACCCACCAGCTGTCGGAGAAGTACCGCAACCTGATGGTGGTCGGCGATCCCGACCAGGGCATCTACGCGTTCCGCGGGGCGGACATCCAGAACATCCTCGACTTCCAGCGCGACCATCAGGACGCGGTCACCTACCGGCTCGAGCTGAACTACCGCTCGGTGCCGCCCGTGCTGAACGTCGCGAACGCGGTGATCGAGCCGAACTCGGGCCGGCTCGAGAAGCAGCTCCGCCCGGTCAAGGAGCAGGGCCATCCGGTGCGGTACTACCGGGCCGCCGACCAGCGGGCGGAAGCCGACTTCGTCGCCCGACAGGTCGAGCGCCTGCTGGCCGAGCGGGACGGCGACCTGAACCAGTTCGCGGTGCTGTACCGGACGAACAGCCAGTCGCGCGTGATGGAGGAGTCGCTGCGCCGCTCCGGGATCGAGGCGCGCATCGTCGGCGGGGTCGGCTTCTACGAGCGGCGCGAGGTCAAGGACGCGCTCTCCTACGCCCGTGCCGCGCTGAACGCGTCGGACGACGTGAGCTGGCGGCGCGTGCTGAACCGACCCAAGCGCGGCATCGGGAAGACCAGCGAGGACCGGCTGGCCGGCTGGGCCGCGACGAACCGCGTGCCGTTCGCAGAGGCGGTGCGTCGCGGCGAGCAGATCCTGGCCGGCACCCCCGCCGCGAAGCGGATCACGGAGTTCGCGGAGCTGATGCGCGACCTGACCGACGCGGCCGACACCATGCCCGCCGGGCAGTTCGTGGCGCACCTGTTGGACGCGACCGGCATGATCCGCGCGCTGCGCGAGGAGAGCTCGTTCGAGGCGCAGGGCCGGCTCGAGAACCTCGACGAGCTCCGGAACGCCGTCGAGGAGTGGGAGCAGGAACACGCGGGAACCGTCGCGGAGTTCCTGGACGAGGCCGCGCTGATGGCGTCCGTGGACGACCGCGCCGTGGCCGCCGCGAACGAGGGCGAGGCGCCGGCCGACGCCGTGACGCTGATGACGCTGCACAACGCGAAGGGGCTCGAGTTCCCCGTCGTGTTCCTGGTGGGGCTCGAGGAGGGCCTGATCCCGCACCGCTCGTCGACGGGCAGCCTGCAGGAGCTCGAGGAGGAGCGGCGGCTCCTGTACGTCGGCGTGACGCGTGCGCAGGACGAGCTGTACCTGGTGCACTGCGAGAACCGGATGACGTTCGGGCGCACCGAGCCCGCCCGGCCGTCGCGTTTCCTGGAGGACGTGCCCAACGCGCTGCTGACGGAGATCGACGTGTTCGGGCAGAAGCTGCAGGACAGCGTGCGGACGCCGCTTCGGCCCAAGGTCCGCTGGGCCCCGGCCGAGTCGCCCTCGGCGGCCGACGGCTCCGGAACGCGCGCCTACCGCGGCGGCGAGAAGGTGCGGCACCCGAAGTACGGCGTGGGCACCGTCGTCGGGGTGTCCGGCGAGGGCGGCAAGGCGGAGCTCACCGTCGTGTTCGA
Organism: uncultured bacterium; assembly: GCA_964561595.1. GTDB lineage: Bacteria > Deinococcota > Deinococci > Deinococcales > Trueperaceae > SLSQ01. The sequence goes on along the minus strand of CAZLQH010000026.1, from coordinate 23,493 downwards.
CGGCGCCGGCGCCAAGCGGCTGCTCGCGAAGTTCGCGAATCTGCAGGAGGCCTGAGGCTTGGCCGGCCGGTCGTCGATCCCCGTCCTGGACGGTTCTCTCGAACCCGCGGAAGCGGCCGGGAGTCCAGCACGGGCTGTGGTATCCTTCCCCCTTAGAAACGCGCTCGGAACCGCGATGGGAGACGCGACGGCGCGCTCCGGGGCTCGTTCGAGGGAGGCCAGAAGGTGAACGCGAAAGCGATCGTGGTGACGTCCGGCAAGGGCGGCGTCGGCAAGACCACCAGTACCGCCAACGTCGGAGCGGCGCTCGCCAGGCTCGGCGAGAAGGTCGCCGTGATCGACACCGACGTCGGCCTGCGGAACCTCGACGTCGTGATGGGCCTCGAGGGTCGCGTCGTGTACGACCTGATCGACGTGTTCGAGGGCCGCTGCAAGCTGCGGCAGGCGCTGATCCGCGACAAGCGGGTCGACACGCTCCACCTGATCGCCGCCTCGCAGACGAAGGACAAGAGCTCGCTGAGCGAGTCGCGCATGCAGGAGACGGTCCGGCTGCTGCTCGAGGAGGAAGGGTTCGACCGCGTCCTGATCGACTCTCCCGCCGGCATCGAGTCCGGCTTCCAGACCGCCGCCAGCGGCGCCGACGGAGCGCTCGTGGTCGTCAACCCCGAGGTCAGCAGCGTGCGTGACGCCGACCGGATCATCGGTCTGCTCGAAGCGCGCGACGTTCGCGAGGTGCGGCTGATCATCAACCGGCTTCGCCCGGAGATGGTCAAGCGCGGCGACATGCTCGAGGTCGACGACGTGCTCGAGATCCTCGGCGTGAAGCTGATCGGCATCGTTCCCGAGGACGAGCGCATCCTGGTCTCGACGAACCTCGGCTCTCCCGCGAGCCTGGACGACACGAACCGAGCCGGGGGCGAGTTCCGCAACATCGCGCGACGCCTCAAGGGCGAGGACATCCCCTACCCCGTGCTCGATCCTCAGAGCGGAGGCCTGCTCGGCGGACTCCGGCGCCTGTTCGGAGGTCGCTGATGTTCCGACTGTTCGGCCGCAAGCGCAGCAAGGATCACCTCAAGGAACGGCTCAAGCTGGTGCTCTCCTACGACCGGGCGAAGCTCACCCCCGGCAAGATGGAGGACCTCAAGGCCGAGCTGCTGCAAGTGATCGGCAAGTACTTCCCCGCGGACGAGACGGAGTACGACGTCAAGCTCGAGCAGCACGGCGACCGGATGGTCATGGTCGCCAACCTGCCTGTCAAGGGCTGAGGCGTGGCCCGGCCAGCTGCCCGACTTCTCGTCGCGGAGTCCGATCGGCTTCAGCTTCAGCTGATCGACATGCTTCTCTCCAGCGGCACCTTCGAGCTGACCATGGTCGAATCGGGGCGGGAAGCGCTGCAGCACCTCAAGTCCCACACGCCGGACCTGTGCCTGTTCGCGCTGGACCTTCCCGACGTCGCGGGGGACGTGATCTGCGGCAAGGTGCGCCGCGTCTCGCGGCTGGCCCGCACCCCCGTCATCCTGATCGCCCCGCAGGCCGGCGAGTTCGGCCTGTCCGATCAGGCCCGGGCGCGCGCCCGGAAGGTCGGTGCCGATCTGGTCCTGCCGCGGCCGCTGGGCGACAAGAACGTGAGCAACCGCATCCAAGGCCTCCTGGACGAGCGCGAGACCACGCCGAAGCGCGAGGGGTTCACCACCGTCGTGATCGAGGAGGCGCTCGACGATCTGCCCAGCGACCTGCCCGAAGGAATGGCCGATCCGGAGACCGACGATCTCGGCGCGAGAAGCGGATTCGTGGACGCTCCCATGGCGCCGATGACCCGCCGGCACGGATCGGACGAAAGCTTCACGGCGATGCAGAAGGAGCTCGAGATGCTGCGCGTCGAGAACGCGCAGCTGCGCCGCAAGCTGCAGAAGAAGGTCGAGGAGCTCGAGAACACCGGCGCGGCCGAGCTCGAGCTGCGCGTCGCAGAGCTCGAGCGTCGCAACCGCGCGCTGCTGGACACGATCGAGAAGCGCGGCGGGGACGACGAGGGGCGCGGCGGCCTGTTCGGCCGGCGCAAGTAGCGAGAAGCGGGTCGGCCGTCAGCCAGCGGCCAACGCGTCGATCGGCGCCTGAGGACGTACGCCGTCGTCGTCGGGCGGTCGCGCCTCGATCCGCAGCGTCCCGGGCGTCGCGCCGGGCATCGCGGGCTTCATCACGAACGGCTCCGCGGTATGCAGATGCCGGACCGACCAGGCGTGGATCGCCTCGATCACGTCGCTGAGCCCCTCCCCGGCGGACGTGAGCGCATAACGGCTACGCGACGATTCCGATCCGTCGACCCCGTTCGTGCGCCTCACCAGGCCCACCTCTTCGAGCCGAGCGAGGCGATTCGTGAGCGTGGTCGGGTTGCAGCCGCCCACCTCGCGCCCCAGCTCGTTGAATCCGCGCGGTCCGGCCAACAGCGTGTGGACGATATGAAGCACCCACTTCTCCTGCAGGACCGCGATGGCCTTGGCCACCGGGCATTCCGGATCGGTCGAAGCGCAGAATCTGTCCATCGATCGAAGGCTACCACCCGAGCCCGGAGCGGCCGTAGTCTCGGCCTACACGCGCTTCCGTGGGCCGGATCCAGGATCGGCGGTCCATGGGCGGTGGTATGCTCGCATCACTCGAAGCGAAGATCTCGTCGCCGGTCGACCCGGCAAGAAAGGGGCGTCATGAACATCTATCAGATGATCGGTCGCAACATCGACGTTACGGACGCCATGCGGACCTACGCGGAAGACAAGCTCGCGAAGCTCGACAAGTTCTCCGACCAGATCATCGACGCCAAGGTCGTCATGTCGTACAACGAGACCATCGGCGGCCAGCCCGCCAAGGTCGAGGTGCAGGTCAACGTGCCCAACGGCCTCGTCCGCGCCGAAGAGCGCGGAACCGATCTCTACGGCGCGATCGACCTCGTCGTCGACAAGCTCGAGCGTCAGCTGAAGAAGTTCAAGGGCCGCTTCGTCGCGAAACGGCTCGAGGAGAAGCCTCAGCCGACCGAGCCGGAAACGGTCGAGGAGGAGCCGCGCATCGTCCGCACCAAGCGCCACGTCATGCGCCCGATGGCTCCCGAGGACGCCGCGATGGAGATGGAGGCGCTGGGCCACGACTTCTACGTGTTCCGAAACGTCGACACCGACGGCATCTCGGTCATCTATCTGCGCGAGGACGGCCACTACGGCATGATCGAGCCGGCGTGACCCCGGCCGCCTGAGCGCAGTGACGTCTGCGCCACGACGTGAGCGCGGCGACTCGAGCGCGGCGACTTGAACGCGGCGACGGGCGCAGCACGTCACCGCGCTGGCCGGAGCGAGCCGCTCGCTAGCGCTAGCTGCGCGTGCGCAGCAGGACGGGTCCGGCCAGGAGCCCGAAGGCGAAGCCTCCGAGGTGCGCCCACCAGGCGACGCCCGCCCCGCTGACGGGGCCGACGGCCAGCGTCCCGCTGGCCTCGACCAGGTTGATCAGCGCCCAGTAGCCGATGTACAGCCAGGCGGGCAGCCACCATAGGTGGAACCGCGGAATGCGCATGACCAGGCTGGCGACGAGCCACGGCAGGAACAGCGGAACGACGAACGCCTGCACCTTCCGCGAGGGAAACCACAGGATGTACGCGCCCAGCACCGCGCTGATCGCGCCGGAGGCTCCCACCATGGGGATGCGCGATCCGGGCTGCACGAGTCCGTGCACCAGCGCAGCGAAGGCCGCTGCCGCCAGGTAGAACGCCAGGAATCGGCCCGATCCCAGCCGCTCTTCGATGTTGTCGCCGAACACGCCGAGGAAGAACAGGTTTCCGATCAGGTGCAACGGGTCGGCGTGAAGGAACGCGTGGAGCAGCAGGCTGGGAAGCCGCGACGTGGGTCCCTCGAAGAACGGGTCGGGAATGAACGCGCCGGTCCTGTTCAGCGTGAACGCGACGTTCGGGCCCAGCAGACCGACCTGCACGAGGAACGCGACCACCGTCGCGCCCAGGAGCGCCCAGGTGACGGGGGCCGGCCCGCGCCGGGGGTTGAGGTCGCGGATCGGCAGCACGGTGCGCTCAGCGCCGCTTCACGACGTCGGTGACCGTGCGGTGCTTGACGATCGAATCCGCCGCCACCTCGCCGCGGAGCATCGCGCCGGCGTACACCGCCGTGCGAGCGCCGACGATCGTCCCGGGCGCGAGCACCGCGTTGCACCCGATGTGCACGTCGTCGCCGAGAGCGGCCCCGAACTTCCGGCGCCCGGTCGGCTGTCCCGCGCTCAGCACCTCGCTCCCGTCGTTCTTGAGGTTCGCGATCTTGACGCCGGCGCCCAGGTTCGTCCCGCTGCCCAGCACGCTGTCGCCGACGTAGTTGAAGTGGGGCGCCTTGGCGCCCGGAAGCAGGAGCGCGTGCTTCACCTCGCTGGCGTGCCCGACCTTCGCGCCGTCCGCGATCACGCACCCGCCGCGAACGATCGCGGCGTGCCCGATCTCCGCGTTCGCGCCGATCCACGCCGGACCCCGGATCCAGGCGAACGGTCCCACACGCGCGCCGGGTCCCAATCGGACCCATCCGTCGAGGATCGCGGTCGGGTGGACGCTCGCGGGCTCCTCGGGCGCCGCGTCGACCGTGTCGTCGGCCGGCGCGTCCCCCGCTTCCGCATCGGCGAGGAACACGTCGAGGGCGCCCAGCACGTCCCACGGGCGCTCGGGCGCGAGAAGCGGCCGCAGCACTTCAGGAACGCGCTCCAGATCGAACAGCCGGGCGGTACTCGCCATGACCGGAGCATACCGCCCTCCGTCGCCCCGACCGGCACGACGTCCTGCCGTCACGTCGCACACCCGCCGTCCGTGACGGCCGCCGGATAGACTCGCGCATGCTGCACCTGATCCACAATCCCGTCGCGGGCCGCGGACGCGCGCGTGACGCGGCCGACGACGTTCGGACCCGCCTGGCCGACCGTGGCGTCGCGGCGCAGGTCCTGACCACGCGTCGTCCCGGGCATGCGACGGAGCTCGCCCGCTCGCTTCCGGACGACGCCACCGTCGTCGCCATCGGCGGCGACGGCACGGCGCACGAGGTCGCGAAGGGCTGCATCGGGAACGGGCGGACGCTGGGCGTGGTGCCGGTCGGGTCGGGCGACGACTTCGGGCACGCCCTGGGCCTGCCTCGGGGCGACGTCGCTCGCGCGGTCGAGGTCCTCGTCGCTCGTCGCGTGCGCACGATCGACACCGGCGTCTGCAACGGCGAGCCGTTCGTGAACGCCGTCGGCGTCGGGTTCGACGCCGAGGTGGGACGGCGCGTGGCGGACGCGCCTCGCTACCTGCGTGGGATCGGGGCGTACCTCTGGTCGGTGGCGGTGTCGCTTCGCGACCTGACGCCGGTCGTCGCGACCGTCACGGCGGACGGCACGACCGTGCATCACGGCCCGTGCCTCCTGGCGTCGTGCCAGAACGGACCGCGCACCGGCGGCTCGTTCCGGTTCGCGCCGGGGGCCGTGTTGGACGACGGCCTGCTGGAGCTGCTGGTGGCCGGCGACGTGCGGCGCTGGGGAACGCTGGGCCTGCTGCCCCGCGTCCTGGTGGGGCGTCACCTGAGTCACCCGAAGGTTCGGCACGTTCGGGCCCGTCGCGTCTCGATGACGTGGGAGGCGCCCCGCGACTGGCACACCGAGGGCGAGACGTTCCTTCCCGCCTCGACGTTCGAGATCGAGGTTCGTCCGGCCAGCCTGCGCGTCGTCGCGCCCTGACCCCCCGACCGTCTCGGCGGCGTTCGCCGCGGCGGCGCCACGAGCCCACACGAAAACGAGCCCCGCCGAAGCGGGGCTCGTTCGTTCGCGTGCGGCCTAGGCCGCTTGCGGCCGCTGCTCGATCAGAAGGCGACCGAGTAGCTGACGCCGAACGCCTGGGCAGCGGTTTCGCCGCCGGCGTTGTCGACATCCGCGTCGTGCGTGTACACGCCGTAGCTGATCATGAGGTCGTAGTAGTTCCACTCGACTTCGTAACCAGAGACGGAGGTCGTGAGGCCCGTGTTCTCATCCCCTTCGGAGATGTCGGTGCCGGGGTCGCCGGCGAAAACGTCGCCGGTGATGTTCGTGCCGGTGTACGAGCCGTAGCGAGCGGTGAGGCTGCTGTAGGGCAGCAGGAACTCGCCGAGGTTGAGGCCGACGGCCCACTGGAGCTGCTCGGCCGTGTAGGCGTCGAGGTCCGTGTGCTCGTTGGTCCGGTAGTTGACGGCCGCTTCCAGGCTGGGCTGGAAGATGACATCGAGCGGCTGGGTCGAGAGACCCGTGCCGACCATGAGCTCGACCGTGTCGTCGGTGCCGGCGTCTTCGTCCTGCTCCGACTCGTACGAGACGTACGGGGTCAGCTCGAGGATCGAGACGTTGAGGGTGTAGTCGGCGGCCGCGTAGATGCGGGTGTCGTCGAAGTCCTCGTCGAAGCGCTCGTAGGCGAACTCGAGGTTCAGGTTCGCGATGAGGGCGTTGTCGGAGGCACCGTCGTGCGCGAGGCCCACACCGAAGCCGGTGCGGTACGCGTCGTCGCGTTCGGTGTCGGGAGCGCCGGCGTCGATGGGGTCGTCGCCTTCGTTGTCGTTGACGACGTTTCCGTCGACGCTGACCTGGTCGTAGAAGCCGCTGACGCTGAAGCCGCGGAACAGGTTCGCCGTGGCGTCCACGCCGAAGGCGCTGGTCTCGAGGCCGCTATCGATGCTGTAGCTGTCGAAGTAGACGCCGATGTCGAAGATGAACAGGCCGAGGCCGGCGTTGACGCCGAATCCGGACTGGTCGACTTCGTACGGGTAGTCGTCATCGTCGAGCTGCGCGCCGAAGTCGTTGTCCCAGTCGACGTCGATGTCGCGGTAGTTCGCCGCGAGGTCGATGCCGCCGAGGATGCCGATCTCGGTATCGAGGGTGACGAACAGGGCGTTGGTCGCGTCCGTCGTCGTGTCGGTCGCGGCGTCGTAGGTCGAGCCGCTGGCGTACTCGCCCGCGAGGTCGAGACCGAGGGTCCCGAGCTCGAGGTTGGCCGTCGCGTCGAGACCCCAGACGGTGTCCGTGACGTTGTTGGCCTGCCAGTCGTCCTTGTCGCCGGTGTTGTCGGCGTTCTTGACGAAGCTGAAGCCGCCGGTGACGCCGTCGATCGGCGACAGGGTGCCGCGGATACCGGTGGCGACGTAGCCGTCGTCGACCGCGTCGGTCAGGTAGGCGACCTGGAGGCTCGGATCGAGGAACGACAGGAAGTCGGGCGAGCCGACGCTGGCCACGAAGCCGACGTCCTCGAGGTTGAGGGTGTACGGCGTGAAGCTGCCGGTCACTTCTTCGCCGAAGGCGAAGGTGAGGGGCGCGGCGCCGATCGGGTCGAACGTGGCGGTGAACTCGTCGACGAACCAGACGTAGCCGGTCGCGTCCGCGCCAGCGATGTCGTCGTCGTCGTCGACCACCACGAAGTCGGTCTCTTCGAGCGAGAGCGTCAGAACGGCTTCGAAGCTGTTCAGCCCGCGGGGGCTGCCTTCGCCGTCGAACACGCTGCTCATGCCGAGGTTGATGGTGATGTCGGCGTCGAAGTCGCTGCCGTACTCGATGTCGGCACGATCCTCGGCGTACTCGCCGGGCTCGTCGACTTCGTCGTCTTCCCCTGCGGGGTTGGCTTCTTCGTCGGTGCCGCTGCTGAACACGGAGCTACCGATGTCGCGCATCATGCCCACGCCGTAGGCGCGGTCGATGTCGAACTCGGCGAGGGCGCCGTCGGCGCGACCCACGAAGTACTCGAGGTCGATCGTGCCGGAGATGCCCAGCGGGTTCTCTTCGAGCTCGGTCACGCGGGCCTGCAGGTCCGCGATGTCGGTCGTCTGCTGCTCGTCGCTGGCCTCGAGGCCGGAGACGCGGTCGCGCAGGGCGACCTGGTCGCGGCGGAGCAGGATGACGAACTCGCGGATGTTGGCGATGTCGCCTTCGAGCGCGGCGAGGTCTTCGTTCGTCGCCAGGCCGGTGGTGTCGGTGCCCATGCCCTGGAGGGCTTCGATCTGGTCACCGAGGATCTGGACCAGCTCGTTGAGGGCGGCGATCTCGGAAGCGTTGGCCTGAGCGGTGCTCAGAGCCGAGTTCGCGCGGGACTGCGCGGCGTCGGCCGTGGCCTGCGCGGCGTCGGCGGTGGCCTGCGCGGTATCGGTCGCGACGCGCTGCGAAGCGATCTGGTTCTGCAGATCGCGGAGCACGGCGGGATCGATCTCGGCGGTCAGGTCCATGCCTTCGATCATCGCTTCGAGTTCGGCGATGCTCGCGGTGTTGGCGGCGGTGTCGTCGGACAGGCCGGCGATGGCGCCTTCGGCGGCCGAGAGGCGGACGCCCTGCGCGGCGACGTCGGCAGCGAGTTCCTGCACGGCGTTACGCAGCGAGGCGATGTCCTCGTCGGTCATGGCCAGGGCGGCGTCCATGTTGGCGTTGACGACGTCCAGCATGCGGCTGATGACCAGCGCGGCCTGGTAGCGGGTGAAGGCTTCGTTCCCACGGAAGGTTCCGTCGGGGAAGCCGATCACGATGTTGAGGTCTGCGATGCGCTCGACGGCGTCGCCGGCCCAGTGGCCTTCCGGGATGTCCGGGAAGGTCTGAGCGAAAGCGCCGCTGGCGAGGCCTGCAGCCAGAATGGCGATGAGAAGCTTCTTCATGTGTGTTTCCCCTTGAACAACTGGATTCGAAATCGTTCGACGGGGTCGGGCCCTGAGCACGTCGCAGCCGAGAGTGTCCGTGTTTCCTCGTCGGCGTTGGGCAGGTCGGTGGACCTTCATCCGTCGGGCTCGTGCGTCCATTCGCGAAGCCGGTTCAAGAGAAGCACCTCCTTCCGGTACGACCCCGCGGACATACGAAACCAAGGTCGAGTATGGCACGCGGTCCGGGTGGTGTCAACGGAATGAAGTTGTGATGAGAAGGCGTCCGTAGCGTCCCACACGGTATTACGTGCGCTTGTGAAAGGTGCCACTCAGGAATTTCTCATCTATGGCCTTTTGATGAGAACGACTGCGTCGTGGCCGCCTTCTCCGCGACGGGCGCCCTTCCGGCGCCGGCTCCGCTATGATCCGAGACCATGCCCCGTCCCTCGGTTCCCAGCGCCGACGCGCTGCTCGACGAACGCCTCGAGGTCCTCGACCACGGCTTCGTCCGGCTCGTCGACTACATGGGCGGCGACGCCCGCATCGTCCAGTCCGCCCGGGTCAGCTACGGCGAGGGCACCCGCACGGTCCGCGAGGACGCCGCGCTGATCGACTACCTGCTGCGCCACGCGCACACCAGCCCGTTCGAGCAGGTCGTGCTGACGTTCCACCTCAAGATGCCGATCTTCGTCGCCCGCCAGTGGATGCGCCACCGGACCGCGCGTGCGAACGAGATCAGCGGCCGCTACTCGGTCCTCCCCGGCGAGTTCTACCTGCCCGACCCGGAGCAGCTGCGCCCGCAGTCGCGCACGAACAAGCAGGGCCGTGCGGACGAGGCGGTCCCCGAAGAGCTCCAGGAGAGCGTGCTGCGGCTGCTGAAGACCTCGCAGGCGGGCCGGTACGCCGAGTACGAGTCGATGATCGAGGACGGGCTCGCGCGCGAGCTCGCCCGGATCCACCTGCCGCTCTCGCTCTACACCGAGATGTACTGGCAGATCGACCTGCACAACCTGATGCACTTCCTCCGCCTGCGCATGGACGCCCACGCCCAGTACGAGATCCGCGTGTACGGCCAGGCGCTCGCGCGGTGCGCCCGGGCGGTGGCGCCTCTCGCCTACCAGGCGTTCGAGGAGCACGTGCTGCACGGGCGCCGCCTGTCACGCAGCGAGCTGGCGATGGTGCGCGAGGCGCTGGACGAGCGCGCGCTCCGTGCGGCGCTGGCCGCCAGCGGCATGCGGGCCAGCCGCAGGCGCGAGCTGCTCGACAAGCTGGGGCTCTCCGGCACGGATCCCGACAGCTAGTGCGCTACCGGATCGTCGCGGTGGGCAGCCCGCCCCGGGGGTTCCTGCGCAGCGGCTGCGCCCACTACGCCGACCGCCTGGGCCGTCTGTCGCCGATCGAGGTCGTCGAGGTCCGCGAGGGCCGCGGCGGCGACGCCGACGACGTACGGGCGCGCGAGGCGGAGGCGCTGAACGCCCGGGCCGACGGCCGCATCGTGGTCCTGGACGAGCGGGGCGCCTCCTGGACGACACGGAAGCTGGCCGCGCACGTCGCCGAGCTGGAGCTTCGCGGGACCTCGCGCGTGAGCCTGCTGATCGGCGGCGCCGAGGGGCTGGATCCGGCGCTGCGCGCCGCGGCCGACGAGCGCTGGCGCCTGTCCGACCTCACCCTGCCGCACGACCTGGCGCGCCTGGTGCTGCTCGAGCAGCTCTACCGGATCGAGACGGTCCGGGCCGGCCACCCCTACCACCGCGACTGACGCCGTCGCTCAGCGCCCCGCCTCGATCGCGGCCCACACCGCGAGCAGCCGGCTGGCGACGCTCTCGAGCGCGTCGAAGGGAGGCTCGAGACCGCGGTGGGCGCGCCACGCCAAGTGCCGCCCGCCGCAGGTGACCGTCGCCTCGGGCAGGTCGTCGTCCCCCAACAGCCGCAGCAGCGAGGCCCGCACCGGGACCGTCATGAGCGCCGTGGCGGGCTCGGGATCGCGCGCGACGACGCCGATCGTGTCGTCGAACGTCGCGTCGCCGCTGGGCGCCAGCGCCCCTCCCGAGCGACTGGCCTGGAGCGAGGCCAACAGCGGGTGCGACCGCGGGAAGGCGCGCCAGGCGACCTCGGACACCGTCTGGGCGCCGCGAAGCACGACGCGGGCGCGCCGCTCCTCGGCGCCGCGGCGCGGCGGGTGGGCGCGAACGTGCTCGAAGATCAGAAGCTCGGGCTGATCGTCGCGACGCAACGCGTGCAGCGCGTCGACGCGGCCGGTATCGACGGCGAGCTCGGCGCGCAGGCTTTCGGCGTCGTCGTCGTCGAGGCGCTCGAGCTCCAGCCGCTCCGCCAGGTCGCGCCAAGCCCCCTCGCGCGGATCGGGGCGTTCCTTGCGTCGAAAGAACATCGCGCTCAATGTACTCCACGAGCGCCCCGAGGGGGCGCTCGGACGACCGGCCGCTCGTGGCGGGGGGACGACGCGCGCGTCGGGCCGGTGCGCGTCGTCGCGCTTCCTACAGGTTGAACCCGAACATCCGCATCTGCTTCTTGCCGTCGTCGGTCATCTTGTCCGTGCTCCACGGCGGCGACCAGACGAACTCGACGTTCACGCGGCGGACGCCCTCGACCTTCATCGCGGCCAGCTCGGCGTCGGCTTGGATCATGTCCTGCACGGGACAGCCCATGCTGGTGAGGGTCATGTCGATGTCGACCACGCCGTCCTCTCCGACGTCTACGTTGTAGATGAGCCCGAGGTCGACGACGTTGACCGGGATCTCCGGATCACGGACCACCTTCAGCGCCTCGAGGATCTCCGCTTCGAGGCGTTCCTTGTCGGTCCGTTCGGTGTCGCTCGTGGGGGCGGTGTCGCTCATGCCGACCAAGGTAGCAGACCCGCGGCGGAGAGCCGGTCGCGGCGACTGCGCCGGGCGCTCTCGCCGGATGTTCGCCCAGGACGTCCGCGCCGGACGTCCGCATCGGGCGGGACCCGCTCAGTCGGTCTCGCCGGGCAGCGCGCCGCGCTCCGGACCGAGGATCCGCCGGATCGCGTCCTCGGCCTCGCCCACGTCGGCGGCGAGCTCGTTGCGGACCGTCACGACCCGCTGCTCCAGCGCGTCGATCCGCTCGGCGTCACGATCCTCGCTCTCCGTGATCGCCTGCTTGATCGCGTCCTCGGCGCTGCCGACCCGCTCGTCGATCCGCTTCTCGAGCGAGGCGCCCCACGCCTGGACGGCGTCGCGCACCTCGGCGACCTCTTCGAGCTGACGGGTGTCCAGCCGGGCACGTGCCTTCTCGAGCTGCTTCTCGAGGTGACGAATCTCGCGCAGCTGCCCGGCCCGGTCGAACAGCGCGCCCGCGAAGAACACGACCGCCAGGCCCAGCGTGACGCCCAGCAGCACCAGGCCGACGGGCACCTCGAGCCGGAGCGCCAGCAGGTCGACGGGCAGCGGCGTGGTGAGGGTGGGCCAGTTGACCGCGGCGAACAGGACGAAGACCAGCACCAGGACGGTGAGCAGGATGCCGCGCGCTCTCATGCGCTCATCCTACCCGGGTGCGGCCCGGAGGCCCGAATCGTGACGGGCGGCGGCGCCCGCGGCGCCTCACCAGTCGGCGTAGCGGTCGCGGTGGACGACGAACACCAGCGTCAACGCCACCAGCGTCGACACCAGGCTGGTGCCGCCGTACGACACCAGCGGAAGCGTGATTCCCGTCACCGGCGCCAGCCCCAGCGTCACGCCGACGTTCACGAGGACCTGGAAGCCGATCAGCGTGAGCACGCCCATGATGATGAGCTGGTCGCGCTCGTACAGGCACTCGCTGGCCATCGCCACGAGGCGCCAGAACAACAGACCGTAGAGGATCAGCAGGACGACCGCGGCCAGGAAGCCGCCCTCCTCGGCCAGCACCGGAAAGATGAAGTCGGTGTGGCGGTAGGGGATGAAGCCCAGCTGCGACTGCGTGCCCTGGCCCCATCCTTTGCCGGTGAGGCCGCCCGAGCCGATCGCGATCGTGGACTGGATCACCTGGTAGCCGGAGCCTTGCGGGTCGGCGGCCGGGTTCATGAACGACACCAGACGCGTGCGCTGGTGCGGCGCCAGGGAGGGCCACACCACGCTGGGGAACAGCACCGCGAACACCAGGGCGAACGCCGCGAGGTGCCGCCACGGCAGTCCGCGGACCAGCATCATGCCACCCCCGATCGCCGCCAGCACCAGCGCGCTGCCCAGGTCGGGCTCCAGGAACACCAGCGCGAACGGCGGCAGCAGCAACGCCAGCGGACGCAGGTACCCCATCGGTCCGGCGATCGGCCGCTCGTGCAGCACCGCCGCGAGCGCCAGGATCAACGCCAGCTTGGCCAGCTCCGACGGCTGGAAGCCGGGCAGCGGGCCGAGGTAGAGCCACGATTTCGCACCGTTCACGCGCGTCCCGAACAGCTGCACGAGCACCAGCAGCGCCATCGAGGCGACGTACAGGTGCGGCACGAAACGGAGGATGCGGCGCTTGCCCAGCCACATCATCACGCCCGATGCCGCGAGGCCCACCCCCAGGAACGCCAGCTGCCGAACGAACTCGCCGCCGGGCGCCGCGCTGGAGAGCGTCAGCAGCCCGGCGCCGAGAAGCAGCAGGACCAGGACGGGGAGGCTCGGATCGCTACGCACCATGCTGGCTGCAGGCTACCAACGGTGGGCGCGTGCCCGGGTGAGCCGGGGGAACGGTGCAGACGAGGGCGGCTCACGACGGCGGCGACGCGGCGGACCGGGCGCTGCCGCGTCGCGACTCAGCGTGCGGCGCGGCCGCCCTGCCCATCGGCGCCGACGCCGCGCGGGATCCACGGTCGCGACGCCCCGGTCCAGCCCCACCACTCGAGCAGCAGCAGCACGACGACGAGCCCCAACAGCCACGGCGCGATCTCGCGCCGCATCGACGCCTCGGAGGGCACGGCCATCGCGTCGCCGGCGGGCTCGGTCGCACCTCGCTCGAATGCGGCCGGGCCGGGCAGCCGGGTGGCGTCCGCGTCCAGCAGGCTGGCGTGCACCGTACGGCCGCCGGCGCGGTACAGGCCGGGCGCGTCGGCGACGGTCACCTCCGCGCCGTCGCGGCTCGCGCCTGCGGGCAGCTCGGTACCGAGGGCGATCCGGTCCTCGCTCCGCACCGAATCGACGAGGTTCACGACCAGGGTCGGAAACGCCGGACGGAGCGTGAGGTCGCCCCGCACCGGATGGAACGCGAAGCGCCACACCGGGCCTTCCGGACGGTCGCGTCGCTGCAGCAGCGGGACGGCCTCGCCGCCGATCGCGTCCGACGCGACCGGGTCGGCGGCCGGGGACGAAGCGACCTCGCGCACGCCGCGGATCAGGGTCGTCCACCCCTCCTCGTCGCCGAACGGCGCGGGATCGAGGTGCGCGACGACCAGCTCGCTCAGGTCCACGAACCGCAGCAGCGGATCGGCTCGGTCCCAGTCGAGGATCGTCGCCGCCACCGCGGACGCGTCACGGTCGGGAAGCAGCACCGTCGGTCCGGCGGCCGGCGGCTGGGCCAAGCGACCGTGCAGCACGCGCAGGTCGGCGTCCTGGCCCGCCGCGGCGGAGGTCACGCGCACCTGCACGCCGTCGATCGCGCCCAGCGCGCGCTCCAGCGCCGCGAAGCCTCGGTCCATCGCCACGAACGTTCGCGGCGATCCCGCCCAGGCGACGTCGTCGAGCGTCAGCACGTCGGCGGCGGGCGGCGCGATCCGCGCCTGCAGCGAGGTCGGTCCCTCGCCCACCGGGAAGGTCGCGGCGGCCTCGCCCCGGGCGGGCACCAGCAGGGTCGTCGAGGCGGCGACCTGATCGCCCCGGCGCACCTCGACCGGCAGCTCCAGCGGGGCGGCGAACGCGGAGGAAACCTGCACCCACGCCTGTCCGGCCACGAGCTCGAAGCCGGTGACGCCGACGTTCGGTCCGGTTCCGGCCAGGACGTGGACGCGTACGCCCGCCGTCGACGGCGGCGGGCGGTCGGACAGCCAGTGGATCTCGGCGCCGGCGCCGCCCCCCGCCGTCGCCACGTCGCGCGCGATGCGGAGCGTCCGCTCCGGATCGGTCGCCGCGTCGATCGCCTGCAGCCGATCGAGCGCCTCCAGCACCGCGCTCAGCTCTGCGCTGGGCGGCAGCGTCAAGCGGGGCTCCGCGCCGCCTCGAACGATCGCGACCGGACCGCCGTCGCGCGCCAGCCGTCCGGCCAGCGCCCGGGCGACGTCCAGCCGGCTGGCGCCGGGCGCCACGTCGTTCAGCTCGTCGGCGGCGGGCGCGGTCGGGCCGTCACGTGCCGCCATGCTGGCCGACGCCTCGATCACCAGCACCCGGAGAGGGGGCCCGGCGAGGTTCCAGCGCGGGCCGGCGGCGGCCAGGCTCAGGCCGGCGACGGCGAGAAGCTGCAGGAGCAGCAGGACGCTGGGGCGCATGCGGGGCCTGCGCGCCCCGGCATCGCGGGCACGCCGCCACAGGAACGAGCCCGCCACCTCGCGTCGCTCGCGGCGGACGCGGATGCGGTGCAGGAGCACGACCAGAGGCAGGGCGAGAAGGCCCCACAGAAAGGCCGGCGCGGCGAAGATCGGCACCCGCACATCGTACCCGTGGCCGCGTCGCGGCCGCGTCGGCGTGGGCGAAGCCGCGAAACGCGAAGCGGGGACGGTCGGAGCCCGGGAGGCTGCGCGACGCCGTCGCCACCGATCGGCGCCGATACTCGAAGGGGTCGACCGGCGCCCCGCAGCGTCGCCGCAGGGCGCCCCGACGCGACGAAGCCCGACGGAGGAGGAGCCATGACCCAGTCCGACCCAGCGACAGAGATGGACGATCAGGCCGTGCGCCGCGCCGTCCGCGAGCTCTTGGCGAACCGCAGCGCGCACGTGGACCTGGACGCCGCGCTGGACGGCCTGCCGGCCGACGCCCGCGGCGTCCGGCCAGCAGGACACCCGCACTCCGTGTGGGAGCTCGTCGAGCATCTGCGCATCGCGCAGCACGATCTGGTGACGTACACGCTGGACCCGGAAGCGACGTCTCCGCCGTGGCCGGAAGGCTTCTGGCCCGAGCCGATGGAGCGCGTGGACGACGAACGCTGGCGGGCCAGCGTCGAGGGGCTGCGCGAGGCGCT
Source organism: uncultured bacterium (assembly GCA_964561595.1). GTDB lineage: Bacteria > Deinococcota > Deinococci > Deinococcales > Trueperaceae > SLSQ01. The sequence goes on along the minus strand of CAZLQH010000026.1, from coordinate 7,747 downwards.
GGGCGCCATGGACGGCTGGCTACGCGATCCCGCGTTCGACCTGACGGCCGACATTCCGCACTCGGACCCGCTTCCCGATGGGGGCCGGCGCACCCCGCTTCGCCAGATCCTGGTCGCCAGCGATCATCTCGCCTACCACCTGGGACAGATCGTCACGGTGCGACGCGCCCTGGGCGTCTGGTAGCGACCGGAGCGACGCGCGCCGTGGTCCGCGGCCGATGCGTCGGGCGCGCACGGGCCGGGCGCGGGCCGGGCGCGGGGTCGCGCGCCGGACGTCAGTCGGCCGAGGGTCCGCGCGTGGCCATGACCACCAGCAGACCGCCTCCGGCGTTCTCGAGCACGTGCGCGCGGCCCGCGGGAACGGCGGCGATCTTGCCCTTCCCCAGCCGGTGCCGCTCGTCGTCGATCCGCAGCAGCACCTCGCCCTCGAGCACCTGGTAGAGCGAGGCGTCCTCGCGCTGTTCCTCCTCGTCGCGCTGGCCGGCTTCGAAGCAGAGCAGCTCCACCGACAGTCCCGACTCGCGCAGCAGGGTGCTGCGCTGCACGTCGTCGAGCGAGAAGCGGCGGGCGTCGGAGATCGTCACGATGGTCACGAGGGTGTCCTCCTTGGGATGCGGACGGCGGCCTCGGGGCGGCGTCCGGACCATCGTACTCGCTCATCGACGGAGCGGTGCCGCCGGGGGTCGCGGGGGGCTCTGGGCGCGCCGTTCGGCGCCCGGCGCGCGGCCGTGGGGACAAGCGCACGAGCCTGTGGATAGACCGTGCCTCTTGACAAGCCCATGACGAATCTGATAGGCGCGCCCCGATTCGACGAATCGCAGAAATCGCGTCCCTGACGCGTTTTTCGCTTCCGCCGCGGCAGGAACGCCGTCCCCGTCGCACGCTCCGAGGTTGTCAACAGGCAAGCGCCTGGGTGTGGATAAGTGTGGATAAGCGCGCAGAGTGCGATAGGCATCGCACCTTCGCCTGTGAGCGGTCACCGAATCGTGCTCGGCGGCGGCCGAGAGGCCGGCGGGTCAGGCCGCCCGAGCGGTCCGCACGAACGCCGCGACCGCCTCCGGATCCTTGACGCCGGGAGCGGTCTCGACCCCGGACGCGACGTCGACCGCGTACGGCCGAAGCGCCCGCACCGCCGCCGCCACGTTCTCCGGTCGGAGCCCGCCCGCCAGGACCAGCCGACGGTGCCCCCGCCACGCCCGCGCCGCGGACCAATCGAACGGCGTGCCGCTCCCGGGACGCACGCCGTCCAGCAGCACGCCGTCGAACGGCCGTCCCACGTACGCCTGCGGGGTGCTGCCCGGCTCGAACCGGACCGCCCGGATCACGCGCACCCGCCCCTGCAGCCGCCGCGCCAGCGCGTCGGGCGCGTCGCCGTGCAGCTGCACCGCGTCCAGCCGCGCGCCCTCGATCGCGTCGACGACCGTGGCCTCGTCGGCGTCCAGGAACACCCCGACCCGGCCGATCCACGGCCCCAGCGCGTCCGAGATCTCGCGCGCCTGCGCGACGCTCACGCGGCGCCGGCTGCCGGGCGCGAAGATCAGGCCGACCGCGTCGGCGCCGGCGGCCTCGATCGCGAGGGCGTCCGCGACGCGGGTGACGCCGCAGATCTTGACCCGAGGCGGCGTACCGGTGCGCGCGGCGTCCGGCAGGTCGTGATCGTCCGTGGATGGCGGCATGGCGCCGAGGATAGCCCGGACGCCACCGGAGCGGCGTCGGCGGCCGGCGCGCTCGGGACCATCGCCCGCGCGCGGCGTGGCATCCTGGCCGGGTGAACATCGAACGAGCCGTCACCGTCATCACCGGCGCCGCCAGCGGTATCGGCGCGGCCGCCGCCCACGCCTTCGCCGCGCGCGGAGCCCGTCTGGTCCTCGCCGACGCGCGCGAGGCGCCGCTCCGCGGCGTCGCCGAGAAGCTCTCCCAGGCCGGAGCCGAGGTGGCCTGGAAGGTCACCGACGTCACTCGCGAGGAGGACGTCGCCGCCGCGATGGACCTGGCGTTGGACCGCTTCGGAGCGTTGAACGTCGTGCTTCCCTCGGCCGGCATCTTCCGCGACGCGTTCACGGTCCGCGTCAAGGAGGGCAAGGTCACCAAGACCATGTCGCTGGACGCGTTCAAGGCCGTCGTCGACGTGAACCTGACGGGGACGTTCCTGACCTTGCGCGAGGCGGCCGCGCGGATGATCGACGGCGGGCACGAGGGCGTCCTGTTCGCCGTCTCCTCGATCAACAAGGAGGGCGAGCTGGGGCAGCTGAACTACGCCTCGACGAAGGCGGCGGTCGCGCTCTGGCCCAAGCTGCTCGCCGGCGAGCTGCACGCCCAGGGCGTTCGCGGCATCCGGGTCGTCGGCATCGCGCCCGGCTACGTCCGCACCCCCATCCTCGAAGCGATGCCCGAGGCGGCGCTGTCGCGCGTGCTGGAGCGCGTGCCCATCGGGCGCCTCATCGAGACCGACGAGATCGCGGGACTGATGCTGCACGTCGTCGAGAACGACGCGATCCACGCCACGACGCTCGAGATCTCGGGCGGCACCATCGGGAGCGGCATGCCGAAGTAGGGAGGGCTCGCGGGCGTCGGCCACGGCGTCCCCCAAGGCGTCGTCCGTCTCGGAGGCTGCGAGCGGGGCTTCTCAGGCGACGTCCTCGAGGTGCTCGATCCGTCGGTGGCCCTCCGTGCCGTGCACCAGGAGCGCGTCGATGCGCAGCGGCACGTCGTCGCGCCCGTAGCGCCGGAGCGCCCAGAGGCGCAGCGCGCGGCGAACGCGCCGCAGCTTGTCCGGCCGCAGGCTCTCGGCCGCCGAGCCGTAGCGCGCGGTGGCGCGCTGCCGCACCTCGACCGCGACGGTCACCTCGCCGTCACGCATGACCAGGTCCAGCTCGCCGCCGCGGACGACGGCGTTCGCGTCCAGAAGGCGCCAGCCACGGCGCTCCAGGTGGTCGAGGGCGACCGCTTCTGCCCAGTGGCGCACGCCGTCAGGCTAGCGCCTCAGCCGGGCTCCACGGGGATCGTCTCGGCATCGGCCCAGAGGCCCTCGAGATCGTAGAACTCGCGCGCCTCGGGGCTCATCAGGTGCACCACCACCCCGCCGTAGTCCATCAGCACCCAGCGGCTCGAGGGGGCCTCGATGCCGCGAGGCATGCGGCCGTGCTCCTTCATGCGCTCGCGGACGGCGTCCTCGAGCGCCTGGATCTGCGGCTGCGACTCGGCGGTCGCGATCACGAAACAGTCCACCGACGCGGTCAGGGGCGACAGGTCCAGGGCGCGGACGTCCTTGGCGCGCTTGTCGTCGAGCGCGTCGACGATCCATTGCAGCTCGGGCAGGTGGTCGGGCACGGCGGCGTCGGCGGTTCTACGGGAATCGTTCAAGGGATCAGGGCTCCTGAGGGGCGAGGGCGGCGTCGTCGCCGGCCTCGGGGACCGGGACGACGGGGAGGGCGTCGCGCGCCTGCGCGGCGCCCATGGGCGAGATCGTGAAGGCGTCGCCACCGAGGACGAGCTCCATGTCGACCGCGACGCCGGCGTAGGGAGGCAACGCCTCGACCTGTTGCTTCCCCGTGCCCAGCAGGCCGGCGTAGTAGTCGGCGTCCGTCCAGCTCTCGGCGGTGGCCAGGACGCGCGTGCCGCTCGGATCGTAGCTGCCCTGGCGCAGCAGGACGCGCTCTTCCGGCGCGCCCAGCGCGATCAGCCGCTCGCGGTACCAGGCGCCCAGCTCCTCGCGACCGCTCCGGTCGCTGATCAGGAGCGTGCGCTCGGGCGCCTCGCGGAACGCCCGTGCGGTACCGCCGAAGGTGGCGGCCAGGAACGCCTGGACCTCGGCGGGGTCCGCGACAAGGCCCAGAGCGCCGTCGCGCTCGACCTCGACGGTGGGGAGGGTCGCCGAGCGGATCTCGAGCTCGCCCAGGCGGGGCAGCATCCGACGGACCAGCGCGGGCGAGGCGTTCGTCTCGACCTGCTCGAAGAAGGTCGAGACGAGGTCGGGCACGACGGACACGGCCCGCACGTTGAGCGTCTTGAGCTTCGCCAGCATGGCGTACGCCAGTCGCTTGACGTTGTCCAGCCGGTCGATGTCGCCGCGCCGGAACTGGCGGTAGCGCACGAACTCGCTGGCGGCCTGACCGTCGAGAAGCTGCGGTCCCGGCTGGAGGTCGATCGTGAGGCCGCCCGCGACGTCGCGGTAGTACATCCGCTCGGGGACGTTCACCTCGACCCCGCCCAGCGCGTCGACCACGCTCTGGAAGATGTCGAGGTCGATGATCGCGTAGTAGTCGATCGGCAGCCCGACGATGGCCTCGACGCGCCGGACCAGACCGTCCGTCCCCTCGCGCGCGAACACGCCGTTGATGCGGCGCGTGCCGTCGCCCGCGAACAGGTCGCGCGGAATCGCGATCATCGTCACGTCGGTGTCGATCACGTTGACGTACAGGATCGTGTCGGTGTTCACGCCCCGGTTGCTGACCTGACCGTCGAACGTCCAGCCGACGATGGCGCCGCCCTCGCCGTAGATCGGCTCGGACTCCCCTTCGCCGTAGAACACGTCGCGACCGGCGACGACGAAGCTGGCGACCGGCACGTCCTCCTCGACGCCCAGCAGCTCCCGCTGCTGACGGCCCAGCTCGGTCCGTTCCGCGTCGCGCGTGGCCCAGAAGCCGACCAGGCCCGACAGCGCCACCACCAGCCCGAGCAGCTGCACGAGCCGCGCGCGGACGAGGGGGTCAGGAAGCTTCGGCAGCGATCTGATCGTGCACCTCGAGCGTCTTGGGGTGGACAGGCTTGCCGCGGGAGCGAAGGTAGTCGACCTTCGTCCGCACGGCCTGACGGTAGGCGCGGGGAAGGTTGGTCATGGCCAGCGCACGGACGTCGTCGTTCACGCCGCGGCCCGGCTCGGAGACGTCGGCGACGTACACGGCCATGCCGATGCGGTCGCCGGGCGGGACGCCGAACACGTGCCCCTCGACGGCGTTCAGCACGCGCTCGTCCGTCACGCCCCACGACGCGGCGAGGGCGCGGGCGGCGCGGCCGTGCAGGGTGATCGGGTGGTCGCGCTCGGTCGCGTTCGCCGGCGGCGCGAGCTCCAGCAGCCTGTCGTCGGGCAGGTCGCGCGCGGCGTCGTGCAGGACCGCCGCGAGCGACGTGGCCCGGATCTCGTCCGGCGAGAACGCGTTCGCGCGCGCGATCGTCTCGGCCAGGATCGCGACCCGCTCGACGTGGGCCCAGCGCTCGCGGCCGACCAGGGCGCGCACCCGCTCGCAGTACGGAGCGACGCTGGTGCGGCTGCACGGGCTGTTGACGGTGAAGATGGGTTCGCTGGCCATGCTCTCCTCGGGGCCCCGCGGCACCCCTGAACGCGGATGGCGACGAAGGACGGAGGCGTCCCCCTGCGCGCGTCGAAGCGTATCACGCGCGCCCGTCACGTCCACGTCGGGTCGGGATCGATCGTGCGGACGCCGGCGGGAGGGTCGCTCAAGCGTGGCGCGTCTCCTCGTCCGGGGACCCGTCGTCGCGCCCCTCGTCCCGCTCGTCGTCTGCCGGCCCTTCCTCGTCGTCTACCGACCCCTCGCCGGGCGTCGGCGTGGCGGGCTGGTCCTTGGCCTCGTCGAAGTACTCGAACACCGCCTCGCCGATCCAGACGTCGTCGCCGTCGCGCGCGCCGGCGCGCCGGAGCAGCTTGGCGAGGCCCATGCCTTCGAAGTGGCGCTGCAGGTAGGCGACCGCGCCTGCGTTGCGCGGGTCGAAGCGCGACACCAGCCGCTCGGCCTCGCGACCGGCGACCCGCCAGCCGCCGTCGACCGGCTCGACCCGGATCGCGTCGGCGGTCACGGTCGTCGGCCCGGCGGGCACCGGGGTCAGCTCGGGACGCTCGGGCAGCAGCGCGAACAGCGCCTCGCGGACGTCGTCCATGCCCTGACCCTCGAGCGACGAGGCCGGAACGATCGGCAGTCCGGTGGCCGTCAGGGCGTGCTCGGCCTCGGCGATCTCGTCGGGCGCCGCGAGGTCGATCTTGTGCAGCACGATCAGGCCGGGAAGCTCCAGCAACGTCGGGTCGTACGCCCCGACCTCGGTCCGGAGCGCCTGCAGCGCGGCGGGCGGATCCTCGGCGATGTCCAGCACCCAGACCAGCAGGCGCGTCCGGCTGACGTGCCGCAGGAACTCGAGGCCGAGGCCCTTGCCTTCGCTGGCGCCCTCGATGATGCCGGGCACGTCGGCCAGGGTGAGACGGTCGTAACCCCTGCCGCCGCGCTCGACCACGCCCAGGTTGGGCGTGAGCGTCGTGAACGGATAGTCGGCGACCTGGGGACGCGCGTTCGAGACCGCGGCCAGCAGGCTGGACTTGCCGGCGTTCGGGTAGCCCACCAGGCCCGCGTCGGCGATCGTCCGCAGCTCGAGGCGCAGACGGCGCAGAGCGCCCTGGCTGCCGTACTCCGCGAAGCGCGGCGCGCGGCGGGTGGACGACGCGAAGCTGGCGTTGCCGCGGCCGCCCTCGCCGCCCGTCGCGACGACGGCGGTGGCGCCCGGCTCGAGCAGGTCGGCGACGACCTCGCCGCTGTCCACATCCCGGGCGACGGTCCCCACCGGCACGTCGAGGACCAGGTCGTCCCCGCTCTTGCCGGCCTTCTGCCGGCCCTCGCCCTGCTGACCGGTGCCGCCGCGGTAGCTCTTGCCGGGAATCAGTCTGGCCAGCGCCCCCACGTCGTCGACCGCGCGGAGCACCACCGCGCCGCCGTCCCCGCCGTGTCCCCCGTCAGGACCGCCCTTGGGGACGTACTTGAGGCGCAGGAACGACATCGCGCCGTCGCCGCCGCGTCCCCCCTGCACCGTGATGTCGACCACGTCCCTGAACGCCATGGGTCCCTCTCATGCACGTCGGGCGCGACCGTGACGGTCGCGCCCGACGCTCGTTTCGAATTGTCGCGTCAGTCGGCGGACAGCGCCTCGGTGGCGGCTTCCTCGATCGACACGAAGCGGCCGCGGCTGCCCTTGTCGTGGAAGCGCACGAAGCCCGTCTTCAGCGCGAACAGCGTGAAGTCGTTGCCGGTGCCGACGTTCTGCCCCGGGTGGAAGCGCGTGCCGCGCTGACGAACCAGGATGTTGCCGGCGGAGACGAGCTGACCGTCGAACCGCTTGACGCCCAGACGCTTGGACTGGCTGTCGCGGCCGTTCTTGGAGCTGCCGACGCCCTTCTTGTGTGCCATTTGGGACCCTCCTCGCGATCAGCCGGCGACGGCCGTGACGCGGACTTCGGTGTAGCCCTGGCGATGGCCGGTACGCCGGCGGTAGTTCGCCTTGGCCTTGAACTTCTTGACGTAGATCTTCTCGCCGCGGCCGTGCGCGACGACCTCGGCTTCGACCTTGGCGCCGTCGACGAACGGCGCGCCGACCTTCACAGGTTCCCCGCCGACCATCATGACGGGAAGCTCCACCGTCTGGCCGACGTCGGCCTCGAGCAGCTCGAGACGGAGGACGTCTCCCTCTTCGACGCGGTACTGCTTGCCACCGGACTTGACGATCGCGAACATGCCTTACCTCCGAACGCCCGTCACGGGGCGCGTGCGTGCTGCCAGGGTGTCGTCGCGAGGCCCCGATCCGTACGAGCGCGCAAGTACGTGTACGTGGCGGTCCGCGGCGCCTTCGCGCGGCCACGAGGCGGACCTCGGGACGCAGAGCACGTGAGTTTAGCAGACGGGGGCACTCGGCGCAAGCAGCAGAAACGGTCGCTTCAGAACCTCCCGCGCGAGACGGTCCTCACCACCAG
>CAZLQH010000025.1:8062-26748 GCA_964561595.1 uncultured bacterium | reverse complement strand
GCGAGCGTAGCAGAGGCGGGCCGGCCGGAGCGCGGCGCGCGGCGTCGACCGCGCGGCCGGCGCCGTGGCGGCGAGAGCGCCCGGCGGCGCGTCAGTCGCCGGAGACGGCGGCCAGGGTGGTCCACTCGGGCTCGGGCTCGATCTCGGCGGCGGGCGCCGGCCCGGTGTCCGTCCAGCCTTCGCTCTGCTTGGTCATGACGGGCGCGACGGTCATGTCGCGGTCCAGCACGATCTGGCACGACAGGCGCGCCTCGCCGGCGAGACCCTTGTCGATCAGCTTCTCGGCTTCGGCGCGGGTGGCGGCGTCCGGCTCGCCGGCCTCGAACGTGACGCGGCAGGTGGTGCAGCGCGCTTTTCCGCCGCAGCGGTGGCCGATGTCGATGCCGAGCGCTTCGAGCGCCAGAACCAGGCGCGTGCCTTCGGCGAACTCCTTCGAGACGTCTCCAACGGTCAGGGTGGGCATGGGGTCCTCCTCGTGGACGCGTCCCGGCGGCAGGACGGACGGCCTGTCGCGGGACGGGCGCGACGATACCGTCGTCCCGGCTGGACGAACGGCGGGCTGTGGCACGAAGCGTCGAGCGGTCGCCTGTCGACGCCGTGCGAACGACGCCGCGCGAATGACCGGGCGAGCGACGGCGTGCGGACTATCCGCGGCGGCGCAGGCGACGGAGCGCCTCGGTGGGCTCCGGCAGCCGTAGCGCCGTCGCGAGCGCCAGGTAGACCGCGATCCCGACCCCGCCGCCCAGCGTCAGCCGCGCCAGCCACGCCCACCAGTCGGGCGTCGCCAGCCACGCCGCCGAGGTCCACGCCGCCGCGGCGGCGACCAGAGCGGCGAGCAGAACCCGCCCGAGGTGCGACGCCAGAGGCCGCAGCGCCAGGCCCTCCTCGCGCGCGGTGAGCGTCAGCATCGCGGCCAGCTGCGCCCAGGCCGCCAGCGCTGCGGCCCAGCCGAGGCCCGCCACGCCGAAGCGGGGCGCCAGCGCCGCGAACAGGATCCCCTGCAGCGTCAGGAAGCCGATCGCGACGACGATCGGCGTGCGCACCCGGCCGCGGACGTACCAGGCGCGCGACAACAGCTGGTGCAGACCGAGGGGCAGGACCGCCAGGCCGATCGGCCCGGCCGCGGCGACCGTCAGGCGCAGCCGCTCGGCGTCCAGGCCGCGGCCCACCAGCGAGAGCCAGTCGAACACCACGCGGACCGCGGGCTCGGCCAGCGCCGCCAGCAGCAGGCCGGCGGGGGCGCTCAGGAACGCGATGAAGCCGAGCCCCTCGAGCAGCGTCGGGGCGAACGCCTCCGGCTCCTCCTTCGCCAGGCGCGACAGGCGTGCGTACCAGGCCAGGGCGGGGCTGACGGCGAACAGCCCGAGCGCCAGCGAGAGGAACAGGTCGGCGTTGAACCAGGCGGTCTGACTGCCGGCGGGAAGCGCGTCCAGGATCCGCGTCGCCACGACGTTCACGATCTGGCGTCCGCTGGTGGTGACGGCGAACGGCGCCATCAGGATCAGCACGCCCAGCAGCTCGGGATGCCACGGTGCGCGCAATCCGGGCCACAGCCCCGCCCGCAGCAGGAACGGCAGCTGGACGGCGAACTGGGCGACGCCGCCCAGCGCGAACGCGATCGCCAGCGGCATCGCCGCGCCGGGGAAGAGCAGCATGCCGGACACGGCGACCAGGTTCAGCGCGACCGGCGCCCAGGCCGGCGCGAAGAAGCGCTCCTCGGCGTTCAGGATCCCCATCGCCCAGGCCGACAGGCTGACCGCCGCCAGGAACGGGAAGACCGCGCGGGTGAGGCGCACGGCGAGGTCGGCGTCCACGCTCCCCTCGGCCCCCAGCAGCAGGCGCACGATCCACGGCGCGGCCAGCGTCGCGGCCAGCACCAGCAGACCGTTCACGAGCAGCAGCAGCGACAGCAGCGCGCCCGAGAGGCGCTTGGCGTCCTCGCCCTCCAGGCGGGCGTAGACGGGAAGGAAGCTGTTCGAGAGCGCGCCTTCGGCGAGCAGCTCGCGGAACAGGTTGGGAACGCGCAGCGCGACGGTGAACGCGTCGGTGACGGTTCGGTCGAACAGCTGGTTGAGGAGCGAGTTGCGAAGCAGGCCGCTGACGCGACTGCCCAGCGTGCCGCCCATCAGCACGGCGGCGCCCCGTCCCGCCGAGCGGCGAGGACGGGGCGGGGGCGGGGTCGCCGCGCCGGACGGATCGGCGGCGTCGGGGGCGGGATCGCCGCCGACCGGTGGGCCGGGTCCGTCTGTGGGCACGCCGCGGCGGTCCGGGTCCGCGCTCAGCCGAAGCGCCGGAAGACCAGTGCGGCGTTCTGCCCGCCGAACGCGAAGTTCTGGCTGATGGCGACGTCGACCGTGGCCTCGCGCGCCTCGTTGGGCACGTAGTCGAGGTCCAGCTCGGGGTCGGGGTCGTGCAGGTTGCGGGTCGGCGGGAGCACGCCGCTGGCGACCGCCTGCACCGCCGCGATCGCCTCGATGCCGCCGGCGGCGCCGAGGGTGTGGCCGGTCATCGACTTCGTGCTGCTGACCGGCGGCGCCTGATCCTTGCCGCCGAACACCGTCTTGATCGCGAGGGTCTCGTTCAGGTCGTTCGCGGGCGTGCTGGTGCCGTGCGCGTTGAGGTAGTCCACGTCGCTCGGATCGAGGCCCGCGTCGCGCAGCACCCAGCGCAGGCAGCGGGCGGCGCCCGTTCCGCCGGGGGCGGGGGCGGTGATGTGGTGCGCGTCGGCGCTGGTGGCGTAGCCGGTGATCTCGGCGTAGATGCGGGCGCCTCGAGCCTTGGCGTGCTCGAGCTCCTCGAGCACCAGAATGCCCGAGCCTTCGCCGGCGACGAATCCGTCGCGATCCTTCGAGAACGGTCGGCTGGCGCCCGCGGGGTCGTCGTTCCGGGTCGAGAGCGCCTTCATCACGGCGAACCCGGCGATGCCCATCGGCGTGATGGGAGCCTCCGTGCCGCCGGCCAGCATGACGTCCGCCTCGCCCCGCTGGACGATCCGGTAGGCGTCGCCGATCGAGCCGGAGCCGGTCGCGCAGGCGGTGACGACGGAGGTGGACGGACCGGTCAGGCCGTAGCGCATCGCGACGTGGCCGGAGGCCATGTTCGCGATCAGCATCGGGATGAAGAACGGGCTCATCCGCATCGGATTCCGCTCGAAGCGAACCTTCGACTCGCGCTCCCAGGTGGCGAGGCCGCCGATGCCGCTGCCGACCGAGCTTCCGGTGCGCTCGCCGGCGACGTCGTCGGGCGTGAGCCCGGCGTCCGCCAGGGCGAGATCGGAGCCGATCAGCGCAAGCTGGACGAAGCGGTCGAGCCGTTTGGCTTCCTTGCGCTCGATGTAGGCCGACACGTCGACGTCGACCTCGCCGCCGATCCGGACCGACAGCTCGGACGGATCGAACGCGGTGATCGAACGGATGCCGTTCTGGGCGCGGTGCTGGCCTTCGAGAAAGGCGTCGGCGCCGACGCCGATGGGCGTGACCGGACCGAGCCCGGTGACCACGACTCGCTTCATCGTCTGCGTCTCCCAAATGCGCGCGGGCCGGGCACGCAGCGGAACCCGTCCGCTCGGCGTCGCCAGGCCCGCGCGACCGTGGCTACTGCTTGGCTTCGATGAATCGGATGGCGTCCCCGACGGTCCGAATGCCTTCCGCCTCTTCGTCGCTGATCTCGATGTCGAACTCGTCCTCGAGGCCCATGATCAGCTCGACGACGTCGAGCGAGTCGGCCCCCAGATCGTCGACGAACGAGGCGGTCTCCGTGACGTCCGCCGGGTCGGCGTCGAGCTTGTCGGCGACGACGTCCTTGATCTTGTCCAGAATGGCCTGTTGATCCATGGCGTTCCTCCCAGAACGGTCGTGAAGCGATTTGCGGAATTCTAGCACGTGACCTTTTCGCGGCCGCGGTCGACGGGACGCCGGCGCGGCCCAGACGAGCCGGCCGAGTCTACTGCATCACCAGGCCGCCGTCCACCGTCAGCGTCTGGCCCGTGACGTACGCGGCGTCGTCGGAGGCCAGGAACGCGACGGCCTTGGCGACGTCCTCGGGCTGCCCGAACCGTCCGGCGGGGATCTGGCCCAGGTAGCGCTCGCGCAGGTCCTCGCTCAGCTCGGCGGTCATGTCGGACGCGATGAAGCCGGGCGCCACGGCGTTGACCGTCACGCCCCGCCCGGACACCTCCCGCGCGAGCGACTTCGTGAGGCCGATCAGGCCGGCCTTGGAGGCGACGTAGTTGGCCTGCCCGGCGTTGCCCATCAGCGCCACCACGCTCGCGACGTTCACGATCCGGCCCCAGCGCGCCTTGAGCATGCCGCGCAGCACCCCGCGCGCCAGACGGAACGAGCCGGACAGGTTCGTGTCCAGCACGGCCTGCCAATCGTCGTCCTTCATCCGCATGGCGAGCGTGTCGCGCGTGATGCCGGCGTTGTTCACGAGGACGTCGATCCGTCCCAAGCGCTCGGTCGCCTCTGCCAGCAGGCGCGTGCAGTCGGCCGGCTGGGCCACGTCGGCGCCGAACGCTGCGGCCCGTCCGCCGGCGGCCTCGATGCGGGCGACGGTCTCGAGCGCCGGCTCCTCGCCGCGGACGTAGTGCACGCCGACGACGTGCCCCCGAGCGGCGAGCTCCAGGGCGGTGGCGCGGCCCAGCCCCCGGCTCGAGCCGGTGACGAGCGCGACGCGGGCGGGGGCGTCTTCGGTCGTGGTCGGGGTGGTCACCGTATCTCCTCGCTGCCGGCGTCGCCGGTCCGGTCGCGTCCCGTCGGTGCGTCGCTGGGCCGCAGCGCCTCGGCCAGGCCGCCTGGGTCCGCCGCGGGCCGCGCGTCGGCGCCCGGCACGATGCGGGTCACCAGGCCGGTGAGCACCTTGCCGGCGCCGAACTCGATCCAGCGGTCCACGCCCAGCTGCGCGATCCTCTCGACGCTCTCGGTCCAAAGCACGGGCGCGGTCACCTGCGCCTCGAGCAGGCGGGGCGCGTCGAGGGGCGTGGCCAGCGGCTCGGCCGTCACGTTGCACACGACGTCGAACGCCGGCGTCCCGAAGCGGACCTCGGCCAGGTCGGCGGCCAGGCGCTCGGCCGCCGGGCGCATCAGCGAGCAGTGGAACGGCGCGCTGACCTTGAGCGGGACCGCGCGGCCGCCACGCGCCTTGGCTTCCGCGGCGACCGCCGCGACGGGGGCCGCCCGCCCGGAGACGACGATCTGACCGGGAGCGTTCACGTTGGCGACCTCGGCGACGCCGCCTGCGTCCGCGCAGAGCGCCTCGACGACGTCGCGGTCCAGCTTCAGGATCGCGGCCATCGCGCCTTCGCCCTCCGGGACGGCGTTCTGCATGTACGTTCCGCGGGCGTGCACCAGCCGCACGGCGTCCTCGACGCTCAGCGTGCCGGCCGCCACGTGGGCGGTGAACTCGCCCAGGCTGTGGCCGGCGGCGACGATCGGCTCCGGACCGCCCGCCTCGCGCCAGGCGGCGTAGGCGGCCGCGCCGGCGGCCACCAGGGCGGGCTGCTGGTGCGCGGTGAGCGTCAACCTGTCGGCCGGGCCGTCGAACATCCAGCCGAGCAGTCCGGGCAGCGCGGCGTCCGCGCGGTCCAGCACCTCGCGGGCCGCCTCGCTGCCGTCGTAGAACGCGCGGCCCATCCCGACCGACTGCGATCCCTGGCCGGGGAACAGCGCGGCGATGCGGGTTCCCGCGAGCTTCGGGCCTGACGGGTCGCTTGTCATGAAGAGCCCTCGCTTCCCGTGCCCGCGCCGGCCGTGCCCGCGCGGCCCGCGGCGTCGTCCGAAGCGTCGTCCGATGCGTCGTCCGAAGCGTCGCGCGCCCCGGCCCGAGCCGGGTAGCGTCCGCCGCCCCACGTCAGCACGCCCGCCGCCCAGCTGAGGCCCCCGCCGAACGCGACGAGCAGCAGCCGGTCGCCGTCCCGGATCCGACCTTCGTCCAGCGCGTGGGCCAGCGCCAGCGGGATGCTGGCGGTCGAGTTGTTGCCGTACTCGTCGACGGTGACCACGACGCGGTCCTCGGACAGGCCCAGGCGCTGGCGGGCGGCGTCGATGATGCGGAAGTTCGCCTGGTGCGGCACGAACAGCTCGATGTCGTCGGGGGTCAGGCCCGCCTTCTCGATCGCCTCGAGCGTGGCTGTGTCCATTACCCGGACGGCGAACTTGAACACCTCGCGTCCGTTCATGTGGACCTTGTCGGTCAGCGGCTCGCCGTTCGGGAGGCAGCGACCGACCGCTCCGGCGTGCAGGTGCGGCGCCCCGGAGCCGTCGGCGCCCAGCACCATGGGCGCCAGGCCGTACGGCGCCTCGACCTGCTCGACGATCGTGGCGCCCGCCCCGTCGCCGAACAGCACCGCCGTGCTGCGGTCGTTCCAGTCGACGAGCTTCGTGAGCGCTTCGGACCCGATGGCCAGGACCTTGCGGGCCTGCCCGCTCTCGACGTACGCCTTCGCCGCGCTGAGCGCGTACAGCCAGCCGGGACAGGCGGCCAGCAGGTCGAACGCCCCGGCGGACAGGCCGAAGCGCTCCTGCACCAGCGCGGCGGTGGCGGGAAACAGCGCGTCGGGCGTGTTCGTCGCCACGATGACGAGGTCGGTGCCTGCGAGCGCCTCCTCGCCGTAGCGCCGAACCAGGTCCTCGACGGCGCGGAACGCCATGTCGCTGGTGAACTCGTCGTCGGCGGCCACGTGACGGCGGCGAATCCCGGTGCGCGTCCGGATCCACTCGTCGCTGGTGTCCATACGCGCTGCGAGATCGTCGTTCGTGACGATGTTGGCCGGAGCGTAGGTCCCCAGCGCGGTGATGCCGGCACGGCGTTCCATCTGATGGTTCCTCCAGGTCCGCGTCGAGCACGGACGCGTCGACGCGTACGACGACCGGGACCGCGAGTCGCGGTCCCGGTTCAGGACGAGGCGGAGCCTCCTGCCCGGACGGTGCCTGAGGTCAGGCCTCGACCTCGACGACCTGACGGCCGGCGTACGAGCCGCACTCGGGGCAGACCTGGTGCTGCGGCTTGAGCGACTTGCACTGAGGACATTCGGTCAGGTTCTTCGGCGTCAGGGCGTGGTGACTGCGACGCTGGTCACGGCGCGCCTTCGACGTTTTCTTCTTCGGGACGGGATGCTTGGCCATGGTGGTTCCTCCTGGGGTACCGAGGGGCGGTCGATGCGAGTCGGCGAGGGGCCCGGGGGCCGGGCGGCCTGCCGAGAGCGGGCGCTACTGCGGCGCGTCGAGGTCGATGTCCTTCAGGGCCGCGAACGGCGAGGAAGCCTCGTCGCCCTCGGACGTATCCTCCGCGCCTTCGGGCACGTGGTCGGGATGCTCGTTGAGGTCGACGCCGTCGATCGAAAGACCGCGACAGCTTTCGCTGCACACCACCGTGAGCGGCAGGTCGATCGCGAACACCTGCCGGAGAAGCGGTGCGAAGTCCACCTCGGGACGACCGAACGTCAGCCGGTCCTCGCCCGCGTCGTCGAGCGCGCCGAGGTCGTCGGCCTCCTCGGCCAGCGGCGCCTCGATCAGCGCCAGCGATCCCTCCTTCCGAGGCTCGTACACCATCGGGTAGAAGAAGGTCGCGGTCACCGGCGTCTCGACGTCTTTGAGGCAGCGGCGGCACTCGAGCACGGCCGCTCCCGACACCTCGCCCTCGGCGATGAAATCGTCGTCGCCGCCCGTGTTCCGGACCACGACGCGCCACGCCAGCGGTCCAGCGAGCCGAAGTCCGTCTTCGCGGAGCTGCTGTTCGCTGGGCTGCAGGAGTCCTTCGCCTTCCACCTCGGTCGGTGCGCCCGGACCGTGCGCGAGAAGGCTGGACAGGTTCATCAGCGCGTCCTGTCGCGAGACCATCCCCTGAAAGTATAGGTCCGGCGTGTGCCTGTCAAGGCGCGCGCGAACCGAGCGGCGACGGCGTACGGTTCGCCACGCCGCGGAGCGGACGGGAGCGCTACGATCGGTCGAATCATGACGGACTCAGGCGAAGCCGGGCGGACGCATCTGCTCGCGATCGACGACGACGAGACGAACCTGACGCTGTTGCGGTCGGTGCTGTCCGCCTACCGGGTGACGACGTTCTCGGGCCCGATGGAGGCGCTGGCCGCGCTCGAGGACGGCCTTCGCCCCGATCTGATCGTGTGCGACGTGACGATGCCGGGCATGACCGGATTCGAGCTCCACGCCCGGCTGCGCGACGTCCCGTCGTTGCGGAGCGTGCCGTTCGTGTACCTCACCGCCCTCGACGCCGCCTCGGACCGGCGGACCGGCATGGACCTCGGCGCGGACGACTACCTGACCAAGCCGTACGCGCCTGCGGAGCTGCGTGCCGCGGTGCAGAGCCGCCTCACGCGCGTCGCCGGGCTGCGGGCCGAAGCCGAGGAGGCGTGGCGGGTCGTGACCCTGGGCGGACTGGACGTACGGGTCGGCGACGACCGTATCCACTGGGAGTCGCGCCGATCGGCCGAGCTGTTCCTGCTGCTCCTCGACGCACGTTCGCGCGGTGGCCTGCCCACGGACGCGGTCCGGCGCGAGCTGTGGTGGGCCCCGCCGGCCGGGAACCAGCTCCACGCGCTCGTCAGCCGCCTCCGGAAGGCGCTCCAAGGGCATGCGCAGGTCGCGTCGGAGGGCGACGCCCTCCGGCTCGAGGGGATCGGACGGGTGCACTGGGACGCCGCGGACTTCGAGCGGGCAGCGGCGGAGGCGGTGGACTCCGGCGACGCCGCTGCGATCGAGGGGGCGCTGAGCGCGTACGCCGGCGACTTCCTCGCAGGCGGCGACGGCCCCTGGATCGAGGCGACCCGAGCCCGTCTCGAGGAGGCCGCGATGGCGCTGCACGAAGCGGCGATCGAGCACGGGGTCGGCGCGCAGCGCGCGTTCGCGGAGCGACGACTCGAGGCGTTCCTGGAACGGGCCTGAGGGCGGGACGCCGCGGCGGTCGCTCAGAGGGCGTCGTCGCGCCGAACGACGCCCTCGCGCCAGGCGAACACGGCCGCCTGGGTGCGGTCGGCCAGGTGCAGCTTCGAGAGCACGTTGCTCACGTGTCCCTTCACCGTCTTCTCCGCCACGCCCAGGCGTTCTGCGATGTCGGCGTTGGCCAGCCCTTCCGCGATCAGCTTCAGGACCTCCATCTCGCGGGGGGTCAGCTCCGCGACCGCGCCCGCACCGTGCTCGTCGTCGCCCCGGACGTCCTGCATGAGCCTGAGCGCGACGCGCGGATGGAGCGTCGGCTCGCCCCGCGCGGCACGCCGCACCGTGGCGGCGAGCTCCGCGGGACCGATGCTCTTGAGCACGTAGCTGATCGCGCCGGCGCGGAGCGCGGGGAAGACGTGCGCGTCGTCGTGATGCGAGGTCAGGACGACCACCTGCGTGCGCGGCGAGACCTGCTTCAGAAGCCGGGTCGTCTCGATCCCGTCGATGCCCGGCATCAGCAGGTCCATCAGCACCACGTCCGGGACGAGCTCCTCCGCCAGCGCCAGCGCCTCCTTGCCGGTCGCGGCCTCGCCCACCACGACGAGGTCGGGCTGGGCGTCCAGGAACGCACGAACGCCGTGCCGCACGAGCTCGTGGTCGTCGACGACGACCAGCGTGAGGGTGCCGGGATCGCTCATGGGGTCGTCCTCTCGGGGCCCGTGTCCGTCTCCGGGACCGCCTGCCGGGTCGCTTCGAGGTCGCGTGGGAGGTGCGCTTCGATGCGCGTCCCGCCGCCGGGAACCGAGTGGATCGTCAGCGAGCCGCCCGCCTCCTCGGCGCGCGCCGCCATGGAGGTCAGCCCGACGCCTCGCCCCTGGGCCGATGCGGACGCGAACCCGCGACCGTCGTCCTCGATCGCCAGCACGACCTCGGCGCCGAGGTCGCGCAACCGGATCGTCAACGTGCTCGCGCGGGCGTGGCGTACGGCGTTCGAGATCGCCTCCTGCGCGATCCGGTAGAGCGTCGCGCTGGTCTCGGGCGAGGCGGAGACGTCGCTGTCGAGGTCCAGCCGAAGCGTCGGGGCGCCCGAGGTGGGGTACGCCTCGCCCAGGCTGCGCAGCGCCTCGTCCACCGGCCGGCCTTTCACCGCGACGGGTCGGAGCTCGTGGATGAGGTCGCTCAGCTCCTGCTTGGCGTCCTCCACCAGCCGCTCCGCGGACGCCAGGTGCCGGTCGGCCTCCTCGGGCGACGCGCTCCTCGCGGCGCCGATGAGCATGCTGGCGGCGAACACCTGCTGCTTGACGCTGTCGTGAAGCTCGCGGGCGAGGCGGGTCCGCTCACGCGTGCCGGCCAGCGCCTGCCGGGTCGCCAGCAGGTCGCCGATCTGCCGGGCCATCCGGTCGAGGCGCCGCGACAGCCGCCCCAGCTCGTCCGGCGCGGGATCGTGCACGGCGCGCGAGAAGTCGCCGTGGCTCCAGGCGTCGGCCGCGATCGCGAGCGCCTCGATCCTGCGCGTCAGGGGCCGCGAGGCGTAGAGGCCGAACACCGTGCCGATGAGGACGACGAACAGGGTGGCGAACAGGAGTCCGAGCACGCCCAGCAGCACCAGCCCCGGCGCGGCGGGAAGCAGCGTCGAGACCTGCAGCATCGCCCCGATCGGCGCACCGCCGACGGGCGTCAGCGGAGAGGCGTACACGGTGCGCGTCAGGCCGCGGCGCGCGGCGGGCTCGCCGCTGTCCAGCACCGTCCTGGCCAGCGCGCGGTCGCGGCGGGAGGGCTCCCCGGTGATCAGCGGCCGATCGTGATCGGGGGTCGAGGGCGTCGCATCCTGCACGGCCAGCCCGCGATTGTCGAACCAGACGTCGGCAGCGGCGTCGAACACCAGGGTGTAGCCGTTGGGTGGACGCGGCACGCTGACCGAGAGGGGACGCGGCGTCTCGCGCACGCTGACGGGGCGCTCGATGTACGCCCGGAGGGCGCGCGGGTCGGCGTCCGCCTCCAGGAGCTCGGCGGCGACGGGACCCAGCGTCTCGGCGACGAACGGGTGGATGCGGCCGTTGGTGTAGAGAACGCCCTGCGCGAGAAGGATCAGGCCGATCGCCTCGAGGACGATCACGGCTGCGAGCGTGACGCGCATGTAGATCCCGCCCAGCAGCCAGCGCAGGCCTCCGGCGTTCCTTCGCCGCAGGCCCCGGAACGCACGCGCCCGACCGCCGGCGCCGCCCGGCGTCTCTTCGCTCGGCGCGTCGCCGAAGAGCGCGCCGGGGAAGCGCACGCCTCCGGAACGCTCGTCGTCGGCGGGCGATGACGCGGTGCGAGGAGGATCGGCCATGACTCGAATCTAGCAACCTCGCGCCGCCGCTGCGAGCGGCGTGCGGAGCCGGTCGCGAGGAGCCGTGGTCCCGCGCTCGGCCGGGTCCCGGGGCGGCGTCGCGCACGCCTCCAGGCCCGAGTGGCCAAGGCCTCAGGCCCGATGCAGCAGAGCGCCGCGAGGACCGCAGCGAGGCGGGCCGAAAGCAGCGTCCTGGACGCGCCTCACGCCCGATGCGCGGGTTCGGGGCGCGACGCTACGCTCCGATCAGGCTCGGCGGAAACACGTCGTCCCGCCGACGCCGGAAAGGACCTGCCATGACCCGTTCTCGCACCCCGATGCCCGCCCGCCTTTCCATCCTCGTGATCTCGGCCCTGACGCTCGCGGCCCTGACGATCGGCACCGCCGGCGCCTCCGGCATCGCGTTCGACGCCTCGGGCTTCGACGCCTACGCGTCGGACGAGGGCTACGTCGACCTCGCCCGCGACGGCGACACCCTGATCGTCACGTTCGACGAGGCCCGCGGCGACCTGCCCGCCACGATGGAGGGCGACGCGCTGCCGCTCGACGGCGACTTCGACGCGTACCGCCTGGCGACGCGTGACGCGCTCGCGCTCTACGGCGGCCTGGCCGTCCAGAGCGGAAGCGACTGGCTGATGGTCGACGTCGAAGGCGACCCCGTCGCGGTGCACGACGCCGTGCTCGCGCGGCTGGCCAGCCTGAACGTCGTGGCCGAGGAGGACTTCGCGGGCGGCAAGGTCGCCAGCTACCGCCTGAGCGACGGCGACGCCGCTTGGCGCCTCTCCGTCTCGCCCTACGGCGACCGCGCGGTGATCCACATCCAGGCGTTCTAGGCCCCGAGACCGGCCCGCCCGAGCCGCGCGGCGACGCCGACCCGGCCACGACCGCCGCCGGCCTACGGAGGAGCAGGACTCCAGGCGGGGCAGCAGCAGGACCGCAGACGGTTTCGCAAGGCGGTGGGCCGGTCTACCCTCGTAGGTGGATCGGCCCGTTCGGTGAGGGCGACGCCCGAGCGGACCGAGAAGAGAGGAGCCGCCATGATGCGTATCCGAAACGTTCTTCTCGTGCTGGCCGTTTCCGCTTTCGCGCTGGGTACCGCGATGGCCGCCGGGGTCGCGTTCGATCCCTCCGGCTTCGATGCCTACGACAGCGAAGAGGGCTACGTCGACCTGATGCTCGAGGACGACGTGTTGACGTTCGTGTTCGACGAGGACGAAGGCTCCCTTCCGGCCATGATGACCGGCGAGGCGCTCCCGCTGGACGAGGACTTCGACGAAGACCGGCTGTTCAGTCCCCGAGCGATCGCCCTGTACGGAGGCCTCCCCGTCGGCATCACGCGGACGAGCGTCGTGGTCGACGTGGACGGCGACGGCCAGGCGATCAGGCAGGCGCTGCTCGCGCGCTTGGACGAGCTCGGCCTCGAGTACAGCGAATGCTTCGCCGGCGGCCCGATCTGCAGCTTCGACGTCACGCACGGCAATGATCACTGGCTGCTCTCGGTCACGCCTGGCGGAACGCACGCCCTGATCCACCTGCAGGCCACCCGCTGAGCCTCGCGCCTCGGCGCACCGGCCGACCTCGTCGCCCCGCGCCTGCGGACCGGACCGGTCCGCAGGCGCCGTTCCATGGCCGCGGAGGCGGGCTATCATCTCCGAATGCTCGAGATCATTCCCGCCGTGGACGTGCAGAGAGGCCGCGCCGTGCGGCTGTTCGAAGGCGACCCCGAGCGCGAGACCGTGTACTTCGCGGCTCCCATCGACGCGGCCCGGCACTGGGCGGCGCTGGGCGCGCGGACCCTCCACCTCGTCGATCTGGACGCCGCGCTGGGCGCCGGCGACAATCGCGACGCGATCCTGACGATCGCGCGCGAGCTCGACGTACGGACCGAGGTCGGCGGCGGGGTCCGCTCGGTCGAGGTCGCGGAGCGCTGGCTCGAAGCCGTCGACCGCGTCGTGCTGGGGACGGTGGTGCTGGACGCGCCCGACGTCGTCACCGAGCTGCTCGAGCGGTTCGGCCCCGAGCGGATCGTCGTGTCGGTCGACGCGAAGGACGGCTTCGTCGCGGTACGCGGCTGGCGCGAGGTGACGGACGTGGCGGCGACCGACCTGGCGGCCCGCATGGCGGAGGTCGGCGTGCGCGAGATGATCTACACCGACGTCGGCCGCGACGGAACGCTGCAAGGCGTGGACGAGGCGCCGGTCGCCCGGATGCGGGCCGCGTTCCCGCACCGGCTGGTGGCGGGCGGCGGGGTGGCGACCGACGCCGACCTGGACCTGTACGAGCGCCTGGGGCTGGACGCGGCGATCGTCGGCCGCGCGCTGTACGAGGGCACGGTCCGCTATCCCCGAGCTTCCTGAGGTCGAGACGGTCCGGCGCGAGCTGGCGCCGTGGCTGGCCGGCCGGACGATCCTCCGGGCCGAGCGGGTCGACGCGCCGCCGGGACCGAAGTACGCGCGGCTCGAGGAGGCGGCCGGCCAGACGATCCGGGCCGTCGAGCGGCGCGGCAAGTTCCTGCTGTTGCCGCTCGAGCGGCACGTCTCGGACGGCGCGCGCCCGCCCGGCGGGCCCGCGACCGCGAGCGTCGCGCCCGAGCCCGCGCCCGAGCCCGCGCCCGAGAACGACGATCTGCTGGTGATCCACCTGGGCATGACCGGCGTGCTCAGCGCCACGCCGCCCGCGGCGCACGAGCGCGTCCGCCTGACCCTGGACGAGGGGCCAGGTCCCGTGCTGCACTTCCGCGACGTGCGGCGCTTCGGCCGGTTCCTGTTGCTGCCCGGCGGCGACCCGTCCGGGCTGCCGACGTTGGCGGCGATGGGTCCGGAGCCGCTGTCGGGCGCCTTCACGGCGGCCGCGCTGGCGCGGGCGCTGCGCGGCAGCGACGTCGCGATCAAGACCTTGCTGCTGAGCCAGCGGCCGGTGGCCGGCGTGGGCAACATCTACGCCGACGAAGCGCTCTGGCGCGTGCGGATCCACCCGAGCACGCCGGCGCGGCGTCTCACGCGGGCGCAGGCGGGGTCGTTGCGCGATGCGATCCGCGAGGTGCTGCACGCCTCGATCGAGGCGCAGGGGACCACGCTGAACGACTACCGCACGGTGAACGGCGAGGTGGGCGCCTACCTCGAGCAGCTCGCCGCCTACGGCCACGAGGGCGATCCCTGTCCGCGCTGCGGCCACGCGATCGAGCGCATCGTGGTCGGACAGCGCGGCACGCACTACTGCCCCGCCTGCCAACCGCGGCCGCGACGCCCGCCGCGGCGCCGGCGTGGTCGCTGAGCCGCGCGCGACGACGCCACCCCGTACACTCGCGTACGCGCTCGAGTCCAACGCGTCAGAAGGAGGACGGCATGCGACACGCATCCGTACGCCGCACGTGACCCCGTTCGTCCTGGCCCTCGGCGATCCGCTGGCCGCCGACGCGCGCCACGTCGGCCCGAAGGCGGCGCACCTCGCCGGGCTGGCGGCGTCGTGCCCGGTCCCGGGCGGCTTCTGCCTCACCGCCGACGCCTACCGGCACGCCGCGGCCACGGGAGGCCTCACGACCTCCGGCGGCCTCGCTGGCGAGGTCGGCGACGCGGTTCGCGCCGCCTACGCGGCGCTGGTCGGCGACGCGTCGCCGCCTCCGCCGGTGGCGGTCCGCTCCTCGGCGCTCGACGAGGACGGGCCCACCGCGTCGTTCGCCGGGCAGCACGAGACGATCCTCGACGTCGTCGGGATCGACGCCGTGCTGGCGGCGATCGAGCGGACGTGGAGCTCGCTGCACGCGCCCGCAGCGCTCGCCTACCGGCGCGCGCACGGGCTCCCGCTGGACGGCCTGGCGCTGGCCGTGCTGGTGCAGCGGCTCGTTCCTGCCGACCGCTCCGGCGTCGCGTTCAGCGTCGATCCCGTCTCGGGCAGGTCCGACCGGATCGTGGTCAATGCGTCGTGGGGCTTGGGCGAGAGCATGGTGAACGGCACCGTCACCCCCGACACCTGGCACCTCGACAAGGACACGCTGGCCGTGGTCGAGGAGCGGATCGCCAGCAAGGAGCGCATGACGATCGCGGGCGGCGAGGGCGCCCGGGAGGTCGCGGTGCCCGGCTTCCTGCGCGAGCGGCCGTCGCTGGACGCGGAGCTGCGTGACGAGGTCGCCGCGCTGGCACGACGGCTGGAGACCGAGAAGGGTTGGCCCGTCGACCTGGAGTTCGCCTGCGCGGGCGACCGGCTCTTCCTGCTGCAGTGCCGGCCTGTGACGACCCGCCCCGGCGAGGTGGCCGCGCCCGACGTTCGCGACACGCTGCCCGATCCGTGGAGCGAGCCCGGGGACGTGGAGCGCTTCTGGGAGCGCGACACGCTCCACTTCCCGGACCAGCTGACGATGCTCGACCACGCCATGGCGAAGCTGGTGTACGACCACGGCGTCAACCACGGCGCGCGCCGCTACGACCTGCCGTTCCGCTCGACGGCGCGACGCTTCTGGACCTACCATTACGACGCCGACGGACCGTACGAACGAACGGAGACCGACGCCGCGGTGCGCGAGGCACGGATGGAAGAGGTGCTGGACGGGCTCCAAGCGACGTGGGACGAGCGCTGGGCGCCCGCCATCCACGGCGCCCTCGACGCCTGGTCGACGTTCGACCTGCGGGGCGCCACGCTCGAGGAGCTGATCGCGCATTTCGACGCCGGCTGGCAGCGCGCGCACGAGCTCTGGGCGATCCACTTCGAGATCGTGATGCCGCTCGGGCGCGCCTGGGGTGCGTTCGTCGAGCTCTACGGCGAGCTCTTCGAGCCCGACGGCGTGCTGCCCGCGCACGAGCTCCTGCAGGGCATCGACACCCTCACCACCCTGTCGGGCCGGCGTCTTTGGGCGCTACGCGACGTCGCCCTGCGCGTCCCGGGCGCCGCGGAGACGTTCGCGTCGGAGGCCCCCGCGGACGTCCTGCCCGCCCTCGAGCGACTCCCGAACGCGCAGCCTCTCCTCGAGGCGATCCACGACTACCTGGCGACGTTCGGCCAGCGCACGCCCACGCTGGGGCTCGCCGTGCCGACGCTGGTCGAGGATCCGACGCCCGTCGTGGCCACGCTCAAGCAGGCGCTGGCGTCGCCGGACCGGGACCTGGAGCGGGACCATTCCGAGCTGGCGCGCGTGCGCGAGCGGCGGACGGAGGAAGCGCGCGCCGCGCTGCGCGGCTACCCGGCGCCGGTGCGGGACGAGTTCGAGCGACGGCTCGCCGTCGCGCGGACGGCCACCCGCCTGAGCGAGGACCACAACTACCTGATCGACTTCCGCTCGACGGCGGAGCTGCGGCGCGTGTTCCTGGAGCTCGGTCGCCGCTTCGAGGTCGCAGGCGTGCTGGCGGACGCCGGCGACGTCGTCCACCTCACGCCGGGCGAGGTGCGCGAAACCGCGCTGTACCTGCCCGACCTGGACCGGCGCGGCCTCGTCGAGGAGCGCAAGGCCGAGCTCGCGCGCTACGCGCCGCTGAGTCCGCCCGCGACGCTGGGGGAGCGGCCCGAGGGGTCGCCGGCGCCTCCGGCGTCCTCCGCCGCGGCGCAGCGCCGCATGGCGCGCGACGGCATTCTGACGGGCACGCCGGGGTCGGCCGGACTCGTGCGGGGACGGGTCCGCGTGCTGCGCTCGCTGGCCGACGCGGATCGGCTGCTGCCGGGCGAGGTGCTGGTCGCGCCGACGACGTCGCAGCCGTGGATGCCGCTGTTCGCGACGGCGGCCGCACTGGTGACCGAGACGGGCGGCGTGCTCAGCCACGCCGCCGTCGTCGCGCGGGAGTACCGGCTGCCCGCGGTGGTGGGCATCGCCGGCGCGACGCGTGCCCTGCACGACGGGCAGCAGGTCGAGGTCGACGGCGATCGCGGGCTGGTGCGGATCGTCGCCGCGTCGTGATTCCGGAAGCGTGAGTCGGGAATCGTGAGCGCGGTTTCGTGAGCGAGGCGTCGTGAACGACGTGTCGCCGGCGGCGCCGCGCGCGGTCGTGCCGGCGGCGCTCGCGGCCAGCGTGCTGGCGCCGCTCAACTCGACGATGATCGTCGTCGCGTTGCCCACGATGCTGAGCGACCTGGGCGCGTCGGTCACCTGGGGAAGCTGGATCGTCGTCTCCTACCTGGTGGCGATGGCGGCGGTGCAGCCGCTGGGCGGCAGCCTCGGCGACCGCTTCGGCCGTAGGCGCATGATGCTGATCGGTCTCGCCGGGTTCACCCTGGCGACGATCCTGGCCGCGTTCGCCCCGTCGGTCGAGGTGCTCGTCGTCGCCCGTACCCTTCAGGCGGTGACCGGGGCGAGCGCCATCCCGAACGGCGCGGCGATGGTCCGGGCCGCGCTGCAGGTCCAGCGCCAGGGTCGGGCGCTGGGCGCGATCGGGGCGGGCGTCGGCCTCGCCGCCGCCCTCGGGCCTCCGCTGGGCGGCCTGGTCACCGACGCGCTGGGCTGGCGCTGGATCTTCGCGGTCAACCTGGTGGTGCTGTTGCCCGGCATCCTCTGGGCCGCCCGCCTCCCCAGGCCGGCGTCGCGGACCGACGCGGCACGCTTCGATCTGGCGGGAGCGGGACTGGTCCTGACGGTCCTGGTCGCGGCGACGCTGGCCGGCACCCTCTGGCGCGTCCCCGGGGTTCCCTGGACCAGCGCGCCGCTGCTCGGAGCCGTCGCCGCGGCGGGGGCGTGGGCGCTCCGTCGTCACGTGGTCCGGACGCAGGCGCCGGTGCTGGACTTCGGTCTGTTCCGCCGGCGCGGCTTCCTGGCGTCCGGCCTGTCGATCCTGTGCAGCAACCTGGCGATGTACACCGTCCTGCTGGCGCTCCCGCTGTTCCTCGACCAGCGCGCGGCCTGGAGCGCGCGCGAGGTGGGCCTGGCGCTGGCCGGGATGTCGGTCTCCATGATGCTCTTCGGGCCGATCGGCGGCGCCTGGTCAGACCGGGTCGGGCGGCGCGGCCCGGCGGTGGGGGGCGCCTCCCTTGCGGCGGTCGGCCTGGTCCCGCTGGCGTTCGTCGCGCCCGACTGGGGCTGGCCGCTGATCGTTCTTCCGCTGGTGGTCGTCGGGAGCGGCGTCGGACTCGCTTCCGCTCCGGTGCAGGCGGCGGCGCTGCACGTCGCAGGCCGCGCCAGCGCCGGTCAGGCCGCCGGCCTGTTCTCGACGATGCGGTACCTGGGCAGCATCGTCGGCACGGCCACGATGGCGGCGGTGCTCGGATCGACGCCCGGCGACGCCGCCTTCCGCGGACTGTTCGCGGGGCTGGTGGTCGCCGCGCTCGCGGCGGCGCTCGCGTCGACCCGCCTGCCGAGCCGCGGCGTGCTCGAGGGGTGAGCGCGGCCGCGCCGGGCGGCTACGGAGCGTACTCGTGCCCGGCCGGCCGCCGTCCCGCCTGTGCAGGGGGCCGGCGCCGCTACGCTGTCGGCATGCGTCCACGCGATGAGCACCCCCTGGTCCAGCGCTGGGACGGCGGCGTGCACCGCCTGCCGATCCAGATGCGCT
>CAZLQH010000025.1:0-7962 GCA_964561595.1 uncultured bacterium | reverse complement strand
CCCCTGGTCCAGCGCTGGGACGGCGGCGTGCACCGCCTGCCGATCCAGATGCGCTTCCGCGATACCGACATGTTCGGGCACGTCAACAACGTCGTGTTCGGCACCTGGATCGAGATCGCGCGGATCGCCTTCATGCGGGGCCTGGAGCCGCCGTCGGGGGACCTGATCCTGGCCCGGCTCGAGATGGACTTCGTCCGGCAGGTGACGTTCGGCCAGCGGATCGAGGTCCAGACGCGGGTGGCCGGCACCGGCCGCACCAGCGTCCGCCTGGCGCAGACCGTGACGGCGGACGACGAGGTGGCTTCGCGCATCGCGAGCGTCGTGGTGCTGTACGACTACGAGCGGATGGCGCCGCGGCCGATTCCGGACGCCTACCGGAACGCGCTGGCGCCGTACCGGACGGAGGAGCGCGAAGCGTGACCGCCTGACCCGAGGTGGTCCCGGGCCGCCGGCCTCGCGGCAGAAGCCCGACCGGACGGGGCACCGGCAAGGACGCGGACGGCAGGGATCACGGAGGCACGTGTCCGGCCCGGGCCCCTTCACCTACGATGACCGCGTGCCGACGATCATGGCGCTCCAGGCGTCCGCGCGCGGCGGGATCCCGCCCCCGCCGCCCGGACGACCGTGGACGGACCGCTTCCCTCAGTCGAGAGGGGGTGAGGCGGCGTCCGCCTGGCCCGTGCGGATGTGGATCGCGTGCCGCAGCGAGGCGGGTGGATTCCACGCGCCCGGCCACCCCTCGCTCGATGCCGCATCCGCCTCGGTCCGTTCCAAGAACGCCACCGTGAAGTGCCGCACCAGGTCGTTCGTGACCCTCGGATCCCAGACGGCGTCGGCGTAGTGTCGGTAGCCGTCGGCGTCGCCGGCTCGCCACGCCGCGGCGGGCGGCGGATCGGGCGCGATGTTGTGGCCCATCCCGTGCAACGTCACCAGGCGACGGTGCGCGCCGCGAAGGTGCTCGAAGATCGGCACGACCCCGTCGTCGTAGCCGCTGACCTGGTCCGCGTCGCCGGCCAGCAGAAGCGTCCTGGCACGAACCTCGGCCAGGCTCGAGAGCGCGATCGCGTCCCGCCCGCCCCACGGTGCCAGCGCGACGATGGTGCCGATCCGGCCTCGCGCCGCGTCCAGCTCCTTCCCGTGCCGTCCGCGCAGCACCGGAGCCAGCGGCGAGCGCCACCCTGCGGGGACGCCCAGCGCCTCCAGCCGGGCGGCGGGATCCAGCCGGGCGCCCGCGGCCAGGAGCGCACCGTAGCCGCCCATCGAGTAGCCCAGCACGGCCCGTCGGCCGTCGTCCGGCAGCGCCGCAAGCTCCGGGGGCGCCCCCGGAAGGCCGGCGTCGAGCCAGCTCAGCAGGAACAGCAGGTCCCGCGGCCGGTGCAGAAGCGTGTCCACGAACGGTCCGAGATCCAGGTGCGTGCTGCGGGGATGATCCGCGGCGACGACCAGCCAGCCGCGACTGGCCAGCGGCTCCGCGAGGTGGGTCATGAGCACGCGTGATCCGGGGTAGCCGTGCGCCAGGAGCACGACGGGCCACGGACCGTGCAGCGGCGGCGCGTCGCGAGCGCCGCGGCCCACGAACGCGAACGGACGGGCCGGCACACCGGGCGACGGCGGGAAGGCGTCGTGGTGCACGACCGTCTCGTCGCGTTCGGACGGGTACCAGATCTCGAGGGTCAGGGAGCGCGCGTGCCGCCCGCCGCCGACGGGGTCGGGCTGATCGCCATGGACGACCTGAACGGTCCGGACGCCCACGCCGTGTGGGCCGCGGTACGCCAGCGGCGGGGCTACGGGCGACGGATCGCCGGGGAGCGGCGCCAGCGGGTCCGCGGCGGGACGGGACGGAGGTTCGCGTTCCTGCATCCCCGACACGCTACCCTTCCCCCATGGACGGAATCGACCTGTGGATTCGCCAGCCCGGATCGCCCCTCGCGGCGCGCCTGTTCGTCGGACGGCTCGAAGGGATGGACGATCCCGTCGTCGCCCTGATCGGCGACGCCGGTCCGCGCGTCCTGGCGGTCCTCGTCGACGACGAGGCCGAGATGGCGCTCGCCGAGCTGCTGGCGCTCCTGCCGGAGGCCGCGCTGAGCGTGGGCGACGCGAACGAGGTCTGACCCCCGCCGCGGCGCTCGGCGGATATGCTGCGCGGGTTCGGAAAGGAGAGACCATGGACACGAGCGAGCCCCTGCAGGGGGTGAACCCGATCCTGCCGACACCGTTCTTGGAGGACGGGACGATCGACATCGAGAGCCTCGAGCGGTCGATCGACCTGATGGCCGACGTGGGCGCGGACGGCGTCGCGATCCTCGGCTTCCTGGGCGAGGCGCACAAGCTGTCGCAGGCCGAGCGGGCCGAGGTGGTCAGGAGCGTCGTGGACCGCGCCGAGGGCCGACTGGCCGTCTGGGTCGGCGTGCGCGCGCTCGGCACGGCCGGCGCGGTGGAGCAGGCCGAGGAGGCCGAGGCGCTGGGCGCCGACGCGGTGTTCGTCGCGCCGATCGCGCCCCAGAACGACGAGGCGCTGTATCGGCACTTCAAGACGGTGGCGGAAGCCACCTCGCTGCCGATGATCCTGCACGACTATCCCGCCTCGTTCGGGCTGAAGCTGTCCGTGCCGCTGATCGGCCGGCTGGCCCTGGAGGGCCTGGCGCCCTACATCAAGCTCGAGGAGGTCCCGGCGCTGCCCAAGGTCACCGCCGTGATCGAGGCGTCCGAAGGCCGGATCGGCGTGTTCGGCGGCCTGGGCGGGCAGTACTTCCTCGAGGAGCTGCAGCGCGGCTCGGTCGGGATCATGACCGGCTTCGCGTTCCCCGAGGTGCTGATCGGCATCTATCGCCGGTTCCGGGACGGCGACGTGGTCGGCGCCGAGCGGCTGTTCCACCGGACGATCGACCTGATGCGCTACGAGTTCCAGCCCGGCATCGGGCTGGCGATGCGCAAGCACGTCTACCGGCTGCGCGGCGTGTACGCCACCGAGGTCTGCCGCCCCCCCGCCCCCTCGCTGACCGAGCTCGATCGCGAAGAGCTGGCCCGCGTCGTCGCGCGTTGCGGGCTGAAGCTCGGCCCCGGCGACCTGGAGCTGCCCGCCTGAGCCGTCACGCTCGCACCGAAGCGTGGGCGTGCCGAGGCACGTTCGCGCGCACGACGCCCCTGGGGCCCGGCATCGGCCGGACCCGCCGAGGAGGAACGACATGGATCTAGGACTGAACGGAAAACGCGCCCTGGTGCTGGCCGCCAGCAGCGGACTGGGACGCGCCACGGCGACCGAGCTGGCGCGCGAAGGCGCGCAGGTGGCGCTGTGCAGCCGGGAGCTGGACCGCGCCCAAGCGGCTGCCGCCGACATCCACCGCGAGACCGGCGCGGTCGTGCACGCCTTCGAGTGCGACGTGGCCGACGGCGCGGCGCTCGAGAAGCTGTTCGCGGAGGCGGTCGCCGCGATGGGCGGGCTGGACCTGCTCGTCGCGAACGCGGGCGGTCCCCCGCCGGGCGGCTTCGCGGGGACCGAGGAAGCCGCCTGGGACCGGGCGTACCAGCTGACGCTCCAGAGCGTCGTGCGAAGCGCCCGCCTGGCGCTGCCGCACCTGCAGCAGGCCGGCGGCGGCTCGATCCTGGCGCTGGCCAGCTCCAGCGTGGTGCAGCCGATCCCGAACCTGCTCCTGAGCAACGTGTTCCGGCCGGCCGTGCGGGCGCTCTGCAAGCACCTGGCCGAGGAGTACGCCGGCGACGGCGTGCGGGTGAACGTCCTCTCGCCCGGGCGGGTGCTGACGCCGCGCATCGACCAGCTCGACGCGGCCAACGCGAAGAAGACCGGCAAGACGCCGGAACAGGTCCGCGCCGACGCGGTCTCGAAGATCCCGTTGGGCCGGCTGGGCGACCCGGCCGAGTTCGGTCGGGTGGCGGCGTTCCTCTCGAGCCCCGCCGCGTCGTACGTCACCGGGGAGCACGTGCTCGTGGACGGCGGGCTGATCCGCAGCCTCTGAACGCTGTCGGTCGGAGTCCGACGAGCGGACGTGGGCGTACCGCCGACCCACGCAGCAACAGCGCCTCGCTACGGTCGAATCGTGGCGAGGCGCTGCGCATGCGGCGGCGCGCGGATGGCTCGTGGTCGCGGCAGCGCGCGCTCGCCTTGCGGCCCGCCCGCTGCGGGCCGCGGAGAGGACGATCGTGGCGTACGTAGACGACATCGCGACCGCGACCCGAACGAACGAGGACTTCCGGCGGGTGCTCCACACCGGCGAGCACAGCCAGCTGGTGCTGATGACGCTCGCACCCGGCGAGGAGATCGGGGCCGAGACGCACCCCGCCACCGATCAGTTCCTCCGCGTCGAGAGCGGCCGGGCCAAGGCCGTGCTGGACGGTGCCGAGCACGAGCTGGGCGTCGGCTCGGCGGTCGTCGTGCCCGCAGGCGTCGAGCACAACGTGATCAACACCTCGAGCGGCGAGCCGCTCCGCCTCTACACGATCTACTCGCCGCCCGAGCATCCCGACGGCACCGTCCACGCGACCAAGGAAGAGGCGGACGCCTACGAGGAGGCCCACCACCACTGAGCTCGCCGACCGGACCGCGGCTCAGTAGGTCTCGACCCGCGTCGTGCGCGCCTCGACGAACGACCGGTCCAGCGTGACGCCCAGACCCGGGCCGTCCGAGGGGACGATCTGCATGCCGTCCGTCGCCTCGAGCGGCTGGTCGATCAGGTCGCGCTCCCAGTAGCGACTGGCGCTGCTGGTGTCGCCCGGTAGCGTGAAGCCGTCGAGGGTCGAGAGGTGCAGGTTGGCGGCGCGGCCGATCCCGCTCTCGAGCATCCCGCCGCACCAGACCGGTGCGCCGAACGCGGCCGCGACGTCGTGCACCTGGCGGGCGCGTCGGAACCCGCGCACCCGGCCGACCTTGAGGTTGATGATCCGGCCCGCGCCCAGCTGAAGGCCCTTTCGCGCGTCCTCGGGCGAGTGGACCGACTCGTCCAGGCAGATCGAGGTGGCCAGCTGGCGCTGCAGCTCGGCGTGGTCCACCAGGTCGTCGTGCGCCAGCGGCTGCTCGACGTAGTCCAAGCCGAACGCGTCGAGCTCGCGCAGCAGCCGGGCGTCGGTCAGGCGGTAGGCGCTGTTGGCGTCCACCGTGAGCGGCGTCTCCGGCAGCGCCTCGCGCACCGCGGCGACGACGCGAACGTCCCAGCCGGGCGCGATCTTGAGCTTGACCCGCTTGTAGCCCTCGGCGACATGCCGGGCCGCGACCGCGGCCGTGGCCTCCACGCTCTCCTGGATGCCGATCGAGACGCCGACCGGGATCGGCCGATAACGGCCGCCAAGCAGCACCCAGAGCGGCACGTCCAGCGCCTTGGCCTGCAGGTCCCAGAACGCCATCTCGACGGCGGCGACCGCCATGTCGTGCCCGCGAACGTCGCTCAGCGCGTGCAGCAGCTCGTCCGGCGTGGCGAACGAGCGCCGGACCAGCCGCGGCGCGACGAACCGCTCGATGATCGTCCAGCAGGTGTCCGTCGTCTCGGACGAGTAGCCGGGGAACGCTCCGGCGACGCACTCGGCGACGCCCTCGAGCCCGTCGGCGTACAGCGTCACGAGCAGGATGCGACGCTCCTGCTCCACGCCGAAGCTGGTCTGGAACGGGAAGCGCAGACGCATGGGGAGCTCGCGCAGTTCGATGCGATCGATCTTCATGAGGCCTCCGGGCAATGTCGCACGAATCGGCGCGGCACGCCACCCGCGTCTCGAGCGGACGCGGACGGCACGAGGACAAAACCCTCGCACGGGTCCCCCGAGGGTACGATGCAGCGCGCCAAGGAGGGCCATCCGCATGTGGATCCGCAGCCTGGACGAAAAACTGATCAACCTGTCGGTCGCGGAAGCGGTGGACCTCGTCGACGTGTTCCCCGAGGACGCCTCGCCCGACGCCATCGACGCCGGCACCGTTCCGCCCGACACCTTCGAGGTCGTCGCGTTCATGCCCGGCGGCTGGGACGCGCCCATCTTCGCGTCGGAACGGGCCGACGAAGCGGAGCGCGCGCTGTCGTTCCTGGCCGGCCTGCTGGCCACCGACGGCGTCTCCGCCACGATCGGCGGCGGGCGCGTACGCGCGCTCGAGGAGCTGATGCAGCGCGGCAAGGGCGCTGGCAGGAACTGACGAACCGTTCGGCGTACGGCGGTCCGTGCCGTCGCCCACGGCGCGACGGTCTGCGCGCGTGGTCGCGCCGGGCGGCCGGTACGGGACCGCGCACGCAATTTGTAACAACTTCGTTGGCGGTCCCGCACTACGCTGACCGGCGATGAACCGTTGGAGCCGCCTGGTGCCAGCCCTGCTCGCCCCCGTCGCGGTGGGAGCGGTGGCCGCATGGCCGACCACGCCGACGTGGCTCGACGCGCTGGCCGCGTCGGC
The DNA here is from genome assembly GCA_964561595.1 of uncultured bacterium. Classification (GTDB taxonomy): domain Bacteria; phylum Deinococcota; class Deinococci; order Deinococcales; family Trueperaceae; genus SLSQ01. Next base: position 1,580 of record CAZLQH010000025.1, on the reverse strand, counting down.
GATGGTGATCTTCGTCGCCCGCGCGTTCGGCTGGCTCGGCGGAGCGGCCGCCGCGCTCCTCGCGGTGACGGTCGTGACCCGCCCGTGGGAGGCCGCCGATCCGTGGGGCACGCTCGCGCTTCTCGACCCCGTCGTTCTCGGCGGGTTCGCCGTCGCCACGGTCGCGGGGGGCTGGATCGGCCGGCTGGAGCGGAGCCTGGGCGCGCAGCGCGTCGTGAGCCTCCGCGCGAGCTACGACCCGCTCACCGGCCTGCTGAACCGCACCGCGTTCGAGGTGCAAGCCGGGGAGGCGATGAGCCAGGCGCACGCCAACGGCGACATCCTCGCGATGCTGTTCGTGGATCTCGATCGGTTCAAGGTCGTCAACGACACGTACGGCCACGAGTTCGGCGATCTGCTGCTGAAGCGCGTCGCCCAGATCATCCGCGAGCACGTGCGCCAAGCCGACCTCGTCGGCCGTCTGGGCGGTGACGAGTTCACGATCGTGCTGCGCGGACTGCGCGAGCAGGACAGCGCGGAAGCGGTCGCGCGCAAGCTGCTCGACCGGCTCAACGCTCCCTACGAGATCGGCGGTCGCCACGTCGAGGTGGGCGCCAGCATCGGCATCGCGATCTTCCCGCGCGACGGGACGAACGTCGCGTCGCTGCTCAAGAACGCCGACCACGCCATGTACCAGGTCAAGCAGGCCGGCCGCAACGGCGTCGGCTTCACGACGGTCGAAAGCCAGATCCACAACGACCGCAGGCTCCAGATCGAGAACCAGCTTCGCGCCGCGCTTCACGAAGACGAGTTCGAGCTGCACTACCAGCCCAAGGTGGACCTCCGCAGCGGCGCGTCCACAGGCGTCGAGATGCTGCTCCGCTGGCGCAACCCGATGCTGGGGCTGGTGTCGCCGGAGGAGTTCGTGCCGATGGCGGAAGAGACCGGCCTGATCCTTCCGCTGGGGCGCTGGATCTTGCGGCAGGCGTGCTTCCAGCTCCGCGCCTGGGACGAGGCGGGGCTGCCGCCGATCACCCTGGCGGTGAACGTTTCCACGCTGCAGTTCCGCCAGAAGGACTTCGTCCGCGCGGTCGAGGACGCCCTGCGCGACAGCGCCATCCCTCCCGAGCGCCTGGAGCTCGAGATCACCGAGACCGTCCTGATGAAGGACTACGCCGCGTCGCTCCGCACCCTGAAGCGGCTGGGCAAGCTCGGCGTGCGGATCGCGCTGGACGACTTCGGCACCGGCTACTCGTCGCTGGCGTACCTGCAGCAGCTCCCGATCCGGACGCTGAAGATCGACCGCTCGTTCGTCTCGGGCCTGGCCCTCCGTGGCGGCGGCACCGCCGGAGGCACCGCCCCGATCGTCGAGACGATCCTGACCCTGGGCTCCAAGCTGGGCCTCGAGGTCGTCGCCGAAGGGATCGAGACCCGCGAGCAGCACGCCTGGCTCCGCGACGCCGGCTGCACCTACGGTCAGGGCTACCTGTTCTGCAAGCCGTACACCGCGGACCGCATCGAGCGCGTCCTGGCCCGCAGCGGCACGGCCGCGCCGACCGATCTGGACGTCGAGGGGGACGGGCTGTTGCTGCGGGGGTGAG
>CAZLQH010000024.1:25598-27052 GCA_964561595.1 uncultured bacterium | reverse complement strand
GGCAGCGGCAAGGGGCTCACCCTGGAGCTGGGCGGCAAGTCGCCGTTCGTGGTGTTCGAGAACGCCGATCTGGACGGTGCGGTCGAAGGGGTCGTCGACGCGATCTGGTTCAACCAGGGCCAGGTGTGCTGCGCCGGCAGCCGGCTGCTTCTGCAGGAGGGCATCGCCGAAGAGTTCCTGGACCGGCTGCGCCGCAGGATGGAGACGCTGCGGGTCGGCGACCCGCTGGACAAGGCGATCGACATGGGCGCCATCGTCGCGCCGGTCCAGCTGGAGCGGATCCGCGAGCTGTGCGCCGTCGGCGAGGCCGAGGGCTCGGTCTGCTGGCAGCCGTCGTGGGCGGTGCCCGAGGAGGGACTGTTCTTCCCGCCGACGCTGTTCACGAACGTCGACCCCGCCTCGACGCTGGCCCAGGTCGAGATCTTCGGTCCGGTGCTGGTGAGCACGACGTTCCGGACGCCTGCGGAGGCGGTCGAGATGGCCAACGACAGCCGCTACGGGCTGGCCGCGAGCGTCTGGAGCGAGGACGTGAACCTCTGCCTGGACGTCGCCCCGAAGCTCGAGGCGGGCGTGGTCTGGATCAACGGCACGAACCAGTTCGACGCCGCCGCCGGCTTCGGCGGGGTGCGCGAGTCCGGCTTCGGGCGCGAAGGCGGCCGCGAGGGGATGACGGCGTACCTGACGCCGACGCACGAGCGGCGCCGGCCTGCCTACGACGACGACGAGCTGGCGCCGCCGCCGGTCGCCGGCGTGGGCACGGGGCGCACGCCGGAGGACGGCCCGGGCATCGACCGCACCGCCAAGCTGTACGTCGGCGGCAAGCAGCGGCGTCCGGACGGGAACTACGTCTACGCCGTCGTCGGGGCGGACGGGGCGCACCTCGGCGAAGCCGGCCTGGGCAGTCGCAAGGACGTCCGCGACGCGGTCGAGGCGGCCCGCAAGGGGACCGCGTGGGGCAAGGCCACCGCGCATGCGCGGGCCCAGGTGCTCTACTACCTGGCCGAGAACCTGGCGGTCCGCGAGGCCGAGTTCGCCGACCGTGTCCGCGCCCTGACCGGCACGAACGGCGCGAAGGCGCACGCCGAGGTGCGCCTGGCGGTCGAGCGACTGTTCGCCTACGCCGCCTGGGCCGACAAGATGGACGGCGACGTCCATCAGGTTCCCCTGCGCGCGGTGACGCTGGCGATGAAGGAGCCGCTGGGCGTGGTGGGCGTGGCCTGCCCGGACGAGGCGCCGCTGCTGGCGCTGGTGTCGATGGCGGCGCCGCTGCTGGCGCTGGGCAACCGCGTGGTGGCGGTGCCCTCGCCCCGCTGGCCGCTGGCCGCGACCGACCTGTACCAGGTGCTGGACACCAGCGATCTGCCCGCCGGCGCGCTGAACCTGGTCACCGGGGCGCGCGACGAGCTCGCGCACGTCCTGGCCGCGCACGACGACGTGCAGGCGATCTGGTACGT
>CAZLQH010000024.1:21591-25498 GCA_964561595.1 uncultured bacterium | reverse complement strand
GGGACATCCGCCATTGCGCGTGTACTACGTGCACGCCGCGGCGTCGGCGTACGCCTTCGCCGTGTTCGCCACGCTGTCGTCGATCTACCGGATTCGCGACGTGGGATTGGGCCCATTCGAGCTCGTGCTGGTCGGCACGGTGCTCGAAGCGACGGTGCTGCTGACCGAGCTTCCGACCGGCGTGGTGGCCGACACGATCTCCCGGCGGCTGTCCGTGCTCGTGGGGACGGTGTTGATCGGGCTCGGGTTCATGCTCGAAGGGCTCGTACCCGTCTTCGCGTCGGTGCTGGCGGCGCAGATGGTGTGGGGTCTCGGGGCGAGCTTCGAGTCCGGCGCGCTCGAGGCCTGGCTGTCCGACGAGATCGGCGAGGCGCGCGCCAACGTCGCCTTCCTGCGTGCCGCGCAGCTGCGCCAGGCCGGACTGCTGCTCGGCATCCCTTTTGCCGCCTGGCTCGGAAGCGTGACCCTCGGATTTCCGTTGATCTTCGGCGGCGCGGTGTTCCTGGTGCTCGCGGCGTACCTGGCGCTCGCGATGCGCGAGCGGAGCTTCGCCCCCGCAGAGGCGGCGCACCGGAATCCGGTGCGGTCGATGCGCGCGACGCTCGTACGTGCCGCCTCCGCGGCGCGGCGCCGCCCGCTGATCGGAACGATCCTGATCGTCGCCGTCTTCGTTGGCGCTTCGTCGGAGACGTTCGATCGCCTGTGGGAGGCGCGCCTCCTCGCGGGACCCGGCCTGCCGGCGGGCGTGGCTGCGCCGTTGGCGTTCGGGGTGCTTGCGGCAGTGACGGCCGTGCTCGGGATCGGTGTCGCCGAGCTGGCACATCGTGCCTTGCGTCGCAACGACGCGCGCGGGGGTGGTCGACGGATCCTGGTGGCGTGGTTGGCGGCGGCGATGGCCGTCCAAGCGCTGGCGGTGGCGGCGTTCGGTCTGGCCGGCCGGCTCGATCTTGCGGTCGCAACGTATCTCGCGGCCCGGGTCGCCGGACGCCTGCACGTGCCGCTCTACACGGCCTGGCTCAACCGAGAGCTCGAGCCTTCGACGCGGGCGACGGCGTTCTCCTCGGCCGGCGTGGCCGACGCTCTCGGGCAGGTGCTTGGCGGACCGCTGTTGGGCCTCATCGCGGCGCTCGCGGGCATGCCGGCCGCGTTCGTCGCGTCGGCGCTGCTGTTGGGGCCAGCCGCGGCCCTTCTCGGGCGGACGTGGTCGCGGGAGTCCCCGGCCGTCGGCTGAACGGTGGGAAAGCGAGCCTTACAGCCGAAAGCCGCCGGCCCCGCCGCGCAGGACGAACGGTCCACGCCGTCCCGACAGATCCGCCCGTAGCCCGCGTGCGGGGGCGGATTCGACCATGACCGGCTCGCGGGTCCCGTTCGGCAGTCCGATCGCGTCCAGCCAGGCGCCAAGGGCCGCAGGATCGTGTTGTTGCACGGCCAGCCGCCGGAGACGGATCGATCCTTCGAGCCGCGTCGCCGGATGCGGCGTGTCTCCCCAATGGATGAAGAACGGAGCCGCTCCGGCCCACGGGTGATCGGTCGCGAACAGCAGTTCCCAGGAGAGCTCGTCGCCGTCCGACGTCGTGCGGGACATGGCGTACCGGTTCACGCCGTGCCCGCTCGCTTCGATGACTGACACGAGACCGTCCGGATCGTCGGTCCGCACGCACCATGCGTGCAGTTCCGTTGTGCGCATCGGTTGGAGTGAGGCAGCGAACGGTCCGCCGTCCTGCTCTGGATCGGGCGCGATCGCCTCGAGGTAGGCGTCGCCACCGAGTCCGAGCAACGCATTGTGGGTACCGAAACCGACGTGGCGGCCGCCAACGACCGGCGTTTCGCCGGAGAGTCGCCGCAGCTCCAAGATCGAGCGCTCGAGGTCGGGGCCGGCGTAGAGAAGGTGGTCGAGGGCGAGAGTCATGACCGCATCATGCCCGCGCGTGGAAGCGTTCGGGTGCCACCGGCCGACGAGACACGCCGGCTCGCATCGTGCGAGCCGGCGTGTCTGTCCTGCTTCGGTGATCGGTCAGCGGGCGTCGACCACGATGTATCCGGCGAAAGCCGGGTATTTCTGGAGGAAAGGCATGGCCACCTCGAGGAGCGCGGCGTCGCCGGCGAGGCTCTCGAACGCTTCGGCGCTCTCGTAGACGGTCATGCCGACGACGATGTTCGGATCGAGGATCGAGACCCACTGGTACTCGTCGACTACGCCCGGCATGGAGCTCAGCACGTCGAGGAAGGCGAGCCGGCGGGCGTCGTAGTCCGTGGTGTCGAAGTCGGCGAAGGTCGAGAGGTCGCGGACGGCGATTTCGAGCACCTGCCCGGACTGGTCCGCGATGCCTGCGAGGTCGTACGCGTCCGCGGCGTCGAGAGGGCGCAACGCCGTGAAGACCAAGGGGGTGAAGGTACCGAAGAACGCCTGGGCCTCCGATCCTGCAGCGAGCGCCTCGCCAGCTTCGGCGAAGGACGCGGCGTCGCCGTACTGGGTCATACCGACGTAGGTCGCGGCGGCGGGCGGTTCGAACGTGCGGCCGTCGAGGATGGCGACGAACTCCCGGTCGGTGCCGACCCCGTCCTGCTCGACCAGTGCCGCGATGAAGGCCTCGCGCGCCGTCGTGAACGTGTCGAGAGGCGCGCTGACCAAGCGAATCGCGAGTTCCGTCACAGGACCGTCGACCGCGTTCTGGGCACGGGCGGGAGTGGCGAGCGAAAGAAGAGCGGCGCTTGCGAGGATCGTCGCGAGGCGCACTAGGAGGAACGCGGAGGTTCCTCGATCGTCGAAAGGCGCGCGTGCGTGAGGTGCGGGATAGGACATGGTTCCTCCTAGGGATTAACCGACTGGTCGGTATAGAAGCGAGCGGGCGGCGGATCGTGCTTCGCGGAGAATCGGGCGGTGGTGGGCGCTTCCGAACGAGTCGATCGAAAGCAGGGTCAAGATGAGGGTTAGCTCGAACGGTCGGTATAGCGGCGGCGTGATGCGTCAGTCGGCCGGTCGCGTGAGCATCACCTCCAGCATCTCGCCGACCGCCTCGAGCGGCAACGGGTCGAGGGAGGTGTAGCTCAGCACCAAGCCGCCCTCGAGGGCGGCGACCACCGCGATCGCACGCTGACGTGCAGCATCGCGGTCCATGCCGCTTCGCATGAGCGCCTCCGCGATTGGCTCGCGCACCTCGCGGTAGACCTCTTCGCAGGCGAGGCGCAGTGTCTCGCTGGTGCTGCTGGCTTCCATCGAGACGGCAGCGATGGGTGCACCCGTCGTGAATTCGCGGCGGACCAGGTTCGCGACCATGGTGCGGAACAGCTGCACGAGCGCTTCGACGGGATCGTCGAAACGGGCCAGTTCACTGGCGATGTGGGCTCGCATCTGTTTCCCGCGGTGCCGGATCGCTTCCGCCGCCAGCTCCTCCTTTCCGTGAGGGAAGTAGTGGTAGAGCGATCCCCGCGGTGTTCCGCTCTCGCGCACGATCTGGTTGAGGCCCGTGGCGTGATAGCCCTGCCGGGTCAGCAGCACCGAGGTCGTGGCGACGATGCGGTCACGGACGTCGCTCATGCTCGAGTTATACCGACTGGTTGGTTTCCAGTCAAGCGACTCCCTCCCGGCCACGACCGCAGGGCTGCTACCTTCGCCCCGCAAGCAGCAGGTCGTAGCGCCCGCCGATGCGCGTCCGATAGCCGTGCTGGTGCAGATAGCGGCGATGGCCGGCAAGGTCGCGCACGACGAGCGACAGGTCGGCCTCGCGGAAGTTGCGGGTTCGCGCGCCCCAGACGACCTCGCCCCCTCGGAAACGGCTGCAGGGGAGTCCGATCACCACGCCGCCGGACGGCGCGGCCAGCTCGCGCACCAGCGTCCGCAACACCGCTGGGCCGTCCAGATCGGGGCTCTGCAGCACGTCGATCGCGACGATCAGTCCGTAGCGAG
>CAZLQH010000024.1:0-21491 GCA_964561595.1 uncultured bacterium | reverse complement strand
CCGTCCAGATCGGGGCTCTGCAGCACGTCGATCGCGACGATCAGTCCGTAGCGAGTGTCGGCGTTCCCGTCGGCATCGCCGTCGGCGTCCACCTCGGCCGCGTCGGCAGTGGCCAGGTCGGCCAGTGCGATGGGATCTCGCAGGTCGGCCTGGACGAAGCGAGCGGTGGGAAAGCGACTCCGGGCCTCGTCCAGCGCGGCGGGCTCGCGGTCCAGGCCGGTGACGCGGTCCGCGGGGATGGGCGGCTGCAGCCGGGTCAGGGCCTCGATCTCGTCGCCGCGGTGGCAGCCGACGACCAGCACCCGGCGCGGGTTCTTCGGCGCGGCGAAGGCTACGGCGTCGAGGAGCGGCAGCAGGAAGCCCGGATGCTCGGTCTTTCGGAGGCGCGTGAACGCCCCCTGCGGACCGTAGCGTCCCTCGGAGCGTCCGCCGTCGGCGTGGAGCTCCGCTTCGCCGCTCAGGCGGACGAACGGAAGGCGCAGCGTACGGGGCCCGGGTCCGCCGACCGGGCGCGGCGTCCGCATGCGCGCGCCGACCGCGTCGGCGAGGTCCAGCCACGCCCGCCAGTCGCGTCGGGGCGCGCCGTCGGGTCGAGGCTCGCCCGGCCACAGCCCCTCGCCGTCGTCCGGATCGGGGATCAGCAGATCGACGCGGCCCGCCTCCTCGAGGTGGTGGCGCATGCGTTCCGCGATCGCCTCGATCGGCATCGTCGCGGCGTCGAACGTCGGGGTGGCAGGCATGCGCGAAGCGTAGCAGCGACGTGGAGCCGTTCCGCGCCGAGGCGCCCGGTCAGGGATCGGTGCCGAAACGACGGCGCCACGCCGGCATAACGCCCGAATAACGCCTCCCTTCCTACGCTCGGTTCGTGCGAAGGGGAGGGATGGGTATGGGACGAATCACGACATGGAGCCTGGGTGAGCGCGCCGGAGGTCTCGTCGCCGTTCTCGTGGCCGTGGTTCTCGCGGCGTTCTCGGGGGGAGCGGCGGCCCAGTCGATCGAAGAGGGGTACATCCCCGTCGGCGACGACGTGGCGCTGTACTACCAGAAGCACGGCGACGGGCCGCCCGATCTGATCGTGACGAACCAGATCAGCGCGGCCGTGCCGCTCTCGGGCTTGGTCGGAGCGTGGACGGTGGTGTTCTACGACACGCGAGGGCGCGGACTCTCGACCCCGATCCGTGATCCCGCGCTGCTGGGCATGGACCACGAGATCGCCGACATCGCGGCCGTGCACGAGCATTTCGGGGGCGAGCCGGCCACGATCCTGGGCTGGTCGCTCTGGGGCGGCTTCGCGCAGCTCTACGCGGCGCGTCATCCAGGCCGCGTGCGCGGTGTGGTCGCGTTCGGCCCGATCGAGCCCGCGGCGGATCCGTACGCGCAGATGGAGACGCTGAAGCCGGGTCCCGATTTCGACGCGCTCGACGCGTACTTCGCCTCGGTGCCCGACGACATGCCCGGCTACGAGGCATGCCTCGGGGCGTACGACATCATCCACGTGTCGCAGGTGGCGGACTCCTCGGCGCACCTGATCCCGGACATGAACCGGAAGGTGTGCGCGCTCCCGACCGAATGGGACGACAACGTGTTTTTCACGATCCTGCCGGTCTTCGAGTCGATGGGCGACTGGAACTGGCTGGACGAGCTCGCGACGCTCCAGGCGCCGCTGCTGATCGTGCACGGCGACGAGGACACGGTCGTGCCGGAGGGGATCGACGCGTACGTCGCGACCGTTCCAGATGCGCGCGTCGTGCTGGTCGCGGACGCCGGCCACATGGGCTTCGTCGAGCATCCCGAGCGCTACGTCGAGATCGTGGACGCGTTCCTGGCGACGCTCCCCTAGCCACCGCTCGGAGGGGGCGAGGGGCAGGGCGAGAGCGAGGTGCCGACATGGGCGATACGCTTCAGCGGTTCTGGCGACTGACGGTCTCGGACGACGTGACCGTCCAGCGCGACGGCGCCGTGACGTTCGTTCCGGGCCGCAAGGTCGCGGCGCTGCTGGCCTACCTCGCGATCGAGGGGCCTACGCCCCGGGCGCTCCTGGCCGACCTGCTGTGGCCCCTCGCCGCCTCGCCGCGGAACAGCTTGCGCCAGGCCGTGCACGCCCTGCGCAAGCGCGCGCCCATCGCGGACGGCGATCCTTTGCGCCTGTCGACGGACGTCCGCGTCGACGAGGGGGAGGGCGACCTCCTGTCCGCGTACGACCTGAGCGACTGCGCCGAGCTGCACGCGTGGACGGAGTTCCAGGTGGAGCGCCGCAGGGTCGCGCGGATCGAGCGCTGGGCCGCGCGCGCGGACACGCTCGAGGTGGAGGGTCGAATGACGGAGGCGCTCGCGGCGGCACGGCGCGCGCTGGCCGTCGATCGGCTGTCCGAGCTCGCGCACCGTCGGGTGATCCGTCTGGCGTACCTGGCGGGGGACCGGGCGGCGGCGCTGGACGCGTACCACCGGTGCGTCGAGATGCTTCGCGTCGAGTTCGGGGTGCGGCCGCTGCCCGAGACGGTGGCGCTGGCGCGCGACGTCGAGGCGGCGACCGTCCAGCGCAGGCCGCGGCCGAAGCCCCGGATCCCCATGAAGGTCGCGAGGCCTCCACTGCTTGCCGGACGCGAGGACGCTTGGGCGAGGATGGAGGAGGCGTGGGCGAACGGACAGGTCGTGTACATCTCCGGCGTCGCGGGCATCGGCAAGAGCCGCTTGATGCACGCGTTCGCCGAGTCGAAGGTGCCCCGCGTCCGTTGGAACGCGTTCCAGGCGCGTCCCGGCGACGCGACCGCTCCGTACGCCACGCAAGCACGTGCGCTCCGCGTCGTGCTGGACGGCTGTCCCGGGATCGAGCTGACGCCGATCATGCGGCGAGAGCTCTCCCGCCTGATCCCTGCGTTGAGCGACCGTCCGCCGGCGCCGATGACGAGCCTCGAGGAGAAGCAGTTCTTCTACGCCACCGTGGCGGAGTTCCTGATCCTCAGCGTCCGTTGGCTGGACGTCTGGGTCGCGGACGACTGGCAGTTCGTGGACGCCGCCAGCCTAGAGATGGCGAACTACATGTTCGCGCGCATCACGCCGCAAGCCACCGGGCGGGAGGGACAGTACGCCCTCTGCACGTTCCGCACGCACGAGGTCGACGACGCGTTCCGGGCGTTCCTCGCGGACCTGGTGCGCAGCGACACCGCGATCCACGTCGAGCTGGGGCCGCTGTCGGCGGAGGCGGTCGAGGCGCTGCTGGCGTCCACCGCGGTGGACGGCGCGCAAGCGTTCGCGGCGACGCTGCACCGCATCACGGGCGGCAACCCTCTGTTCGTGATCGAGACCCTCAAGGGGCTGCTCGAGGCGGGCGACCTCGACATCGCCGAGCTCGGAGACCTGCTGCCCGCGCGTGTCGCGGAGGTGCTCGAGGTGCGGTTCCGTCGACTCAGCGTGGCCCAGCTCCGATTTCTGCAGCTGCTGGCGGTGGCGCAGACCGACGCGTCTCCGGACCTGATCCGCACGGTCCTGCGGGTGGGAGACGAAAGTCTGTCCACCCTCAGGACCGCCCTCGAGGAGGCGCGACTGATCGAGGGGCTCGCGTTCTCGCACGACCTGGTCTACACGGCCGTCCGCGCGACCACCCCCGCCCCGGTCCGAGCGATGCTGCATCGCCGGGCCGGCGACGCGCTCGCAGCGACGAACGGGAATGCCGCCCGGATCGCGTACCACTACGAGCAGGCCGGCGAGACGAACCTCGCCCTGCCCCACCTGCTGGCCGCCGCCGAGGAGGCGCAGGTTCGCGGCGCGTTCCGGCAGGCCGTGGACTGGTACGGCAAGGTTCGCGACCTGGACGCGTCCTCCGTCCGTGCCGGACGGGCCGAGGACCGACTCGAGCAGCTCGACGGCTTGCTGGGCGCGGAGTGAGGTGGAGGCGCCCCCGAGCTCGTGGCGGCGCGAGCCCAGGGGCGGGCCGAAAAAAGCGCTACGGCCGATCGCGCACGAAGACCCGCCACGCGATCCCGCTGGGGTCGCGGAACGCCGCGACCCGGGAGTCGTGGGCCGCGGACGCCGCGGGGCCCAGACGGGAGCGCAAGGCGACCAGCGCGTCGTCGGAGGCGACGCTGGCCCGCACGCGCTGCAAGCGGGGCGCGGCGGCGTCCGGGGGCGAGCCGCCGGCGCTCTGCCACGCGTTCACGCCCAGATGGTGATGGTAGCCGCCCACCGACAGGAACGCAGCGCCCGGCAGCGAGGCGACCGGGTCGAACCCGACGACGTCGCGGTAGAACGTCAGCGCTTCGTCCACGTCGCGGACGCGCAGGTGAACGTGGCCCAGCCGCGTGCCGGCCGGAGCGCTCCAGGGACGCCCGGCGACCGGCCCGCCCGCCGGTCCGGCCGCGCGTGCGGCGTGGGCCAGAAGGCCGTCCACGTCCAGCGGATCGGTGGTCATCGCGATGCGGCCGTCGCGCCGTGGCCAGGCGTCGCGCGGGCGGTCGGCGTACACCTCGACGCCGTGACCGTCCGGGTCCTCCAGGTAGATCGCCTCGCTCACGCCGTGATCCGCGACCCCGACCACGGGCGTGCGCGCCGCGACCAGGGCGGCGACGAAATCGGCCAGGTCGGCACGGCTGGGGAGAAGGACCGCGAGGTGGAACAGTCCCGTCGACGTCCGAGCAGGCGGCGCTGCGGACGTCGCGCCGCTCAGGCGCACGAGCGGGCGTCGGTCGCGACCGAGGACGAGCACGGGCTTCGTCGCGGCGTCACGGCCCGACGCGCCGTCGACGGGCGCCGGCCACGCCTCGAGCCCGATCACCCGTTCGTAGAAGGCCCGCGCGCGACCCACGTCCGCGACGGTCAGGTCCACCGTTTCGAGCGTGAAGTCGTCGGGAAGGCCGGAAGGCGCGGCGTGCGTCATGCGACACGCTAGCAGGCGAGCTGCGGCCGCGCCGCGCTCACCTCCAGGCCCGTGGACGCCGCGGAGCAGTCGTCCCCGCTGAGCACGGCGGAAACCGTGTCCAGCACCGGAACGAACGGTCGCAGCCACGGATCGGCGGCGTCGGCCAGCCCGCCGGCGAGCGTCCAGGCACCCGCCGCTCCGGCAATGATCGCCGCGACGACGGTCAGGATCAGCAGCACGCGCGCGAGCCGGGAGCGAGCACGGATCATCGATGCCTCCAGCGAGGACCGCCCGCTCGGAGCGTGCGCTCCGAAGCGGCGGGAACCGAGTCGCGGTCCGGCGCGGATCCACGTGCGCGGGTAGCAGCGCGCCCGTGCCTCGCGCCGGACGGGGCGACTCGTGGAGCGACCTTAGGAAACGGGTCGTTAGCCGACCGTTACGGTCGAGGGGCGGACCCCGAACGATCCCGAACGGCACCCTGGGGACGCCTCCCCGTCCGGCTCGCCCCTAGACTGGACGCGGAAGGAGATGCCACGATGCAGCCCCATTCCGACCGATCGAACGACGCCGCAGCCCTGGCCGACGAGGTGCGTGGGCGGGCGACGCCCCTGCGCCAGGCGGGCGATCTGGATCCTCTCCTCGAGCGCATCGGCTCGGCCCGTGTCGTGATGCTGGGCGAGGCCAGCCACGGAACGTCGGAGTACTACACCTGGCGAGCTCGGATCACCCAGAGGCTGGTGCGCGAAAAGGGGTTCTCGTTCGTCGCCGTCGAGGGCGACTGGCCCGACGCCTACCGCGTGAACCGCTACGTCAAGGGCTACGACGACGTCGGCGCCAGCGCGCGGGAGGTGCTCCACGCGTTCCAGCGCTGGCCGACCTGGATGTGGGCGAACTGGGAGGCGGTCGCCCTGGCCGAGTGGCTGAGGAAGCACAACGACGCCCAGCCCGGCCAGCGGGGCGTCGGGTTCTACGGCCTCGACGTGTACAGCCTGTGGGAGTCGCTGGCCGCGATCATGCGCTACCTGGAGGAGACCGACCCCGACGCGCTCGAGGCGGCGCGCCGGGCGTACGCCTGCTTCGAGCCGTACGGCGAGGACGTCCAGGCGTACGCGCGCGGGGCGGCGTTCGTCCAGGCGTCGTGCGAGGACGAGGTCGTCGACCTGCTGGGCGACATCCGTCGCCACGCCCAGGCGACGGGCGACGACGACGAGGCGCACTTCGACGCCGAGCAGAACGCCCGAGCGGCGGTCGGCGCCGAGCGCTACTACCGGACGATGGTGCGCGGCGGCAGCCAGTCGTGGAACGTCCGCGACCACCACATGATCGAGACGCTCGACGACCTGCTGGAGCACCACGGCCCCGAGGCGAAGGCGATCGTCTGGGAGCACAACACGCACATCGGCGACGCGCGCGCGACCGACATGGCGGCCGCCGGCATGGTCAACACCGGCCAGCTGGCCCGCGAACGCTACGGTGACGACGCCGTCGTTCTCGTCGGATTCGGCAGCAACCGCGGATCGGTGATCGCCGGCCGCTCGTGGGGAGCGCCGATGGAGCGGATGGAGGTGCCGATCGCGCAAGCGGGATCGTGGGAGGACGTGTTCCACGAGGCGGGCGTCGGTGACGCGCTGCTCCTGACCGACCGGCTGTCGCCGGCAGCGCGCGGGCGCCGGGGCCACCGAGCGATCGGCGTCGTGTACGACCCGACGCTGGAGCGGTACGGCAACTACGTGTCCACCGACCTGCCCGCCCGCTACGACGCGTTCGTCCACTGCGACGTGACGCGCGCGCTCCACCCGCTGCACGTCGAGCCCGAGGAGGCCGGTCCGCCCGAGACCTACCCGTGGGGCGTATGACGCGGCGTGCGGATCGATCGAGCCGGGCGACGGAATAACGCCGCATTGACGCCCCCTCAGCTAGCTTGACGTGGCCGAGGGAGCACGCTGCGTCGGCGTGCCGGATCGCACCGACCTCGGCTGATGGAGGTCGCCCATGCCCAGTCCGATCCGTCTCGTTCGCGTGATCGCCGTACTGAGCCTGGCCGCGGCGTTGACCGTCGCGGTCGCGCAGCGTAGCCAGACGCGTCCGTTCCAGGCGGACGGGACCGAGGTGGAGGTCCGTCACTATCCACCCCAGGGCGATGGACCGCACCCGCTCCTGCTGATCGTGCCTCCGGGCCTGCAGACGGCTCGCGATGCAGGCGACGTCATGCAGCGATACTTCCGCGACACCGTCGCGGACGGCTGGCTCATCGCGGTACCGATCGAGCCCGGGACGTACTTCCATCGCGGCGCGGAGCGCCTTCTCGCGCCGTTGATCGACGCGATCGCCGAGGCCTACCCGGTCGGCGACGTCCACCTGGTCGGGGTGTCGACGGGTGCGGCGGGCGCCGTCAAGGCCGCCCTGCTCGCTCCCGATCGGTATGCGTCGCTCACGCTCTTTCCCGGGGCGCCGGAGGAGAGCGACGCGAGCTCGCTGTCGGGCCTGGGCGATCTGCCGGTCTTCGTGTACGTCGGCTCGGGCGACGAGGACCGCGCCGACGTCGAGGCGGGCGTGGCAGCGTTCGAGGCGGAGGGCGTGACGGTCGATCTCACCGTCGTCGAGGGAAGCGGACACGTGCTGCCGATCGAGCTGGGACCGACATTGACGGAGCGCCTGGCGTCGACGCGGTAGCGGACCCTCACAACGACAGGTACGCCTCCCGCACCGCCGGGTCGCGTAGCAGCTCCTCGCCGCTGCCGCGGCGTCGGACCTCGCCGTTCTCGAGCACCACGGCCTGATCGGCCAGCTTGAGCGACTGCTGCACGTTCTGCTCGACCAGGACGATCGTCACGCCCTCGTCCCGGACTTGGGCCAGCGCCCGGAACACCGTCCGTACCAGGGACGGGGCGAGGCCCAGGCTGGGCTCGTCGACCAGCAGCAGCTTGGGCCGGCTCATCAGCGCCCGGCCGATGGCCAGCATCTGCCGCTCGCCGCCCGAGAGGGTTCCAGCCAGCTGGCGCTGGCGCTCCTCGAGCCGTGGGAACAGCCCGAAGATCCAGCGACGTGTGGCGTCCGCGTTCGTGCGAGCGTCCGGCAGGTAGTCCGCCCCCGCGTCCAGGTTCTCGCGCACCGTCATGAGCGGAAACAGCTGGCGGCCCTCGGGCACGTGGCCCACGCCAAGGCGCACGATGCGGGCCGCGCTGACGCCCGTCAGGGGCCGTCCGAGCGCCTCGACACGGCCGCCGCGGACGGGGATCAGCCCGGAGATGGTGCGGAGCAGCGTCGTCTTGCCGGCGCCGTTCGCGCCGATGACGGTCGTGAAGCTGCCCTCCTCGACCGTCAGGTCCACCTTCCACAGCACCTGGATCTTGCCGTAGCCGGCCTCGAGCGCGTCGACGCGCAGGGCGATGCTCATCGCGGGTCCTCCCGATCGTCGCGGTCCGGGTCTTCGTCCCCGGTCCCGTCGTCGTCGCGGCCCAGGTAGGCCTCGATCACGGCGGGATCGGCGGTCACCTCGGCGTAGCTGCCCTCGGCCAGGAAGCGGCCGTGATCCATCACCAGCACCCGGTCGGCCAGGTCGCGCACGACCGGCATGACGTGCTCGATGAACACGATCGTGACGCCCGAGTCGCGCACGTCGCGGACCAGCTCGACCGCTTGGCGCGCCTCGCCGGGGCGCAGGCCCGCCATCACCTCGTCCAGCATCAGCACGGTCGGATCGGTCGCCAGGGCCCGCGCGATCTCGAGGCGCTTCTCCTGGAGCAGCGTCAGCTCCTCGGCCGACTGACCTGCGATGCGGGTCAGGCCGGTGCGCTCCAGCGCCGCGTCGGTGCGGCGATCGCCCTCGGCGCGGTCGATGCCGGGCGTGCCGAACAGGGCGCCGACCTGGACGTTCTCCCGGACGGTCATCTCCGGGAACGGCTGGACGACCTGGAACGCCCTGCCGAGCCCCAGGTGGGTCCGCTCGAAGCTGGGCAGGTGCTGGATCTCGCGTCCGCTCAGGTGGATCCGGCCGGCGGTCGGGATCAGCAGGCCGGAGAGCAGGTTCAGCGTCGTGGTCTTGCCCGCGCCGTTGGGCCCGATGATCGCGAAGATCTCGCCGGGCCGGACGTGGAACGAGAGGTCGTCCACTGCGGCCAGGCCGCCGAACCGCTTGGCCAGGCTCCGGATCTCCAGGACGGCGTTCGCGTCGGCGGTCATGCCTCGCCTCCCTCGCTCGTGACGCCGGCGCGGGCCGCCCGGCGGCGGCGCGCGATGCCGCGCACCATCCCGACGATGCCGCGCGGCATGAACAGGATCGACAGCACCAGTACCAGCCCGTAGCCGATCAGGTAGCCGTCGGCCAGGTTCCGCTTCAGCGTCTCCTCGATGCCCGCCAGCACGCCTGCGCCGAGGATCGGGCCCAGCGTGGTGTACAGGCCGCCGAAGATCGGCGTCACCAGCGCGAAGACGGTGGTCGACACGGCGAAGGCGCCTTCCGGGATGACGGAGCCGACGCGGTGGGCGTGGATCGCGCCGAGCATTCCGACCGAGAGGCTGGACAGCGCGAACGCCAGCAGCTTCATGCGAGCCGGATGCACCCCCATCACGCCGGCGACCTCCTCGTTCGTTCGCACGGCGGTGAACGCCGGACGGAGCCGCGAGCGGCGCGTCCACAGGCTGAGTCCGATCGTCAGCAGCAGCAGGCCGGCGTAGAGCAGGAAGTACCCCTCGTTGCGGAGGAACGCGATCTCCCAGCGCTCCATCGTCTCCGGGTCGAACGCGGGCCGGAACAGCGGGGCGACGTTCATGCCGGCCGATCCTCCGGCGAACGAGGTCGGCAGCTGGCGGACGGCGGAGCGCAGCACCTCGGTGAACGCCAACGTGGCGATCGCGAAGTAGATCCCTTTCAGCCGCAACGTCACGACCCCCAGGCCCAGCGCCAGCAGCACGGCGAACGCCCCGGCCGCGGGAATGCCGAGCCACAGCGGACCGACCTCGAGCCGCGCGAGGATCGCGGTCACGTACGCACCGGCGCCGTAGAACGCGGCGTGCGCCAGCGACAGCTGGCCGGTCCGAGCCAGGATGTCCCACGACAGCGCCAGCACGGCGAGCCCCAGGCCGTTCGTGACCAGGGACAGGTAGCTGACCGAGGCGCGGCCGCTCCACGACCGCAGCAGGTCGGGCAGGAACCAGAGCGCGACGGCGAACAGGAGGACGGGGATCAGATCGCGGAGCCGGTTCCGCACGTTCGGGCTCATGCCGTCCTCCGACTCCGCCAGACGAGGGCGAGGAAGATGATCGCGAAGAACACCGCGTTCGAGAGGGTGCCGCCGTTGGGGACCAGCGTCGCGACGAGCGACTCGGCCAGCGCCACGACCAGCGACGCGGCCAGGATGCCCCGGATGTTGCCCAGCCCGGCCAGCACGACGATCGAGAACGCCTTGAGGGTGAACGCCAGACCGATCGTGGGGGTGGGCGACTGGATGACGGCGATCATCACGCCGCCGATGCCGGCGAGCAGCGCCGAGAGCGCGAAGGCGACCAGGTACACCCGGTTCACCTCGAGCCCGACCAGCGACGCGCCGATGCGGTTCTGCGCGACGGCCCGCATGGCGCGGCCGGTGCGGCTTCGCGACAGGGCCAGATACAGGCTGCCGACCAGGACGATCGAGATCGCGAAGCTCACGAGCGACACGAGGCCGACGGAGATGCCGCCGATCCGGAAGCCGACCGAGCGGTACGCGATGCCCGAGATCGAGACGGGATCGCCGCCCCAGATCAGCAGGGCGAGATTCTGCAGCACGATCCCGATGCCGAACGTGAGCAGCATCTGGTTCAGCTCGGGCGCCTCGAGGACGTACTGGATCGTCGTGCGATAGAGCACCGCGCCCAGCAGGAACAGGGCCGGTGCGACGAACAGAAGGGAGAGGACGGGGTCGACGCCGAACGAGACGAACAGCTGGTAGGTGAGGAAGGCGCCGATCATGAAGAACTCGCCGTGGGCGAAGTTCACGATGCCGATCACGCCGATGGCGAGGGCCAGGCCGACCGACACCAGCGCGTACAGGCCGGAGGCCAGCACGCCGGACACGACGGCTTGGAGGATCAGGATGGGGTCCATGGAGCTCCGCGTGGGACGGGGGACGGGGGCCGCCCTCCGGACGAGATCGGCGCCCCGCGCCGGCGCGCCGTGCGCGCGCCGGCTGGGGCGGGGCTGGGCTCAGGTGCGGTCGATCACCGGCAGCTGACCAGCGGGGCGGTCGCCCGCTCGAGCGGCCAGACGATCTCGCGGACGCCGTCCTGGTACTGGAACACCAGCCACATCTCTTCGTCGAAGCCCTGGCGCTCGGTGAGCTCGCTGGGGCCGAACGACCAGTCGCCCATCGGCGAGCGGAACGTCATCGTTTCCATCTGCTCCATCACGGCCTGCTCGTCGGCGCTGCCGGCGGCGTTGATCGCGTCGGCGAACGACCAGAGCTGGGCGTAGGCGAGGGCGGCCATGTAGTTGTCCGGCTCGTCGCCGTGAAGCTCCGTGTAGGCGCGGGTGAACGCTTGGGCCTCTTCGGTGGGCAGGTTGGGCAGGAAGCCGATCAGGCCGGTGACGCACTGCGCTTCGGGCGCGGCGCCGAACTCCGACGGCCATCCGGGAGGGGCCCCGAAGATCTGCTGCGGGACGTAGCCCAGCTCGCGCACCTGGCTGGTGAGCGGCACCACGTCGCTGTCGTAGCCGATCCAGTACAGCATGTCGGCGTTCGTGGCCTGCGCCTTGCTGATCGCGGCGCGGAAGTCGCCGCTGCCGCCCAGCAGGGTCGAGGTGAACGCTTCGCGGAGCGTGACCTCGAGGCCGGCCTCTTCGAGCAGGTTCTGCGCGCCCTCCGAGCCGGGGCCGCCGAAGGCGCTGTCCTCGTGGAGCAGCGCGACGGTCTCGACGCCGCTGTCCGCGACGAACGAGGTGGCCGCGTCGACGTTGTGGTAGTCCCACGGGTGGACGTGGAAGAACCACGGCTCGTCGGCGAGGAGCTCCTCGATGCCGTCGAAGCCTTCGATCCCGACGCCGGACACGGCGCCGCCGATCCAGCTGACGACCGGCTGGAACGTCTTGAGCGACTCGATCAGGGCGAGGGTCACGCCGCTGGAGTAGCCGCCGCCGACGAACGCGACGCCGTCTTCGGTCATCAGCTTCTCGAACGCCGCCAGGGCGACCTCGGGCGAGGCCTGGGTGTCTTCCAGGACGATCTCGAGCGGCTCGCCCAGCACGCCGCCCGCGGCGTTGATCTCCTGCAGGGCCAGCTCGAAGCCGGCCTTCTGCGCTTGGCCGGTACCGGCGGCGCCGCCGGTGAGCGGCGAGAGCAGGCCGATCTGGACGGGCTGCGCGAAGGCGACGGCGATCAGGCCGGTCGCGAGAATGGTCAGGATGCGCTTCATACGGGTCCTCCAAGGGGACGGGACGGGGTCGGCGCGGTGGCCGACGCAGGGAACGGGGGATGGGCGGAGGGGAACGAAACGAGCAGGGCCAGCGACGCGGGCAGGAGCTCAGACCATGGCCGCCCCCTTCACGAAGGCGCTCAGCAGGGCGGCGAACCGGTCGGGCGCCTCGATCTGCGGCGAGTGACCCACGTCGGGCCAGGTCTCGAGGTGGGCGTCCGGCCAGTGGCGCGCCGTGGCCATGGCCATGTCGGGGTCGATCAGCGGGTCCATGCCGCCGTGCAGGACGACGACGGGCACGGCGAAATCGGCGGGTGGCGCGGCCAGGGTCGACGTTCCCAACGCTCGGGCGTTGCCCTCGAACGCCGGGGCGGCCATCGCGACCGCGTCGTCGAGCAGGGCTTCCCAGTACGGCGGGGTGCCGCTTCCGGTCAGCGGCGCCAGTGCGGCCGCCAGGCCGTCGCGGTCGCCCACGAAGCCCGACAGGAGCGCGTAGTGCTCCTCGGGGCGGGGCAGGCCTTCGGGCGGAGCACCGTCGACGAGCATCAGCCCCGACACTCGGCCTGGAGCGGCCAGCGCGACCCGCTCGACCACGGCGGCCCCCAGGCTGTGGCCGACCAGGGCGGCGCGGTCCACGCCTAGGGCGTCCATCGTCAGGGTCAGGGCGTCCGCGTAGGCGTCCAGCGAGGGCGGGCCAGGCAGCGGATCCGAAGCCCCGAAGTTCGGGAGGTCGGGCGCGATCAGGCGCAGCCCTCGCGGCGGACGGGCCAGCAGCTCGGTCCACCAGCGCCGGCTCGCGAAGTTGCCGTGCACCAGCACGACCGGCGTGCCGGCGTCCAGATCGCCGGCTTCCGCCACGCGGACGGTCGTGCCGCTGGGAAGCTGGACGTCGTGGTCGTTCACGCCGTCGGGAAAGGCGTGCGAGATCATCGGGTCTCCTCCTCGAAGGCGCGTGCCAGCTCGGTCTTGAGGATCTTGCCGGCGCCCGAGGTCGGAAGCGCGTCCAGCAGCCGGACGTGCTTGGGCACCTTGTAGCGGGCCAGGCGCTCGCGCAGCCAGCCGCGCAGCTCCTCGCCGGTCACGTCCACCCCGGGGCGGGGCACGACCGCCATCAGGCCTACCTCGCCCCAGCGCTCGTCGGGTACGCCGACGACGGCGCACGAGCCGACGCCGGGATGGTCGTGGAGCGCGCGCTCGATTTCGGCGGGGTAGACGTTCTCGCCGCCGGAGATGAACATCTCCTTGCGCCGGCCGACGATCCGGTAGCGCCCCTCCGCGTCGCGGGAGGCCAGGTCGCCGGTCCACAGCCAACCGTCGCGGAGCGCTTCGGCGGTTTCGGCGGGCCGCTCGAAGTAGCCGGAGAAGAGATGCTGACCGGCCAGCGTGAGCTCGCCGACCTCGCCCGCGTCGCACGCCGTTCCGTCGGGTCGTCGCACCTCGGCCAACGCCCGGAGCATGGGGACGCCGACCGCGTCGGGATGGGCGCCTGCGTCGTCGAGATCGATCGCGAAGCAGTTCACCCCGGCCTCGGTCAGTCCGTAGCCCTGCTTGAACCGCACGCCGCGGTCTGCGAACGCGCGCCGCACCGGGTCGGGGCAGGGCGCGCCGCCGCTGATCGCCCAGCGGATGCGGCTCAGGTCGGCGGCGGGGAAGGCGGCGTCCTCTGCGACGACCTGGTACATCGTCGGCACCAGGAACATCAGGGTGGCGTCCGACGACTGGACGGCGTCCAGGTAGGCGGCAGGGTCGAAGCGCTCCAGCAAGGCGACCCGCCCGCCGACGTGCAGCAGCGGGACGGTGAGCGCGTTGACGGCGGCGTGGAAGCACGGCGTGGCCTGGACGCAGCCGTCGTCCTCACGCAGGCCCCACGACAGCACGGTGTTCTCGGCGTTCACGAAGCCCTGCCGGTACGGCTGGACGGCGCCTTTGGGGAGCCCGGTCGTGCCGCCGGTCAGCAGGATCATCTGGGGATCGTCCAGCGTCAGGTCCGGCACGGGCGCGGGGTCGGGATCCCCGAGCCAGGCGTCGTACCCCTCCAGGGCGAAGCGGCGTACGCCGGTCGCGGCGGCGCCTTCCTCGTGATCGGCGTCGTGCAGGAGCAGGGCGGGCCGGAGGTAGGCCGCGATGGCGGTCTGCTCGGCAGGGGCCAGGCGCACGTTCAGCGGGGCGTAGACGGCGCCGGTCTTGGCGGTGGCGAGGATCAGGTCGAGGTGGGCGAGGTGGTTGTGCGCCAGGATCGAGACCCGCTCGCCCGGGCGGATTCCCTCGGCGTACAGCCGTCCGGCCAGACGCTCGGCCCGCGCGTTCAGCGTGCCGTAGTCGATCCAGTCGCCACGCCACCAGACCGCCGGCCTACGCGGCGCCAGCTCGGCTCGCCGCGCGGCGAGGTCCAGCTGCACCGGCGAGCGGGACCTCACGCGCCCGTTCCGTCCTCGCGCGGTCCGGCTGCGCGCGCATCGTCCGCGGGCTGCCCGTCCCAACGCAGCGCCATCGCGTTCCAGACGTAGCCCACGCCGGCGGCGACCAGCACGACCAGATCGCCGTGCGACAGGCGGCCCTGGTCGCGTGCCCGCTCCAGGCTGAGCAGCTGGTCCACCTGACCGAGGTGACCGACGTCCTCCAGGTAGATCGAGCGGTCCTCGCCCAGCCCCAAGGCGTCCAGCAGCCAGTGGTGCGCGCTCCGTTTGACGTGCAGCATCGCGAGGTGCCGGATCTCGTCCGTCGTGGCGCCGGCCTTGCGGCAGGCCTGCACGACGACCTCGCGGAACGTGTCGAGGCTCCTCGCCTCGAGCCGTTCCTTCATGCCGGCAGGATCCGCGACCTCGAGCCGGAACCGGTCCGCGTTCCCGGACGTGATGGGGTCGACCGTCCCGCCGACGGGCACCTTGACGTCCAGCGAGAAGCTGCCGTCGGTGACGATGTGCGAGCCGGCGATGGCGTGTCCCGCGCCGCGACGCACGACGGCCGCCGCCCCGCCGGCGCCCAGGTTGTACATGAAGCGGACGTTCGGATCGCGGTAGTCGATCAGGTCGCCGTTGCGGTAGCCGCCGGCGACCAGCACCGTGTCGACCTCCGGATCCGCGGCGATCGTGTCGTGCGCCAGCTTCAGCCCCAGGACGGAGGTGCCGCACTTCTGCCCGACGTCGTACGCCCAGGCGTTCGTGGCGCCCAGGTCGTGCGCCAGCGCGATGCCGGCCGTCCAGACCGGGTACTCCTTGTACTCCTCGGTGATGCTGATCACGACATCGACGTCGGAGGCGGACATGCCGGCGTCGGCGAGCGCACGCTGCGCGGCCCAGACGCCCATGGCGGTGGGATGATCCTCGGGACCGGGCTCGGGCTTCGCGTGAATGCCGAGCTTGTCGCGGACCACCCACTCCGGCAGGCCGGAGGCGGCGGCGATGTCGGCGGCGGTGGTGCGGCCCTCGGGCAGGTAGGTGCCCAGGCCGACGATGCCGATGCGCTGGCTCATGCGTCCCTTTCTGTCCGCGTCGCGTCGCCGCTCGGGCCGGAGCGGCGCGGCGTGACCGGGTCGAGTCCGTGACGCACGACGTCGAACGCGGCGTCCATCGAGGCCGCGTCCGGTTCTCCGCCTGCCCAGATCGCGCGCAGGCCCAGGAAGTGGGCGATGCCCATCAGCGCCCAGGCCTGGGCTTCGGCGTCGCCCGCACGGATCTCGCCGCGCTGCTGCGCGGCCGCGAGCCCCCGGGCGTAGCCGTCCGCGAGGCGGCGATAGTAGTCCTGATACACGGTCTCGTCCACGAACTGCGACTCCATCACGACGCGGTAGAGGTTGACGTGGGCCAGCGCGAAGCGGACGAACGCCTCGAACCCGCGGCGCTCGGCCTCCATGCGGTCCGACGCGCCGGCGATCGCGCGGCTCAGCTCGCTGCGGAGCGCGTGGCCCATGTGGGCGACGAGCTCGCGCATCGCCTCCTCCTTGGACGCGAAGTAGAGGTAGAAGGTGCCCTGCGCCACGCCCGCCCGGCGCGTGATCGAGGCGACGGAGGCGGCGTGGAAACCGTTCTCGCCGAACTCGTGCTCGGCGGCGTCCAGCAGCTTGGACCTCGTGGCTTCGCCGCGCGCGGTGGCGGGGCGTCGGGTGTCGGGCAACGGACGACCTCCTGGGCGGGCCGGAGGCCGGCCGCGCCAGAACATGACGACTGATTCAGGTGTCAGGAGTGTACGGACGATCGGACCGGCTTGTCAATCGCCGGGCCGTGAACGTCGCGGTCGCATGGCTCGACCTCGGTCGCGTCGAGGGGTCGAGGGTGGCGTTCCGTCAGCGGCCGGCTCGCGAAGCCGAGCCATGCTGCCACGGCGGCCACGCCAGGACGAGGTGGACGACGACCGCCGTGGAGGCAGGCGCTCGATGCGTCAGGCGTCCGAGTCGGGGGCGCTCATCGCGGCCGACACGACGACCGGCACGCGTCAGAACGACCGTGTCAGCAGCAGCAGGACCGTCGCGACGACCGCGAGGACGGTGCGCGCCACGTTCCAACGGTTCCAGCGGGGCTCGAAGCGGAGGCGCGCGACGCGGCGCTCGTCGGCGCTCAGCGACGCGACGTCGAGCGCCTGCAGCTGGTTGTTGAGGGGGATATTGACGGCGATGGTCGGAAGCTGCACCCCCACGAGGTAGATCGCGGCGGCGGCGATCATCACCCACCGCGCGGGGCCGGCGGCGGACGCGACGCCGAGCCCCGCAGCCGCGATCACGAGCGGCACCGAACCGGCCCACACCAGCACGAACAGGGGCTGGTTCCGCTGGATGACGCCGTCCATCTCTTGGAAGGCGCGAAGGAACGCGTCGTCGTCCAGGGCGCGGATCCCCGGCATGACGACCACCGCGAAGGCGAACAGCAGGCCTGCCACGAGCGAGCAGAGCAGGGTGGCGACGGTCAGCGTCGCATGGAACGCTCCCACGGTCATCTCCTCCTCGAGCGCAAGCCGGCGCCGCGAAACGGCGATCGAGCGACGTGAGCGGTCACGGGCTTCGGAGCGCGACGACGAGGCTGGCGATCAGAAGGAGGATCGCCACGGGCAGCCACAACGCGCGCTCGGCCAGGGCCGGTGTCGCGACGTTCGCCACCACCGATAGGCCGCTGAACGCCACGGCCGCCCAGATCCAGGGGCGCACCGCGGCCTGCAGATGCGGGAGGGCGATGCCGGCGCTGACCAGGACCACGGCGCCGATCGCGACGAGGATCAAGGCCGACGCCGCCGCAACGGCGCGGCCTGCTGGTGGAAGCGTCCCGGCGTGGGCCCCGCCCTGCGTCAGGTGGCCCCACGGTGCGCCCGCCACGAGCGCTACCTGGAAGCCAACGACGAGGAGGACGAGGACGGTGAAGGACCAGCCTGCGATCGCGGTGACCGTGTTCACGGCGCTCACCCGGAGACGGCGACGGTCGCCCCGACGTAGTCGGGCGTCCGCGCGGCGGAGGCCAAGAACCGGGCTACGGAGCTACGTGCCACCTTCATCCGCCGCGTCTCGCCCCGGACGCTGACGAACGGGTCGATGGCCGCGTCGTCGGAAGCGACCGCATCGGTCAAGTGGACCGGCTGCGCCAGCACCCAGTCGAGGCCGCTCGCGCGGACCGCCCGCTCCTGCGCTTCGGTGTCTACGATCTGCGGCCTCAGGATCAGGTCGAAGAAGAGGCGATCGGCGACGCCGAGTCGGGCGCGGGTCTCCCCCACGCCGTAGGAGCTCTGCACCACCAGGCGCGTCACGCCGTGGCGACGCATGGCGGCGATGACGTTCGCGGTGCCGCGAGAGCGCACGTCGCGCGGGGTCCGGGCCGGCCCGAGGAGGCGCACCCGGAACGGGTTCTCGGCGATCCCCAGCGTGACGATCACGACGTCCTGCCCGGCGACGGCGCGGTCGACGGCCGACGGATCGGTGACGTCCCCATCGACGGCGGCGACGCCGTAGATCTGGGCGGCGAGGCTGCTAGCACGGCGCGAGAAGGCGGTGACGGCGTGGCCATCGGCCACGAGGTGGGCGACCGTGGCGCGCCCGGTGCCGCCGGTCGCACCGACGACGAGGATTCTCAGCGTTTCGGACATGTCGTTCCTCCTGACGTGACGGCGCGTACGGCGCCGACGTCAGGCAGCGTAGAAGGGGTGCGGCGCAGGCGTCTTGACCGCGGCCGCCACGTCGTTGACCGCGACCGTCACGCCTGGCGCTGCCGCGAGCCGCTGCGCGCCGCGTGCCGGAACGCGGCGGGCGTCTGATCCGTCCAGCGCTTGAACGCGCGGTGGAACGCGCTCTGCTCGGAGAACCCCGTCAGGAAGGCGACCTCCGCCAGCGGATAGTCGTGACGGTGCAGCAGCGACTCGGCTAAGTCGCGACGCGTTCGCTCGACCAGCGCACGGTAGGCGCCGCCACGTCGGGCCAGGCGCCGGTGGAGCGTGCGCTCGCTCATGCCCAGGCGGCGAGCGACATCGGCCATCGAGGGCACCCCGCTCGCAAGGGCGTCGACGACGACGTCGCGGACGCGTGCCTCGACGGACCGGTCCTCCGCGGACGCCCTGAGATCGTCGAGGTGGCCTAGAAGGAAGCGCGACAGCCCCTCGTCGCCGAGCCGCGTGTCGGCGTCCAGCGTTCCCGCGTCGAAGTCCAGCGCGTCTCGCTCGGCGTCGAAGCTCACCGGGCAGCCGAAAAAACGGAGGTGCTCGTCGAACGAGGCGGGGCGCGGATGCCGGAACGAGACCGACGCGGGCCTCACCGGAACGGCGGCGACCTGGCGGACGACGGAGAGGACGCCCGCCAGCGCCGCCTCGTTGGCGACACGGATCCCGGGCCGGCGCGCGAGCCGGCCCTGCAGCACGAACGCCGCCCCGCCGGGGCGCTCCTGCACACCGTACGTCGCGGTGTCCGTGAGCAGGAGCAGGTAGCGCGCGATCCGCTCGAGCCCGCCGCGCACGGTCGTGGCCGTCTTGACCGCCAGCCCCAGCGCGCCGAAGTCGTCGGGCCCGATGGCGCGCGCGTAGCGCAACGGCAACGTGCCGTCGTCATGGGCCATGAGCCGCTCGATGAGCTCATAGGCGGCGCCCTCGGAGACCGTCCGACGAAGCGCCGCGCCATCCTCGCGTTCCTCGCCGCTCACGTCGGCCTCGTCGGAGGGGGACAGGCCGACGCTCCCGAGCAGGGTGCGGGGCTCTTCCGGACCGGCGTAGACCGCGACCATCTTGCGGACGAACTGGGGCGAAAAGGCCGTCACGACCCCGCGATCATACTCGGTGCTGTCGGCGGCGTTCAGGAGGAGCGTCTCGCTCAGGAGCTCGCTCAGCGAGTTGCGTGACGACAGGACGGTGACCTGCAGGCGCATCGTCGTGGCCTCTCCCGGCGCCAGCGGCTCGGCCAGCTCGTGGAGCTGCGTCAGGCCCGGTCCGCCGCCGTGTTCCACCATCACGTCCTCGCCCTCTGCATCGAGTATCCGGTCGGAAAGCTGAACCCGTTCCCGGCGTTGCCGAACAGGGTCGCGCTCTCGACCGGCGGGAACGCCACCCAGAAGGCACCCGGTTGCAGCGCGGCGTCGCTTCCGTTGTGGAGATCGACGCGCAGGCCGGTCACGTCGCCGGACGCGAAGCTGTCGCTGTCGACGGGATCGCCGCCGACGGACTCGAAGGCGACGGCGTACTGCACGTCTTGGGCGAGGGCCGCGGCGGCCAGCAGGAAGGCGATCAGAATCAGAGGCAGTGCGGACGGACGGTAGGCGGTGTCGATCGCGGTGGCTTGGCCTTCCACCGTGTGCGCGACGCTCGATGCCGCAGCGCCCCACCACCGACGCCCGTGCGCCCACGCCGCGCCTTCCGCTCTGCGGCCAAGCGAACGACCACCGGCATGGACCTGCGGGCCGGGAGCGTCGCGCAGGGCTTTCGCCGTCGAGCGCGAACTGCGCTACGCGGTGTCTTGCACCGGAGCGCCCTCGGCGTCCCGCAAAGCCTTCAGGCCCGTTCCTTCGACGAGAACGCTGGTCGCGGTCGCGATGACCGACGCCCAGAAGAGCGCCCCGAGGCCGAGGAGACTGAGGTCGGAGATCGCGACGGCCAACGTCACCAGCGGCCCGAGCAGAAGCGGCCCGCGCACGATCTCCCGAACCGAATCCGTCGGCACGCCGATCATCGCGAGGCCGGCGATCGCCAGGACGAGGGGTAGCGGGATCGACCCGACCGCAGCCGCTGCGGCCGCGCCGCCGACCGCCGTCAGGAGCGCGGCCGCCGCCACGATGTACACGGTCCAATGGCGCCGGGCTTCGTCCCCCGCCGAAGGGCCCGCCGTGAACGGCATCGCCAGCACCGAGAACGAGACGCCCGTCGGTGCGAGGCACGAGCCGATCAGCGCGCCGAAGCCGCTCGCCGCCCACATGGCGCGCTCGGGCGGCTCGTAGCCCTCGCTGCGGAGGTACCCGATCGAGGGACCGTTGGCCTACGGCATCATCAGGACCGCCGCGGCGGGCGTGACCGTCACGAGCGCGCGCAAGGAGAACCCCGGCACCGTCAGCTGGGGCATGGCGAACGCGGCGGAGACCTGCGCGTCGCCGAGCCGACCGGTCAGGGGAGCCACGAGCACGCCCACGACCGCGGCGGTCAGCACGGGCGGGATGAACGCCGGACCGAAGCGCATCGACAGCAGGTAGGCGGCGATCGTCACGCCGACCAGGAGGGGTTCCTGCGCGAGATGGTCGAATACGCCCGCAACGAACGGCAGCACGATTCCGGCCAGCAGGCCCAGGACGATCGGAAACGGAAACCACCTGGCGAGCCCCGAGACGAGCCGCGTGGTCCCCAGGACTGTCACCACGGCGATCAAGACGACGATCATGGGAAACGAAGCTCCCATGGCCGGAACCCGTCGGCCGATCCAGCTCGGCTCCGATTCGGGTCGACGGTCGTGCTCGCTCATCCCGCTCGGGTCCGACACCGACGTAGCGCGGTCCACCGATCGTCGCCGGCTCGACCGAGGTTCGTGCTCGCGACACCGAACGTGGACATGGCAGGCGTCTCCTCGGTTGGTGGGGGACGAACGATGGGCTCACCATACGGGACGGGTGGTCGCGCCCTGCGAGGGCGGGTCATGCGTGCGTCGTGCACGGCGCCTGAAGGGAAGGTCGGAGCGACGCCTGACTCGAGCGATGCGTATCGGGCGTACGGGCGTGGCTGATCGGCACGGTCGTGGCGACGGGCGGGGCCGCAAGGAGGGGATCATGCGTCGCTCGGTCAATCTCGACGCCGCGAAGGATTATCC
>CAZLQH010000023.1:2280-27106 GCA_964561595.1 uncultured bacterium | reverse complement strand
GCCAGCGCAACGAGAACCGCGTGCTGGGCGCCCAGCCCAAGAAGCAGTTCGTCGAAGCGATCCGCTCCGCCGTCGGCGTTCCCGCCTGACGATCCGCCCCGCCGACACCGTCCTTCGCGGGCGGTTTCGGGGACGAGCGAGGAACGAGCCGCCCCGGTCACCGGGGCGGCTCGTTCCGTGTCGGCCGCCAGCCGTCCACCAAGGCGTGTTCACACGACACGTGGCGGGGCTCGCCGGGGCGTTATGGCCGGTGGCACACCGTCCACACCTGGACGTCTCGGCGGGGGAAAGAAAGCAGAAGTCGTCGATCGGGTGTTCGAGCCGCTACGTTCTTCGAGCCCGATGCGGCTCGGAATCGCGCGGGTCAGCCTCGACGGCACGCTCATGAAGGTGCACCCGGATGGAACGGACGCCCCGAACAGAGCTGACCCGAGGCCATCGACAGGAGCCGAGGCGGACGCGACAGCCAGACGGATTGGGCTTCCGCGGGTCGTATCCGAGACGAGCACCCTTCTCACCGGAGGTCTCGATGACCATGCTATACAGAAAAGCGAGCGTAGGGCAGCCTGATGAACTCGGCACACACGAGGAGAGAGACCCGCAGCGTTCTCGTAGCCGACGCTCGAATCGAGCCCAGACCCGACCAGTCCAGACTGCCCGAGGTGCGAGTCGCACGTGTAGGGAGGCGGAGAACCATGCCAGTCGTCGACATCAAGGTCATCGAAGGCGTATTCAGCCACGAGGAGAAGCGCGAAGCGGTCGAGAAGATCTCCGAGGCTCTGTTCGAGACCTGGGGCGAAGGCTTGAGAAACGCGACCCATGTGATCATTACGGAGACCCCGAGCGGGGAGTGGGCCGTGGGTGGCAAAGCGCTCACCGCGGACGACGTCAATGAGGGAATGCGGGCTGGGTCGTAGCGCCGAGAAACGGGTCGACCGCGCACCACCGTGTCTGCGTTGCCCGCGAGCCGATCACAGTAGGCAGTCCCACGTCGGGACACCGCGAATCCAGCACCCCCATAGCGTCGGGGGTGCTGGTCTTGTGCCGATAGCGAGAACGCGGATGCCAACGGTTACGAACGTCGAACCGCAGGAGCGGATATCGGTGATCACTGCCGACTTCGGGAGCGCCGTGCGCGACGTCTGCTCCCGCGCGTCTTCAGCGGCTGTGACGACACTGACGCCATGGTCACGCCGTTCATCGTCCTCCCGCCGATCGCGAACGCCTCCGAGGCAGGCGCGGTCTACGCCGGTAGCGTGAACAGCCCCTAGAGCGTCAGGCTGGCGACGAGCGACAGCCACACCACGAACACGACGGCGATCGCTACGCCCACGTCGCGACTGATCCGGCGCACCTCGCGGCGGGCACCGTGGACGAACCGGTCCCGCTCGGCCTCGCGTGCCTCGCCGGCCGCGGCCCGGGCCGCCTCGCGCGCGCGACGTTGTCGTTCCGTCCGCGTGGACGCTTGGAGCATGCGGGTGCGGTCCAGACGCCGGACGAGCGCACGGGCCGCCGCGACCAGGTCGCGCCACGCGTCCGTCGGACGGCGCAGCCACGCCACCATCCGGTCCTGGAGCCGTTCCAGCCTCGAGGTCAAGGTCGCGACGTCGCTCGTCGTCTCCCTCCGCGACGTGAGCGCCGTGATGCGACGGTCGGCCAGATCCTCGACCGACTCGGCCAGGCGCTCGTGCCCGTGGCCGATGGCCCGCACGGCGTGGACGCCTGCGGTCGCGAGCCCCACCAGGATCCGGTCCAGCGACGACCAGGCGGGCGGACGGACCGCGTACGCGTCCAGCCGCGCCGCGACGGCGTGCACCGCCACGCCCAGGACCAGGGCCAGCAGGGCGGCCCGCAGATCGCCGACGTGGGAGAGGGGGCCGGTCAGCCGTCCCGCGACGTCGCCGGCCGGCACGCCCCACGACGCCAGGCCGCTGCGTACCAGCGGCGCGACGGTCTGCGGAGCGACCCCGAGGACCACCACGACGACCGCCAGCACGCCCATCGCCCCGCGCATCCGCCACGGCGTGGGGTGCACCGTCACCTCCTCGTCCAGTCGCGACCTGCCCAGGAACGTCATCGCGACGAGCTTCACCAGCGCCGCCGCCGTCCCGATCGTGCCCAGCGTGAACAGCGGCTCCAGCACGGCCATCCAGGCGGCGTGGCCGTGCTCCGCGACATCGGCCACCGCGTGGTGGAGGACGCTCTTGCTGGCGAAGCCGTTCAGCCCGGGAACGCCCACGATGCCCGCGGCCGCGACCAGCACGAACGCGAACGTCCACGGCATGCGCCGAGCCAGGCCGCCGAGACGCCGCAGGTCTCCGACGCCGGTGGCGTGGACCACGGCGCCCAGGCCCAGGAACAGCAGGCCCTTGAACACCGCGTGGTTGGCGATGTGCGCGAAGGCGCCGGTCCAGCCGACCGCGCCGTCCGCCCCCAGGTAGCGCGCCGCCCCCACGCCCACCATCACGAACCCCATCTGCGACACGCTGCTGTACGCCAGCAGGCGCTTCGCCTCGTGCTGCCAAAGCGCCATGGCCGCACCGGCCAGAGCGCCCGCCAAGCCGATGCCCATCATCGCCAGCGCCAGCCACTCGCCCAGCGGCAGCGACGCGGCGGCGCGTAGCGGCGCCTCCACCGCAGCTGCGTCGGCCTGGGGGCCGCCGTAGAGCACGCCCAGCGTGCGCGCCAAGCCGACCACGCCCGCCTTGATCATCACGCCCGAGAGGATGGCGCTGCCCGGGGCGGGGGCGGCGGTATGGGCGTCGGGCAGCCACACGTGCAATCCCAGCAAACCGGCCTTGACGCCGAAGCCCGCGATCAGGAAGCCCGCCGCCCAGGCGCGGACGGCTTCGCGGCCCTCGATCATCGGGACGACGCTGGACAGGTCGCCGCCGCCGAGACCGTGCACCAGCAGCACGCCCGTCAACAATGCCAGCCCGCCCAGCAGCGTCAGGATCAGGTACTTCAGGCCCGCCCGCTCGGCCACGGGACCGCCCTCGTGAACGACGACCAGGTAGGCGACCAGCCCCAGCCACTCGAAGAAGACGTACAGCGTGATCAGGTCGCCCGCGACCAGGACGCCCAGCATCGCCGCGAGCGAGGCCAGGCTGGCCAGGTGGTAGCGGCGCTCGTGCCGACCGTGCAGGTACGGTCCCGCGTAGATCGTCGACGCCCACCACACCAGCGAGGCGGCCAGCGCAGTGATCAGCCCGAAGCCGTTCAGGGAGAAGGTCAGCGCGCCCAAGGCGGCTGGCAGCTCGCTCTCGATGGCGCCCTCGCGCAGAACCGCCGGTACCGCCGCCACGACCGAAGCGAACGTCGCGCCGGTCGCGGCGACCGCCCAGCCGTCCACCCAGCCGCGGCCTCGCCGCCCCGCGAACATCAGCGGCAGCGTGCCGAGCAGCGGCACCAGCACCGGCAGCAGGGGCCAGGTCACCTCAGCCGCCCCCGAACAGGACGTCGGTCGCACGCCGCGCCAGGGCGAGCGGGAATCCGCTCGCCTGGGACGCCAGGCCGAACACGATCGTCAGGGCGGCCGAGATCGCCGTGGGAACCACCAGCCGCGCGGGCACCCGTAGCCGCGCCGGGGGCGCATCGTCCGAGCCCGTGCGGTCCGAGCCCGCGCCGTCCGAGCCCGTGCCGTATGGGCCCGTGCCGAGGTAGAGCGTGTACACGACCGGCAGCAAATAGGCGGCGGCCAGCAGGGCGCCCAGCAGCACCACCACGAGCGCCCACGCGGCGTCCGCGTCCAGCACCGCCGTGCCGATCCACCACTTGCTCACGAATCCCGACAGCGGCGGCGTGCCCATCATGCCCAGCGCGGCCAGCGTGAACGCGGCGGCCACCACCGGCGTGCGGGCCGCCACCCCGCGTAGCTCGCCCACCGTGCGCGCGCCCAGCAGGTGGATCCAGACGCCGGCGCAGAAGAACAGCGTGGCCTTCAGGAACGCGTGGTGCGTGAGGTGCACCAGTCCGGCCGCGACCGTCGCCGGCGTGGCCAGTGCCAAGGCCAGCGCCAGGTACCCCATCTGGCTGATCGTCGAGTACGCCAGGCGCCGCTTCAGGTCGGGCTGACGGATCGCTAGGATCGCGCCCAGCACGATCGTGACGGCGGATACCGCCGCCAGCCAGGGGAGCACGCCCAGCGCGGCGAGGAGCTCCACGCCGAACACGCCGAACAGGACGCGCAGCAGTCCGAACCCGCCCGAGGCCACCAGCACGCCCGACAGCAGCGCCGAGAACGGCGGCGGCGCGGCGGGGTGCGCGTCGGGCACCCAGCCGTGCAGCGGCACCAGCGCGGCCTTGACCCCGAAGCCGGCGACGAACGCCGCGAAGGCGGTGACGAGGTAGGCATGCGGCATCCCGTCGTGCAGGAACCCGGTCGGGACGAACACCGAGGTGTCCGCGAGGTAGAACGTCACCAGCACGCCGCCCAGGATCAGGCTGCCGCCGATCAGCACGTACACGATGTACTTGGTGCCGGCGGCCAGGGCGGCCGGGGTCTGCTCGTGCACGATCAGCACGTAGCTCAGCACCGAGAGCAGCTCGAAGAAGATCAGCAGCGTCAGCAGGTCGCCGGCGTACGCGACGCCCAGGGTGCACGACAGGCACAGCATCACGAACGCCAGGTAGCGCGCCAGCCGGGCGTCGTCGCGCAGGTACCCCAGCGCGTACACCAGCGCCAGGAGCCACAGCGCCGAGACCGTCAGGCCGTACGCGGCGCCGGCGGGGTCCACCCGGAGCTGCAGCCACGCCCGCGTGGTCATCTGCAGGACGAGCGTCTCGTAGCTCGTCCCCTGCGCGGTCCCTCGGACCAGAAGACCGGCGACCACGGTCGTCCCGGTCACGACGGTCAGCAGGCTCGCGTCGCGGAGCCGCGGGTGCAGCCTGGGCCCCAACGCGGCCAGCAGCGCACCTGCGAGCGGTGCGACGACCGCGACCAGCGGCCAGAGCGACGCGGTGGCACCGGTCACGGCGTCACCGAAGGCAGGCCGAAGGCGTGTTCGACCGCGACCCGCGCGATCGAGAACGGCATGCCGGGAACCTCGCCCGACAGGCCCAGCAGGATCACGTACGCCGCGCAGATCAGGATGGGAACGAGAAGCATCGGAGGCGCCTCCTGGACGCCCTCGAGCTCGTCGGACAACGGCCGGAAGTACGCGCGGTGCACGATCGGGAGCCAGTACGCCGCGTTCAGCAGCGAGCTGACGATCATCACGCCCACCACCCACCACGCCCCGGCGTCCAGCGCCCCCAGCGACAGGTACCACTTCGTGATGAACCCCGCGAACAGCGGCACGCCGATGAACGACAGCGAGGCGACGGTGAACCCCGCCATGCTCCACGGCATGACCGACCCGATGCCGGACAGCTGGCTCACGTGCGTCGCGCCGCTGCGTCGCTGGATCGCTCCGGCGACGAAGAACATCGTGATCTTCGCGAACGCCTGGTGCGCGATGTGCACCACCGCCGCGGTCGCCGCGAACGGCGCCAGCAGCGCGGCGCCCAGCACGATGTAGGAGAGCTGGCTGATCGTCGAGTACGCCAGGCGCCGCTTCAGGTGGTCCTGCCGCAGCGCGATCAGCGAGGCGGCC
This sequence comes from uncultured bacterium, assembly GCA_964561595.1. Classification (GTDB taxonomy): domain Bacteria; phylum Deinococcota; class Deinococci; order Deinococcales; family Trueperaceae; genus SLSQ01. The sequence goes on along the minus strand of CAZLQH010000023.1, from coordinate 21,512 downwards.
ACGATCGTGAACCCGGCCAGCCACGCCAGCGGCCGCGCGTACCCCAGCTCGCGCAGCAGCTCCACGCCGAAGACGTTGTGGATCACGCGCGTGACCCCGAACGCCCCCACCTTCACGACAGCGACGGCGTGCAGCAGCGCGCTGACCGGGGTGGGCGCCACCATGGCGATCGGCAGCCAGCCGTGCAGCGGCATGATCGCCGCCTTCACGCCGAACCCGCCCACCAGCGCGACGAAGATCGCGGCCAGCGTGCCTCCGCCCATCTCGCGGGACAGCACGCCGGTCCCCGCGAGCGTGAGCGTCCCCGCCGCGTTCAGCGTCATGACCGAGCCGATCAGCGCCAGCCCGCCGCCGATCAGGGTGTAGACCAGGTAGATCCGGCCCGCCCGGAGCGCCTCGGGCGTCTCGGCGTGGACCACCAGCGGGTAGGTGCAGATCGTGAGCGCCTCGTAGAACAGGAAGAAGGTCAGCAGGTTCTCGGCGAACGCCACGCCCACCGTGGTCGAGACGCACAGCGCGAAGAAGCCGAAGAACCGCACCAGGTCGCGGTCGCCACGCATGTAGCCGATCGCGTACACCGTCGTCAGCACCCAGAGGGTGGAGGAGACCAGCGCGAAGAACATGCCGAACGCGTCGGCCCGGAAGGCGATGCCGATGCCGGGCGTGAACTCGACCAGCTCGTAGACGTACACCGTGCCGCGCAGGGTGCCGGGAAGCATCGACACCACCAGGCCCAGCTTGATGGCCGCCGCCGCGAAGCTCCAGAAGCGCCGCCAGGCCGCGCGGTGACCGGCGGAGAACACCAGGGCCGCGCACACGAACGACACCAGGGGCGCCAGGATCGGCCGAGCATCGACGACGTCCACGTCACGGCCCCCACGCCGGCAGCATGTCCAGGACGGCCGGCTCGACGAACGACAGCGGCACGCCGCCCAGCACGCCCATCACCAGGCAGGCGAGCGCAGCGAGCAGCATCGGCGCCCGCATCGACCACGGCACCTCGGAGGCGTCGCGGACCGCGGCGTGCACCGCCGGCTTGAAGTACAGCGCGTTCAGCAACCGCACGTAGTACACGAAGATCAACAGCGCGCCGAACACCAGCGCCAGCCCGAAGCCGGCCTGCCCGGCCTGGAACGCGCCCAGCGCGATGTACCACTTGCACACGAACCCCGCCGTCGGAGGCAGGCCCACGATCGAGATCGCGCCGATCGCCATCGCCGCGGAGGTGTACGGCATCGCCCTCGCCACGCCACGCAGATCGGTGAGCGTCCGGAAGCCGGTGTGGTGGATCAGCGCGCCGGCCGCCAGGAACAGCGTCACCTTGATCAGCGCGTGGTTGAACACGTGCACCACGCCGCCGATCGCGGCGTACGGCGACGCCAGGGCGAGACCCATCACGATGTAGCCCACGTTCGAGATCGTCGAGTACGCCAGCATCAGCTTGATGTCGTTCTGCACCATGGCCAGGAACGCGCCCGTGACGATCGCGATCGCGCCGGCCCACACCAGCAGCGTGTTCAGTCCGGCCATCTCGAACGCGGACGATCCGTACGCGAGCTGGTAAAGCCGGATCAGCCCGACGACGCCGATCTTGACGACCATGCCCGACAGCACCGCGCTCACCGGGCTGGGCGCGATGGCGTGCGCGTCGGGCAGCCAGACGTGCAGCGGGAAGAGCGCCGCCTTGACCAGGAACGAGGTGGCGAGCAGGGCGATCGCGGTCGCGGCGGGCGCGGCGTCCACGCCCGCCGCGAAGCGCGCGCTCACGTCCGCCAGGTTCAGGCTGCCGGTGAGCACGAACACGAACGTCACGCCGAGCAGCATCAGCGTCGACGCCACGCCGCCGATCAGCAGGTACTTCAGCGCCGCCCAGGCGGCCAGGCCGCGCCCCGCGATGGCGACCAGGGCGTAGCTCGAGAGCGACACGACCTCCATGAACACGAACAGGTTGAACAGGTCCGCGCTGATCGTGAAGCCGATCATCGCGCCGGCGTTCAGCAGCAGCAGGGCGTAGAACGGCGCCTGGCGCTCCAGGGGCAGCGTCCCCTCCAGGTACCGGAACGAGAACGGCACGACCAGCACGAACAGCAGCGTCAGCGGCAGCACCCAGGCGCTGAAGTGGTCGAAGCGGAGCTCCACGCCGTACGGCGCCGCCCAGCCGCCCACCGCGTACGAGAACGCGCCGTGGCGCGCGACCTCCGTCACCGGCCCCACCGCGAGCGCGGCGGTCGCGATCAGGAAGGCCCAGGCGAGCCCACCCGCCATGCGCGGTCCGCGCGCTCCGAGCGCGCGCGTCAGGACGGCGCCGGTCCACGGCAGCGCCACCAGCCAGGGGAGCGCGTCGCCCCAGGTCACGGCGCTTCCTTGAGCTCGTCCACCTCGATCGTGCCGTAGTCGGCGTGGATCTGTACGATCAGCGCCAACGCCACCGCCGTAAGGGCGACCGCCACGACGATTCCCGTCAACACCATCGCCTGCGGCAGCGGGTTCGCGAACGGCGCGCTCGTCGCCTCCGTCCGGACCGGCGGATCGGCGCCGTCGATCATGCCGGACGTCACCAGCAGGGCGAACACGGCCGTCTGCATGACGTTCAGGCCCAGCACCTTCTTGATCAGGTTGCTCTTCGCGACGACCATGTACAGCCCGACGCAGAACAGCACGCCGAACGCCAGATAGTCGAGGTCGATCCCGAAGAGCAGCACGCTAGCGCTCCACCGTCAGGAACAGGCGGGCCAGGATCACCGCGCCGCCGACCGCGATCCCGATCTCCAGCGCGAAGCCCATCGTCTCTTGCACCAGGTGCACGTCGACCGTCCCCGGCCGGCTCAGGAACGTGCCGCCCAGCAGCATGCCCGCGGCGCCCACCAGCGCGAACGCCAGCGGCGCGGCCCCCTCGAGCCACGGCCGCGCGCGCCGCAGCAGCAGCCGCTCGGTCCGGCGGCGCCCCAGGATCAGCGTGAGCACCACGAACAGCGCCGCCAGCACGGCCGCGCTCTGGAAGCCGCCGCCAGGCGAGGCGTGCCCGCGGTAGAGCATCGCGACGGCGAACAGGGCGATGAACGGCGCCAAGGTGCGCACGACGTAGAACACGATGGGGCTGACCTCGACCGGCGAGTCGCTCGCACCCAGCGCGTCGCCGCCCGTCTCCGGCGTACCGTCCTGGTCCAGATCGCCGCGCGGCAGCGCCAGGACCGCCATCAGCGCCGCGAACACGACGACGACCTCGACGAAGGTGTCGAAGCCGCGGTAGTCCAGCAGCACGGCGGTGACCAGGTTGGGCATGCCGGTCTCCGCGACGCCGTGCTCGACGTATCGATCGGCCACCGCGGCGTGGACGGGCGCGTCCGCCTCGCCGTGGGCGGGCAGGGTCGCGACGGTGACGACCAGCGGCACGCCGATCAGGACGACGACGAGGATCAGCGCGGCCGACCGGACGGCTACGGACCTCATCGCCGCTCCGTGCGCGCGGTGCGCGTCACCGCGACGAGGAAGAGCACGGTCGTGACGCCCGAGCCGATCGCGGCCTCGGTGATCGCCACGTCCGGAGCGCCGCGATGCTGCCAGACGAGGCTGAGCAGCAGGCCGTACAGGCCGAACACCACCACGGCCGTCACGAGGTCGCGCGCCCGCGCGATCGTGACCGCCGTGGTGATCAGCAGCGCCAGCAGGACCGCGTCGAACAGCGCGCTCACGGCCTGCTCCTCGGGGCCGTCGACCCGCGCGCCCCTACGGACCCGGGGTCGTCCCGCCGCCACGCGACGCGGCCGGTGCGGTGGGCGGCGCGCGCCAGCGCATGGGCCGTGGTCGGTCCCGAGACGACGACGAGCAGCGCCAGCAACGCCAGCTTCACGTCCCCTACGCCGGCGCCGTCTTGCAGCGCGAGCGCCAGCAGGATCGAGCCGGCACCGACGGTGTCGCACTTGCTGGTCGCGTGCGCCCGGGCGAACAGGTCGGGCAGCCGAACGAGGCCCACGGTGCCGCCCGCCAGGAACGTCACCCCGATCGCCAGCAAGAGCACGCTCGCCACGTTCAGGGCGACGGTCATCGCGGCGTCTCGCTGCGCAGGCGGCCGGTCTCGACGAACCGGCTCGCGGCGATGGTGACCACGAAGTTCAGCAGTCCGTAGACCAGCGCGACGTCCAGAAGAAAGTCGTGCCCCGCGATCCTGGCCAGCAGGGCCAACACGATCAGGGTCTTCGTCCCCACCACGTTCACGGCCAGGATGCGGTCCTGCAGCGTGGGGCCCGCATCGGCACGCCAGAGGCAGGCGAACGCCATGACCAGCAGCGCCGTCGCCGTGGCCCACAGCGCGGTCGTCACGACGCCTCTCCGAACAGCCGCTTCACGTCGCGCGCCAAGCCGCCCTCCGTCACGTCGCGCGCCAGCGCCGGGGCGAGGCAGTGCACGAAGAACGTGTCGCCCCGGACGTCGACGGTCAGCGTGCCCGGCGTGGCGGTGATGGCGTTGGCGTACGTCACGCGGGCCGCCTCGGTACGGAACGCGACCGTGTCCTCGATCAGCTCGGGCGCGATCGGCAGCCGCGGGTTCAGCACGATCGCGAGCACCTGGACCGCGGCGGTCACGATCCGCACCGCCATCACCGCCGCGAAGCGCGGCAGTCTGGCGACGGGCACGGTCGAGAAGTACGGCTCGGCGTGGCGCCACAAGAAGCGCCGCGACCAGGTGACGACCAGCGCCGCGGCGACGATGCCGATCGCGACGTCGACCCACGACGCCGGTGGCACGACGACGAGCCAGAACAGGAGGAGCGCGAGCATCGTCTTCGCGGTGCGCATGATGCCGAGCGACCTCCACGACGGGGCGCTGCGAGCGAGCATGGAGCCGGCGACGGGCGCCATCTCGCCGCCGGGGCCTCGATGCGATGGCTCACGCTGGCACGCGGCGGCAGGTCAAGGCAAGGGACGGACGTAACCCGTCCGTCCCTCGTCGAGATCGCGTGTGACGGCGTTCGCGCGGCCTGCCGGCCTCCGCGACGCCGGTGCCTCCTCGGCCTAAGCCTTCGCGTCCCCCTCGGCCTCGTCGTCGTCCTCTCCGGCGCCCTCTTGCGTGGCCTCGGAGGGACCGTTCCCCGCGCCCAGCTCGCGCAGGATCTCGCTCACGCGGCTGCCGTCGAGCTCCTCGTCCTCGCGCAGCTCGTCGGCGATCCGGTCCAGCGCCTCGCGCCGGGGCTCCAGCGTGTCGCGCGCCCGGTCCATCGCCTCGGTCAGGATGCGGTGGACCTCCTCGTCGATCTCGCGCTCGGTCTGCTCGCTGGCCTCGCTGCGCTGCGCGAGCTCCTCGCCCAGGAACACCTGGCCCTCGTGCCGCTTGAACGACACGGGACCCAGACGCTCGCTCATGCCGAACTCGCGCACCATCCGGCGCGCCAGCTTCGTCGCTTCCTGGAAGTCGCCGGCGGCGCCCGACGTCTGCGTGCCCAGGACCAGCGTCTCGGCCGCGCGTCCGCCCATCACGACCGCCAGCCGGTCCAACAGGTACTCGCGCTCGTAGACGTACTTCTCGCGCTCGGGCAGCTGATGCGTGACGCCCATCGACTGTCCGCGCGGCACGATCGACACCTTCTCGAGCGGATCGGCGTGCTTCAGCGTGGCGGCCAGCACGGCGTGCCCCGCCTCGTGGTACGCGATCGTCCGGCGGTCGCCCTCGGTGAGCGTCACGCCTTCGCGCTCCCGTCCCAACAGCACCTTGTCGCGTGCCGCCGCGATGTCCTCGGCCTCGATCTCGTCCTTGTCCTGGCGGGCGGCGTACAGCGCGGCCTCGTTCAGGATGTTCTCCAGGTCCGCTCCCGACATGCCGGGCGTGCCGCGTGCCAACGACTCGAGGTCCACGTCGTCGGCCAGCGGCTTGTCGCGCGCGTGGATCTTCAGGATCTCGAGCCGGGCCTCCTTGCGCGGCAGGTTGATCGTGACCCGACGGTCGAAGCGGCCGGGGCGCAACAGTGCCGGATCGAGCACGTCGGGGCGGTTCGTCGCCGCCATCACGATGACCTTCTCGGTCGACTCGAAGCCGTCCATCTCCTTGAGCAGCTGGTTCAGCGTCTGCTCGCGCTCGTCGTGGCCGCCTCCCACGCCGGCGCCTCGCTGCCGACCGATCGAGTCCAGCTCGTCGATGAAGATGATCGCGGGCGCGGCCTTCTTCGCGTCCTCGAACATGTCGCGGACCCGCGACGCCCCGACGCCGACGAACATCTCCATGAAGTCCGAGCCTGAGGTCGAGAGGAACGGCACCCCGGCCTCGCCCGCCACGGCGCGCGCCAGGAGCGTCTTGCCGGTCCCGGGCGGCCCCAGCAGCAACAGCCCGGCCGGCGTCCGGCCGCCCAGCGCCAGGAACCGCTCGGGGTCCTTCAGGAACGAGATCGTCTCGCGCAGCTCCTTCTTGGCGCCCTCGGTGCCGGCCACGTCGTCGAACGTGACGTCGACGTCCTCGGTGTCGTACAGCTTGGCCTTGCTCTGGCCGACCTGGAACATGCCCGATCCCGGTCCGCCCTGGCTCTGCATGCGCCGCACGAACCAGAAGCCCAGCAGGACCAGCAGCACGATCGGAAGCGCGCTCAGAAGCAGGGGAAGCCAAGCCCCGTCGGACTCGGGCCGGGTGTTGATCAGCACGTCCTGCTGCCGCATCGTCTCGAGCAGCGCGGCGTCGCCGCCGGTCGGGACGTAGGTCGTGAACTGCTCGACGGTGATTCCATCGGGCGTGTCCGACGCGCCGTCGCCGTCCTGCGCCTGACCGTCCTGTGCTTGGCCGTCCTGCGCTTGCCCGCCGTCGCCCGCCGCGCCGTCCTGGCCGTCGCCGTCCGCGGCGATCGGTCGTCCCGTCTCGGGCGAGAGCGTCAGCGGCTCGCTGAACGTGCCTCGGATCTCCTGACCCTGCCAGGTGACCTGATCGACGTTCCCGGCGCGCAGCTGCTCCCGGAACACGCTGTACGGAACGGTGGGCCGCTGACCGCCGAACGGGTCGAGCAGCACGTACAGCAGCGCGGCCAGAAGCAGGTAGATCCACCAGCGGCCGCGCCTGGGCCTGCCGGCGGGTCCGAGATCGGACCCGCCTTCGCGGCCGCGCTTCTGCCGGTCGCGGCGTCCCGAGTCGTCGGCGGGGGGAGGATCGCGCCGAGCCTGGCTCGGGCCGTGGGAGGAGCCGCGGTCGCCATCGCCGTCGCCGGCGCGCGCGGCGCTTGCGCGGTCGGTCGGGGCGCGGTCGGGCCTCGTGGTCTCGGGCGTGGGGGCGTCGTCGGAACGGGAGTCGTCGCGGATCATGGGCGCTCCTTCGGGTCGCGTGCGTGGGTCCGAGGGCGTGTTCGGCGATCCGTCGACGGCGCATCCCGCGTGCACCGAAGAACGACACTTGGGCGCACGCGCGCAGTGCGAGCTCGACTCCGTCGGAACACGGTCCGGTCGGCCGCTTCTCTATACTGGAGCATACAGCCGACGCGCCGACCTCCCTGATCGGAAGGGGGAACGAACCGCATGCACCCGCCTCGAACCGAAGCCAGCCGGCCGAGGAGGGCGCGTGGGCGGTGGCGTGGCGCGTGGGAACGAACTCGCGCCTCGTGACGAGGAGACCGATCATGCGCACCGACGAAGCGATCAAGGCCGACGTGATCGACCAGATGCTCTGGGACGATCGCATCGACGCTTCCAAGATCTCGATCTCGGTCGACGACGGCGAGGTGATCCTCGAAGGCACGGTGCCCTCGAATCTGGCGCGCTGGGCCGCGACCGACGCCGCCGAGGTCGTCGAAGGCGTCCGGTTCGTGCAGAACAGGCTGGATCTCGCGCAGCCGACGCCGTCCGACGCCACGCTCCCGGCGGATGCCGAGATCCAGTCGGACGTCGTGCGGACGCTGGGCATGACCCCCGCGCTGGACGGCCAGCGCGTCGTGCCGACGGTCGACTCCGGCTGGGTGACGCTCGAGGGCAACGTCGACGCGTACTGGAAGATGGTGTACGCGGAGGACAAGGTGTTCGACGTGCGCGGCGTGATCGGGGTGACGAACAAGCTGACCGTCGTGACGACGCACCGTCCCGACGACGAGGCGATCGCCCGCGACATCGTCGAGGCGCTGGACCGGAACGAGAACGTCCGCGTGGACGATATCGACGTCACCGTCGTCGACGGTCGCGTGATGCTGGACGGCGTCGTTCCCGACACGCTGACGCGGTCCACGGCGCACGGCGTCGCCGTCCGCACGCGCGGCGTGACGGAGGTCGACGACCGGCTCGTGGTGACGTTCCCCGGGTGATCGACCGCCGCCGCTGAGCGAGGGCATCACGAAGGAGAACCATGGAGAACGCCCAAGTGGCGGACGTGTTCGAAGAGATCGCCGACCTGATCGAGCTCAAGGGCGGAAACGAGTTCCGCATCCGCTCCTACCGCGCGGCCGCCGGAACGATCCGGCGACTGCCGGACCGGCTCGAGGACCTGGTCGAGCGGGGCGAGGACCTCTCCGAGATTCCCGACATCGGCGAGGGGTCGGCCGAGAAGATCCACGAGATCCTCGAGACGGGCACCACGCAGCGGCTTACGGACCTGCACGACGAGGTGCCCGCGGGACTCACCGAGCTGCTGCGCGTCCCGCAGCTCGGTCCGAAGACCGCGATGCAGATCCACGAGGAGCTGGGCGTCACCAGCCTGTCCGAGCTGAAGGAGGCGTGCGAGAAGCAGCGCGTCCGCGAGCTCGACGGCCTGGGCGAGAAGACCGAGCAGACGATCCTGGAGGGGATCGCGTCGCTGGGCTCCGGCGAGGAGCGGATGCTGCTCAAGGAGGCCGAGGATCACGTCACCAGCATCGGCCGTCACCTGGACCAGATCGACGCGATCGAGCGTTGGGAGGTGGCCGGCAGCTACCGCCGTCGCAAGGAGACGATCGGCGATCTGGACATCCTGGTGCTGACCTCGGATCGGGAGGCGACGTCCGACGCCATCGAGACGTTCCGCGAGCTGGACAAGACGCTGGGCCGAGGAGAGGAAGGCCTCTCGATCAGGCTGGCAGGCGGGCTTCAGATCGACGTGCGCTACTTCGGCGAGGCCGAGTTCGGCTCGGCGCTGGTCTACTTCACCGGCTCGAAGGAGCACAACATCGCGATCCGGCGGCTGGCGGTGGACCGCGACTGGAAGCTGAACGAGTACGGCCTGTTCAAGGACGACCACCGGCTGGCGGGGCACAGCGAGGAGGCGATCTACCACCGGCTGAACCTCGCCTGGATCCCGCCGGAGATGCGCGAGAACCGGGGCGAGGTGGACGCCGCCGGAGAGGACGCGCTGCCCGACCTGATCCGCGCCGACCAGCTCCGGGGCGACCTGCACACCCACACCGACGCCACCGACGGCGCAGGCAGCGTCGAGGAGATGCTCCAGGCCGCGGCCGACCGCGGCTACGCCTACTACGCGGTCACCGACCACTCCAAGCGCGTCACGATGGCGAACGGCCTGGACGACGACGCCGCGCTGAGGCACGCGGACGCCGTTCGCGAGGCGGGGGAAGAACACGACGACCTGTGGGTGCTGGCGGGCATCGAGGTGGACATCCTGAAGGACGGCGCGCTGGACCTGAAGGAGGCCACGCTGGACCAGCTGGACTGGGTCGTCGCCAGCATCCACTACGACCTGGACCTGGACGAGGAGGCGATGACCAACAGGCTGCTGTCCGCCGTCCGCAGCGGGGTGGTGCACTGCCTCGGCCACCCCACGACCCGGCGGCTGGGCAAGCGCGGGCCCATTCCGTTCGACGCCGACCGGGTGTTCGAGGCGTGCGCCGAGCACGACGTCGCCCTGGAGATCAACGCCCAGCCGCAGCGCCTGGACCTGCCGGACTTCTACTGCAAGCGCGCGAAGGAGGCGGGGGTGCGCTTCACGATCTCGACCGACGCGCACAAGACCACCGACCTGGACTTCCTCCACTTCGGGGTCGACGTCGCGCGGCGCGGCTGGCTGGAGCGCGGCGACGTGATCAACACGAGCACGGCCGCGCAGCTCCAGAAGCGCCTCGGGAAGGCGTGAGCCGTGGCCGGCGACGGCACCGACCCGAAGGAGATGACCAAGCGCGAGGCCAGCGACCGCGCCGAGGAGCTCCGGGACGCGATCGAGCACCACAACCATCGCTACTACGTCCTGAACGACCCGGAGATCTCCGACGCGGAGTACGACGAGCTGGTCCGCGAGCTTCAGGCGATCGAGGAGGCGTACCCCTCGCTGGTCACGCCGGACAGCCCCACCCAGAAGGTGGGCGCCGAGCCGCGCGAGGAGCTGGGCACGATCGAGCACGAGACCCCGATGCTCAGCCTGCGCGCCGTGCAGGAGGAAGACGCGTTCCGCGATTTCTGGTCGCGCACCCGCGAGCGTCTGAACGGCAGCGAGATGACCGTCGTCGGCGAGCCCAAGTACGACGGGCTCAGCGTCGAGCTCGTGTACCAAGGCGGCACGCTGGTCCGTGCCGCTACCCGCGGCGACGGGCAGACCGGCGAGGACGTGACCGACAACGTGCGGACGCTGCACGAGGTGCTTCTCCGCCTCCAACCCAGCGGCGACGTCTCGGTTCCCCGCCACCTGGTCGCGCGCGGCGAGGTCTACATGACGAAGGACGAGTTCGAGGAGATGAACCGCCGCCGCCAGGAGGAGGGAAAGAACGCCTTCGCGAACCCCCGGAACGCCGCGGCCGGCAGCCTGCGGCAGCTGGACGCAGGCGTCACGGCGCGTCGCCCCCTGCGCATCTTCTTCTACGAGATCGCCCCCTCGTCCAGCGCCAGGCCGAACAGCCAGTGGGACGCGCTCCAGAAGATGCGCGCGCTGGGGCTCAAGACGAACGAGGAAGCCACGCCGCTCCAGAGTGCCGACGACGCGGTCGCGTGGTTCGGCCGGATGGCCGAGCGCCGCGAGGACCTTCCGTACGAGATCGACGGCTGCGTGTTCAAGGTGAACGAGCTGTCCAAACACGACGAGCTGGGGGCGCGCGCCTCGAACCCGCGCTGGGCGCTGGCCTGGAAGTTCGAGCCGCGCCGCGCCACCACGACGGTCGAGGAGATCCACGCGCAGGTCGGCCGGACCGGCGCGCTCACGCCGGTCGCCACCCTCTCGCCGGTGCAGATCGGCGGCGTCGAGGTCACGCACGCCAGCCTCCACAACCAGGACGAGATCGATCGCCTGGACGTCCGGATCGGCGACAAGGTAGTCGTCGAGCGCGCCGGGGACGTCATCCCGCACGTGGTGCACGTCGTGAAGGACGCACGCGACGGCAGCGAGGAGCGCTACCGCCTGCCGGACACCTGCCCCGTCTGCGGCGGCGAGGTGCGCAAGCCCGAGGGCGAGGCGATCGCGCGCTGCACCAACGCGTCCTGCCCCGCGCAGCTGGAGCAGGGCATCCAGCACTTCGGATCGACCGAGGCGCTGGATATCGACGGCCTGGGCGAGAAGGTCGTCGCGCAGCTCGTCGAGCGCGACCTGGTCGACGACGTCGCCGACCTGTTCGACCTCGCCGCGGACGATCTGGAGCCGTTGGACCGGATGGCCGGCAAGAGCGCCCGGAATCTGGTGGACGCGATCCAGGGGTCCAAGGAGGACGTCACCCTGACGCGCCTGATCTACGCGCTGGGCATCCCGCACGTCGGTCGCTCGGTGGCGGGCGACCTGGCGCAGGCGTTCGGGTCGCTGGACGCGCTGGCGGACGCCAGCGAGGACGACATCGAGGCGCTCCCCGGCTTCGGCCGAACGATGGCGTCCGCGATCCGGCAGTGGCTCGAGAACGACCGGAACCGGAAGCTGGTGCGGCGCCTCCAGGAGCGGGGCCTCGATCCGCGTGAGGAGGGCGGCTCCGACCGCCTGAAGGGCGTGACGATCGTGCTCACCGGAGCGCTGGACTCGTTCACGCGCGACGAGGCGCACGACGCCATCCGGCGTCAGGGCGGCGACCCCAGCGGCAGCGTGTCGTCCGAGACCGACTACCTGGTCGTCGGGTCGGACCCGGGCGACACGAAGCTCGCCGACGCCGAGGAGAACGACGTCGAGCGCATCGACGAGGAGGCGTTCCTCGAGCTGCTGGGCCGGAGCGGCGAAGGGGGGAACGACCGATGATGGTGGACGTCGACCGGTACGGAACGTTCGAGCTGGACGACGCGTTCCTGGCTCCCTACCGCGACCGCGAGGTGGCGTGGGGGTTCGGCGCGCTCAGCTGGATCACCTTCAAGCGCAGCTACGCCCGCGACGGCGAGGCGTGGTGGCAGACCTGTCGCCGCGTGATCGAAGGCATGATGACCGTCGAGCGCGTCCACTGTCTGGAGCGGAACCTGCGCTGGGACGAGACGGAGGCCCGGGCGTTCGCGCAGGACGCGTACGAGCGGATGTTCTCGTTCAAGTGGACGCCGCCCGGACGCGGCCTGTGGATCATGGGGACGCGCTTCATGTACGAGCGGGGCGGCGCCGCGCTGAACAACTGCGGCTTCATCTCGACCCGCGACATCGCGCGCGACTACGCGGACCCGTTCGCCTGGATGATGCGCATGACGATGCTGGGCGTCGGCGTCGGGTTCGACACACGCGGCGCGGGCACGGCGTCCATCTCGAAACCCACCGTGGGCGACGATCCCCACGTCGTGGGCGACAGCCGCGAGGGGTGGGCCGCCGCGCTGCGCAGGCTGCTGCAGGCGTACGTCGGCGAGGCCACCCTGCCCAGCCGCTGGGACGTGTCCGAGATCCGTCCGCGCGGCACGCCGCTCGAAGGGTTCGGCGGCGTCGCCAGCGGACCGGGCCCGCTGAAGAGGCTGTTCTCCGACCTGGGCTCGCTGTACGCCGGGTACGCCGGCCGGCCGGTCGACGCGCGGCTGATCGTCGACACGATGAACCTGATCGGTCGCTGCGTCGTGGCCGGCGGGATCCGGCGCTCCGCCCAGATCGCGTTCGGGCGGCCCGACGACGCCACGTTCCTGGACCTCAAGCGCGACGAGGACGCCGTCGCGTGGCACCGCTGGGTCTCGAACAACTCGGTGCTGGCCGAGGTCGGGATGGACTACCGCGAGGTCGCGAAGCGCACGGTGACGAACGGCGAGCCCGGCTACCTGTGGCTGGACCAGGCGCGCTCCCGCGGCCGCTTCGCCGATCCGCCCGACGACGCGGACGACGAGGCGCTGGGCACGAACCCGTGCGCGGAGCAGACGCTCTGGGACCGGGAGCTGTGCACGCTGGCCGAGACCTACCCAGCGCATCACGACACGCTGGACGACTACCTCCGCAGCTTGCACGCCGCGTACCGCTACGCGAAGGCCGTCACCCTGGTTCCCGCCGAGGATCCCGGCACCCGGGCCGTCATGCTGCGCAACCGCCGCATCGGCTGCTCGATGACCGGCATCGTTCAGGCGATCCACAAGATCGGCTACCGCCGCTTCATGCACTGGTGCGACCGGGCGTACGGCACGCTGCGCGAACACGACCGACTGCACTCGGACCGGCTGCGGGTGCCGCGCTCGATCAAGCTCACGACCGTCAAGCCGTCGGGCACGGTCAGCCTGCTGGCCGGCGCGACGCCCGGGGTGCACTGGGACCACGCGCCGTACTACGTGCGCCGGCTCCGCATCTCGTCCGAACACCCGCTGGTCCAGATGTGCCGCGACGCCGGCTACGCTGTCGAGCCGGACCGCTACGCGGACGACACGCACGTCGTGTCGTTCCCCGTCCACGTCGCGAACATGGAGCGCCGAAAGGCCGACGTCCCCGTCTGGGAGAAGGTCGACCTGGCCAGCCAGATGCAGCGCTGGTGGTCGGACAACCAGGTGTCGTGCACCGCCGAGTTCGACCCCGACAGCGAGGCCGACCACATCGTCCCGATCCTGAGGGCGTACGAGGATCGGCTCAAGGCGCTGGTGTTCCTGCCCGCCTCCGGGCACGGCTACGAGCAGCCGCCGTACGAGGCGATCGACGCCGACGCGTACGAGCGGATGACGGCCGACCTGCAGCCACTGGAGGGCGACATCGAGCACGAGCACGAAGCGGAAGCGAAGTTCTGCGAGGGCGGGGCGTGCGACGTGGCGTGAGGCGCATCCTCGCCGCCGCAGCTCAGTACCGGTACCCCTTCGCCTCGTCGCCCTGCACCTCGACGCCGAGACCCATCACGATGCGGTTCACGAAATTGAAGTACGCCGTGATCAGCGTGAGGTCGAGGATCTCCTCGTCCGAGACGCCGTGCTCGCGCAGCCGCTCGACGTCGTCCCGCCCTGCCGCCGCCGGGTCGCGCGTGAGCAGCGCGGCGTGATCCAGGATCGCCACGGTCCGCGCATCGAGATCGGCCTCCCGAGGGTCGCGGCGCAGCGCCTCGAGACGCGCCTCGTCCTTCCAGTACGCCAGCAGCGCCTGCGCATGATGCTCGTCGCAGTACGCGCAGCCGTTGGCGCGCGACACGACGACGGCGATCGCTTCGCGGACGTCCCGCCGCAGCTTGGAGCGACCGAACATCAGCGTGAGGTAGAGGTCCATGTGGGACCGCAACGCCGCGGGCGACAGGCTGTGAATCGTGTGGATCGCGGCCAGCTTGCCGCGGCTGCCCAGCAGGCGCTCGTACTCCTCGCGTAGCTCGCCTTCGGCGTCTTCGGGCTCGATCACGCGGATGTAGGGCATGGGGCGCTCCTGACTCCAGAGGCTCGACGGTCGAGACGATACGTCTCCATCGTGCGCACGGTTCGGGCCGCCGCCGCGTCAAGACGCCGACCGACGGCCCCGGGCCTCGTGGCGGAGCCTACCGGGATGGAGTCTCCCCGTCCTCAGCATCTGTCCGCCGATCATGTGCTCGAGGAGATGGCGCGCTTCGGCGACCGCCGCCTCCGCCACCTGACGCTGCTGCAGCTGTTCGTGCTGGCGCTGGTGGCCGGGGCGTTCATCGGCGCGGGCGCGCTGTTCTCGGTGCTGCTCACCACCGGGGTGGACGCCGGTGGGCCGCACGACCTGCTGATGGGGCTGGGCTTCTCGACCGGGTTCTTCTTCGTGGTCCTGTCGGAGGCGGCGCTGTTCACCGAGGCGAACGTCGTCATGCCCGCGGTCCTGCTTCGTGGCGCCAGGAGGCGACTGCTGCGGCGCGTGGTCGTGTTCTGGGCGCTGGTCGGCGTGGGCAACCTGGTCGGGGCGTGGGCCTTCGGGCAGCTCGTCGGGATCGCGCAAGCGTATCGGCCCGAGGTGCACGAGGCCCTGGCCGCCGTGGTCGCGAAGAAGATGGCGTACGCCCAGACCGGCACGGCCGCGGCCTGGTTCCAAGCGGTCGCCTCGGGCGTGCTGGCGAACACGTTCGTCGGCATGGCGGCGTTCTTCGCGACGATGGGCCGAACGATCATCGGCAAGTACGTGCCGGTGTTCCTGGCCGTGACGCTGTTCGTCACGGCCGGCTTCCAGCACGCGCCGGCGAACATGGGCTACTTCGGCCTTGCCGCACCGATCGGTCTGGGCCCCGGCTGGGGCGAGGCGCTCGCGTGGAACCTCGTGCCTGCGGGCCTGGGAAACATGATCGGCGGCGCGCTGCTGGTCGCCCTGCCGTTCTGGTACGCGCTGAAGCCCAAGCATCGGGATCTGGTGCGCGACCGTTTGGAGCGGGACTCGGTCGGGAGCGACGGCTCGGACGGCGAGCCGCGGTAGCGTCCGAGCCATGACCGCCTTCGATCTGCTGGACTACCGCCGAGAGGTCGCCGCGTTGTACGCGCTGGCGCGCGACCCTGCGTTGCCTGGCGCGGATCGCTGCCGGCGCTTCCGCGAGGGGAAGGACCGCCTGTTCCGCGAGCATCCCGCCTCCCCGCTGGACGACGCGACGCGGCGTTCGTTCCGAGGCCTGAGCTACGCGCCGTACGATCCGCGCTGGCGCGTCGTCACGCGGGTGGACCTGGACGCGCCGGACGACACGATCGAGGTGGACGTCGGCGAGGACGGCCGGGTGAGGCTGACCCGGGCGGGCTACCTTCGCTTCGAGCTGGAGGGCGCAGCTTGTCGCCTGACCGCGTTCTGGATCGGCGGCTACGGCGGCGGGCTGTTCGTCCCGTTCCGGGACGCCACCAGCGGCGCCGGCAGCTACGGCGGCGGGCGCTACCTGCTGGACACGATCAAGCACGCCGACCTGGGCAGCCACGGCGGTGGGCCGGTGCTGGACTTCAACTACGCCTACGCCCCCTCGTGCGCGCACCATCCGCGCTGGGTGTGTCCCTTGTCGCCGCCCGAGAACCGGCTGGAGCTGGCGGTGAGGGCGGGCGAGCTGGACGCGGACACGTAGCGCGGACGCGGCAGCCGGCGCGTCCGGCTCGTCAAGCGCGGGACCGACCGGACCGCGGGCCGCCTGCGATTCTCCACGGATGGAACCGAACGAGCGGAACCGGCCTGACCACGCGTCCCCTGCCGAGGGGACCGGAGAGACGCGCACCGAATGGCGCAAGGTCCTGGAGCCGGGCCAGCTGGACGAGGGACGCGTCGCCCCGGTCGTTCACGGGCACCGCACCCTGTGCATGACGCGGTTCGAGGGACGCTACGGCGCGCTCGACGCGCGTTGCCCGCACCAGGGCGGTCCGCTGGGCGAAGGCTCGATCGAGAACGGCTGGCTCCGCTGTCCCTGGCACGGCTTCGACTACCACCCGATCACCGGCCGTCCCCCCGGCGGCTTCGACGACGCGGTCGCGGCGTTCCCCGTCGAGGAACGCTCGGACGGCGTGTACGTCGCCCTGCCGGAGGAGGCTCCGGCGGTGCGCACCGTGTCCGACGCGATGATCGAGACGATGGAGCGCTGGGGCGTGCGCTGGGTGTTCGGCATGGTCGGACACTCGAACCTCAACGTCGCGGACGCCGTCCGCCGCCGGTCGGAAGAAGGCCCGCTCCGCTACGTCGCGATCCGGCACGAGGGTGCCGCCTCGTTCGCCGCGTCGGCGTACGGCAAGCTGACCGGCGTGCCCGCCGCCTGTCTCGCGATCGCGGGGCCTGGCGCGACGAACCTGTTGACCGGCTTGTGGGACGCGAACGTGGACCGCAGTCCCGTGCTGGCGCTGACCGGCCAGGTCGCGACGCAGGTGCTGGGCACCGGCGACTTCCAGGAGGTCGATCTCGCCGCCGCGTACGGCGGCGTCGCCGCCTGGAGCGCCAGCGTGCTGCCCGGCTCGCAGCACGTGGAGCTGATGGGGCGCGCCTGGAAGAGCGCCGTCGTCCAGCGGGGCGTCGCGCACCTGGTCTTTCCCGACGAGGTCGCGGGCCGGCCGTCGGACGCGCCGCCATCCGACCCGGAGGGACGCGTCGCGGCGGCCGGCATCCGGCCAGCTCCCGCGGTGCTGACGGACGCCGCGGACCGGCTGGCAGCCGCGCAGCGACCGGTCGTCGTCGTCGGCCACGGCGCGCGCTTCGACATGGCCGCCGTGATCGCTCTGGCCGAGCGGGTGGGCGCACCGATCCTCACCACCTTCAAGGCGAAGGGCCAGGTCCCGGACCGGCACCCGCTGGCCGGAGGGGTGCTGGGACGCTCCGGCACGCCGGTCGCGTCGTGGCTGATGAACGAGGCGGACCTGCTGCTGGTGTTCGGCGCATCGTTCTCGACCCACACGGGGATCAGCGCCAAGACGCCCACGATCCAGGTGGACCGCGACCGGATGGCGCTCGGAAAGTTCCACGCCGTCGACCTGCCCGTCTGGGGCGACGTCGGTCCCGTCGCCGCCGATCTGCTGCGGCATCTCGGGCCGGGCGCGCCCGACGACGGCCAAAGACGCGATCTGGCGCAGCGCTGGACCCTCTGGCGGGACGAGAAGGCCCGCCGCCGCGAGGACGATCGCGGACGCGGCGTCGGCAGCGCCGCGGTGTTCGCCGCCCTGCAGCGGCAGGTGCCGGCGGACGCCGTGATGCCGGTGGACGTGGGCAACAACACCTACGCCTTCGGCCGCTACTTCGAGACGTCGGGCCAGACGGTGCTGATGTCGGGGTACCTGGGGTCGATCGGGTTCGCGCTGCCTGCCGCGATGGGCGCCTGGGCCGCCACGCAGGAGCCGGGCCGCTGGCACGGAAGGAAGGTGGTGTCCGTCTCCGGCGACGGCGGGCTGGGGCAGTACCTGGCCGAGATCACCACCCTGGTGCGGCACGCGATGGACGTGACCCACGTCGTGCTGGTGAACGACGAGCTGGGCAAGATCAGCAAGGAGCAACGATCGGGCGGGTGGGACGTCTGGCAGACCGGGCTGGTGAACCCCGACTTCGCCGCCTTCGCCCGCTCGTGCGGCGCGCACGGCGTCCGCGTCGAGCGTGCCGACGAGCTGGACGCGGCCCTGGCGACCGCCGTGGCGCACCCGGGGCCGGCGCTGGTCGAGATTCGCACCGATCCGGCGTTGCTGTGACGCGGGGTTCGGGCGCCTCGAGAGGAGACCGAAGCATGAGCGACACCACCCCCCTCCGCTCCGACTGGGGATCGCTGAGCGGGCTTTCTCCGGACCGGGTCTGGAATGCGCGCGTGCAGGCGCACTACGCGCTGCAGCTTCCCGCGGCGCTGCACGTGAGCCGTTACGCGCCGCGCGACGATCAGAGCCACACCGCGTTCGTGGTCGACCGCGGCGCGTTCGTCAGCCTCGGCGATCCTGACGTTCCGTGGCGCGCGGCGCTGCGCCCGGAGACGCTGGAGGTCGAGCTGCGTGGCGCCGCCGGCGACGTCGCCGCCCGGCTCCCGCTGGGCGGCCTGGACCTCGAGGAGGCGTACGGGCGGTTCGCTGCGATGCTGGACCACGTCGCTGGGCCCGGCGCGTTCGCGCGACTGAACGCCGAGCTGCCCCCGCACCCCGTCCGGGAGGGCGCCCCCTTCGAGCCGGACCGACCGGCGCTGCACGCGCTGGGCGCGCTGTTCGGCGACGCCTCCGCGCTGCTGGACGAGCTGCGTCCCACCCTGGCGAGCCCGTCTGCGGCGCGGCTGTGGCCGCACCACTTCGACGTCGCCGTGCTGGACGACCTCGACGCGGACACGGGTCCGGGTCCCGAGCGGCGACGCAGCGTCGGCGTGGGCATGACGCCCGGCGACGAAGGGACGCGCGAGCCGTACCTGTACGTCACGCCGTGGCCGTACCCCGCGGCGCCTCGCCTTCCGCCCCTGCCCGACGGCACGTGGACGACCGATGGCTGGGTCGGGGCGCTGCTGCTGGTCCGGACGTTGGCGGACGACACGCCCGCGGGCCGCACGGCACGTGCCCGGGCGTTCGTGGACGCCGCGATCCGCGGCTCACGCCGGATGTTGGCCGTCGAGGGCG
>CAZLQH010000023.1:0-2180 GCA_964561595.1 uncultured bacterium | reverse complement strand
GCGTTCGTGGACGCCGCGATCCGCGGCTCACGCCGGATGTTGGCCGTCGAGGGCGACTCGTGACCACGCCCGTCCGCATCATCTCGGCCATGACCGTCGATCGCGTCATCGGCGCGGGCGCCGGGATGCCGTGGGACGTGCCCGAGGAGTACCGCCATTTCGTGGACAGCGTCCGCGGCGGGGCGGTGATCCTGGGCCGGACGAGCTACGAGATCTTCGGTCCGGACCTCGAGGAAGCCCAAGCGATCGTGCTCACGCACCGTGAACACGCCCCGCCCGGCACGCGCAAGGCAGGCAGCGTCTCGGACGCCGTCCGCATCGCCCGGGAGCTGGGGCTCGCACCGTGGATCGCCGGGGGCGCCAGCGTGTACCGGCAAGCGCTGCCGGTCGCGGACGAGATGCACCTCTCCGTCGTCCCGGGACGGTTCGACGGCGACGCGCGTTTTCCCGCCTGGGACACCGCCTCGTGGACGCTCGTGGAGGAGCTGCCGCATCCGCGCTTCCTGTTCCGGCGCTACGTGCGTGCACGACCGTGAGCGGGCGTCAAGCTCGAGACCGCGGCGCGCCCCCTGCCCCTGGAACACTCGGAACGTGGCGCCGCCCGACGCGCCGATCCGTCGCGGGTCATCCGCGACAGCGGCCGCGAGCGCGACGCCCCGAAGGGACCGAACATGACCGACATCACCGTGCGTAGAACGATTCCCGCCTCCGCGGACACCGTCTGGAGCGACCTCCGGTCGTTCGGCGGGGTCGAGCGTTTCCTGGGCATGATCGAGCGTTCCGAGGTGCGAGGCAGCGGCGTCGGCGCGACCCGCATCTGCACCACGCACGACGGGGGACGCCTGGTCGAGAAGCTCGAAGAGCTCGACGACGACGCTCGCACGCTGGTCTACACGATCCAGGAGGCGCCGATGCCGTTCGAGAACTACCGCAGCACCATGCAGGTCGTCGGTGCCGGCACCGGCTCGTCCACCGTGACCTGGTCGTGCACGTTCGACGCCGCGCCCGAAGCGGCCGGCGAGCTCGAGGCCACCATGCGCGGGGTGTACGAGGGCGGGCTCGAAGGGCTCGAAGCGCTCTACGCGAACGGCTGACCGCCGTCCGCTTCCACCGCCTCGAGCAGGCGTGTCCGCACGAGGTCGGTGCCGGGCCAGCCTTTCCCGGCGTTGTCCTCGTACCGACGGCACGCCATCACGGCCGGACCGTCGTACCCCTCCAGATCGACCCCGTCGATGCGGATCGTGGGGGAGCCGGCGAACCCGGCCTTGTCGCGTTCGCCCATCGCTCCGACGTTCCGCAGCCGGACCGAGGCGTCGAGCCCCGTCTCGGCCAGCACCAGGCCTAGATCGGTCCAGGCCTGCCGCCAGGAGGGGCATCCGTCGAAGAACAGCAGCTCGATGCGGATCATGCTGCACGGTACGGCCAGCGCGACCCTGGAGCGGTCAACCTCGGAACGTGGTGGAGATGCGGTGCCGTCGCTTCGGTCACGTCGCTCTGCAGCGAGGTCGCTGCTCGACGCGGGTCCGGCTAGTCCTCGTGCGGGTCCTGCCGCATGGCGACGAACGCCATGACGAGGTACAGGGCGACGAGGCCCGAGACGACCAGGCCGATGAGGAAGATGACGCCGTCGTTCATGCCCTCACCTCTTCATCGCGGTCTTGATGTACCCGCCGAACGCGAGGATCGAGGGCACCCACAGGCCGACGTACACCCCGGCGTCCTTCTGGCCCGAGAACCAGAGGTAGACGGAGAAGAGGAACGAGAGGAACGCGGCGGCGAACAGCACGTAGTCGTACGGCTTCAACACATGCATCACATCCTTTCGCGATGCGCCACCGTAGCAGCGGGGTCCGAGCTCCGTGTGTGCGCTCTGCGGGAGTCTCCGAACGTGTCTTCGCCTCGGCGTGGGACGCTACGGTGCGCTCACGGCGCGACCCGAAGAGCCGCCGCTGAGCTCGCAGCGCCGCGGCGGCGCTCGGGGCGCCGACATCCGGCTCTCGTGACACGGTCTCGTCTTCGCGTCTCCGTTGTCGCGCATGCGCAACAACGGTGCGAACCTGCGCACGGCGGCCCCACCGTGTCGATGAAATCCCGTCCCTGACGCAGAGCGGATTTCGTCATGCGCAATTCGGACGCCTTGTTGCGCATATGCGACAACGGCAGTCCATCGCCACGACCTG
>CAZLQH010000022.1:14557-27829 GCA_964561595.1 uncultured bacterium | reverse complement strand
CGACCGCGGCAGGCGGATCAGCGCCCGGTGGCCTCCAACACGTCGTGCGCCAGGCGATGGGTCGCGAGCGCGTCCTCGATGTCGCAGTACAGGCCCGAGCGGTCGCCGGTCCGCACGGCGTGCAGGAAGGCACGGTTCTCGGCCGCGAACGGATCGTCCTGCGTCCGTACCTCGCGCACGACGCGGCCGTCGTCGTAGCGGATCGATTCCTGGGTCACCACGACGTGCAGCCCGGCGCAGACGAGCTCCAGCCGGACCCATGCGCGTCCGCCCAGCGCGCAGGTGGCGGTCATGACGCCGGGAATGCCGGAGCGGAACCCGAGCAGGGCGGCGGCGACGTCGGCCACGTCGGCGCCGGGCAGCGGCGGATCGTCCGGCACGTCGCTCCGCGCGGCGACGACGTCGGCCTCGCCGACCAGCACGCGGGCCAGGTCCAGAAGGTGGGTCGCCTGCTCGACCATCTGCCCGCCGCTGCGCGCCTGCTTGCGCCACCATTCGGGCGTTGGAATGGCGTCGTGCCAGGCGCCCGTCACCATCCTGACGGGCGCCTCGGCGAGGCGCTGGCGCAGCTCCGGGAGCGTGTCCAGCGCACGCCAATGGTAGCCGACGGCCACCAGCGCGCCGGCGTCCAGCGCCGAGCGGCCCAGCTCCTCGCCGGTGGCGCGGTCGGCGGACAACGGCTTCTCGATCAGGAACGGCACGTCGGCGGCCAGCAGGGCGCGTTCGGCGGGACCGTGCGCGCCCGGGGGCACGGTGATCCAGGCGGCGTCGGGACGCTCGCGCTCGACGAGCTGGGCGACGTCGTCGTAGGCGCGCCCGCCGAACGTCGATGCGTGACGCTGGGCGGACCCGAGGCTGCGGGCCACGTGGCCGACGATCTCGACGTCGTCCTCGCGAGCGAGGACCTCCAGGTGGCGCCGGGCGATTCCGCCGGCGCCGATCATCGCGATACGGGTCGTCATCGTTCGCCTCCGTTCGTGCGCAGCGGCGGCTCGCCTGCCGCCGCATCGGTCGCCAGCACGATCTGCAGCGCGTCGTGCGCGCCCTCGTCCAGGATCGTGAACGCCTCGGCCGCCTGTTCGAACGGCAGCACGTGGCTCACCAGGGCGGGCAGGTCCAGCGTGCCGTCCGCTTGGAGCTCCATGATCGTCGCGATCAGTCGGGCGCGGTCCCAGCGGGGGGACAGCTCCGGCGCGACGTCCCCGATCTGGGAACACACCAGCGCGATCCGGTTGTGGTGGAACTCCTCGCCCAGGCGCAGCCCGACGGCGTCGCCCTGGACGAAGCCCAGCGCGACGACGCGGGCCTGGTACGCGACGCTGCGGATCGCCTCGTGCACGGCCCGCGAGGAGCCGGACACCTCGATCGCCACATCCGCGCCGCGGCCGCCCGTGAACGCCTTGATCGCCTCCCCGGCCGGCGTGCGCGAGGCGTCGACGGCGAGGTCGATCGCTCCGGCCGACTCGGCGGCCGCCAGCCGCGAGCCGATCAGGTCCACGCCCACGACGCGCGCGCCACTGGCTTTGGCCAGCCGGGCCACGATCTGACCGGGCACCCCGAGGCCGAACACCGCGACCGTCTCGCCGATCCGGATGCCTGCGTCCAGGACGCCGTTCAGCGCGATCGGCCCGATGTGCGAGAAGATGCCGGCGATGGCGGGCAGGTCGTCACGGAGGACCTTGGCGGCCAGGTCACGGGCGGACAGGACGACGCGCTCCCGGTGGCCCCAGGCGCCGAACACGCGCGCTCCGGGCCGGAGCTGCGGCCAAGCGTCCAGCACCGCCTCCCCGACCTCGATCACGCGGCCGCTCTCCTCGTACCCCCAGCCGCGAAGCGGATAGGCGAACGTCGCTTCGCCCTCGACGAACAGCCGGCGCTCGGGATCCCAACGCTTGTGCACGTACGGGTTCGAGCCGCGGAAGGCGGTCAGCTCCGTCCCGGCACTGACACCGCTGTAGACGGTCTCGACCCGGACGTCGCCGGGATCCAGCGCTCGATCCGGCTCGTCCTCGATCACGACCTGGCGTGGGGCTTCGATGGTGACGACGCGGGCCATGGTGCCTCCGGAGGGGTCGGCGACCGCGCGGATGCGCCGGCCGGTCGACGGGAACGGTGGCTCCAGCCTAGCGCCGCACGGCCCTCACGATCCCGGAACGGTGGCGGCGACGACGGCGTCGACCGCCGGCTGGACCGGCCGACCCAGCCCCTCGGTGCGGTGCACCACGACCCCGGCCGGGTCCAGCACGGCGATCAGGTTCGTGTGGCTGAACATCCCGTCGCCGGCGGGCCGGTAGCGGACGCCCAGAAGCGCCGCCAGCCCGCGCGTCGCGTGCGCGTCGCCGACGGCGAACCGCCAGGCGGGATGCTCGGCGCCGCTCGAGGCGACGTACGCGGCGAGGCGCTCGGGAGCGTCCCGCTCGTGGTCGAAGCTGACGACGAGCACCTGCGTGTCGGCGCGTGCAGCCTCGGGAAGCGCCTCGTACAGACGCTGGACGTCGCCGACCAGGATGGGACAGGCGGTCTCGCAGCTGGCGTAGATCATCGTCACGATCACGGGACCGCCCCGCAGATCCTCGAGACGCAGCGCCTCGCCGCGATGGTCGGTCCAGTCGGCGGTCAGGTGGTAGAGCGATGCGCCCGGCAGCGGCGCGTCGCTGGCCAGCGCTGTCGGATGATCGGCATGCTCGGCGGCCTGGGCGTCGACGTGAAGCAGCTCGGCGGGCGCGGCCTCCGCGACGTCGCCGCCGGGTGGACCGCAGCCCACGGTCCACGCGAGGGTGGCGAGGACGAGAAGCGCATGCACGATCGTCGGTCGAGAGGCGCGTTTCGGGGTCGGCATCGGGGTCTCCTCGAGGCGGGACGCGGCCTGGGTCAACGTGCGCAGCGGAACCCGAGCGAGCCGTTCAGCGAGGCGGGCCCGAGACCGGTACGGACGGCGTAACGAAGGAAGGCGGCGTAGTCGGAGCGGTCGCGCGCTCCCAGGCTGGCGCCGCCGCAGACACGGGCGACGTCGCGGTCGCCGGAGTTGCGGCTGTCGCCTTGCGCGAGGCCGCTCCAGGGATCCTCGACCCACTCCCACACGAGGCCGTGAAGGTCGTGCGCTCCGAAGCGGTTGGGCGCCCCTTGGGCGACCGGTCCCGGCGGGCCGTTCCGGCGGGAGTACGCGGCGAGCAGCTCGGCACGGCGCTCCGGATCGTCGCTGGCGTCGGCCCGCTCGGCGTCGGCGCGGGCGGCGACCTCCCACTCGTTCTCGAGCGGGAGGCGCAGTCCTTGGGCCTGGCAGTAGGCGCCGGCCGCGAACCAGCTCACGCTCGTCACGGGCGCGTCCGGGTCGGCGTCGCCCAGATCGGTGGGGCCCGCCCAGTGCCGTAGGTAGCCGGGGTCGGCGAACACTTCCGGCACCGCCCCCTGCCGCCACTCCGGCCGCGCCTCGACGAACGCCAGGTAGTCGGCGTTGGTGACGGGGTGGGCCTGGAGCTCGAAGGCGGGCACCTGGTGCGCGCCCTCGCCCGCCACCGGGTAGAACGGCAGGTAGCTCGCGGCGGGGATCTCGACCAGCGACTGAGCGGCCGCCGGAGCGGCGAGGACGGCGAGCGCCAGGCCGAGAAGGGTGGTGCGGAGGGTGGCGAGGACCGCCGCTGAGCGTCTTGCCCGACCGGCGTGCCGCCGGCCGGGTCGGCCGGGCGAGCTGCGGCGGCAGGGCTTCGTGCGCATCGGAACGGTCATCGCGGTCTCCTGGACGAGCAACGGAGCCGAGCGTGGCGCTCGGCTCCTGTGGAAGCGTGGCTTCAGTTCGGGAGCGTGGGGGCGTCCTCGGGATCGAAGGCGCGCTGGCCGGCCTCGCCCTCGGCGAACACCTCGTGGTCCTCCTCGCCGCGGACGACGATCTGGCCCAGCGTCCCCTTGTGGAAGGTGCGGAAGATGCTGTGGTCGACCAGGTTGAGGGTGGAGGGCACCTGGGTGGTGAAGTCCACCATCGCCGAGCCGCCGGCCGGAACGATCGTGGTCTGGACGTTCTCGTTGACCATGCTGCCGCCCTCGACCCAGACGCGGTCGAAGATCTCGCCGATCACGTGGAAGCTCGAGACGAGGTTGGGGCCGCCGTTGCCGACGAACAGCCGGACCGTCTCGCCGACCTCGGCGTGGAGGGCGTTGTCGCCGGCGATGGAGCCGACGCGGCCGTTGAAGAGCACGTAGCTGGGGTCCTCGTCGATGGCGCGCTGCATGTCGAACGCCTGCAGGCCGGGCGCGCCGAAGTCGCCGCTGGTGTAGAAGTCGCCCTGGACGACGTAGTACTCGCGGTCGACCTCGGGCCAGCCGCCTTCGGGCTCGACGACGATCAGGCCGTACATGCCGTTGCCGATGTGCATCCCGACGGGCGCCGTGGCGCAGTGGTAGATGTACACGCCCGGGTTGAGCGCGCGGAAGGTGATGTCGGTCATGTTGCCGGGCATGGTCAGCGTCGCCTCGGCGCCGCCGCCGGTGCCGGTCACGGCGTGCAGGTCGATGTTGTGCGGCATCTTGCTGCCGTGGTCGTTCATGAACGTCATGTGCACGGCGTCGCCCTCGCGGACGCGGATCATCGGTCCGGGCACGCTGCCGTTGAAGGTCCAGAACTCGTACTCGACGCCGTCGGCGATCTCCATCGTCTCTTCTGTGGAGATGAACTCGACCTCGACCAGCGCTGGGTGGTCGCGGTCGACGGGCGGAGCGGCGCTGGGCGCGTAGCCGAGCTGGGCCTGGACGACCGGCAGGTCGGCGACGTCGACGAGCTCGACCGGCTCCGCTGCGGCGGCGGGGATCATCTCCTGGTGTCCGGCGGCGTCGCTGGCGGGCGCTGCGGGCTGCGTGGCTTCGACGTGCTGAACGGTCGCTTGGGGCGCGACGGCGGGCGGGGCGGCGGCGGTCGCGCCTTCACGGCCGGCCAGGTAGGCCACGACGCCGAAGGCCAGGACGCCCAGGGCGAGGACGGTCAGGACGACGACGGTCATGCTGTCGAGGAAGGTTCCGGTTTGCGTGGGCTTGGGGCTCTGCATGCTCTCTCCTCCTTCGCCTCCGAGGATTCTCGGAGTTGTGCGTCGGAGTTTATCTGCGACCCCAATGTCCGAGAAGGGACGATCGTCCCGACGCCAGGCGCGACCGACCCCGCACGCGCTCGCCGCCGACGTGGTGGGATGGGGCATGCCGTCCCCGTCCTCTTCCTCGTCCGACGCCACGCCGACCCGCGCCTCCTCGACCGACGCACCGGCGGCCGGCTCGGGCGCGCCAGCCTCGGGCGCGCCCGGTCCGATCACCTCCGCCGAGCGGGCAGAGCGCGCCCGCGCCCTCTTCGGCGACCTGGCCGACGACGTCCGCGCCGTCGTGCTGTTCGACGACCAGTACGTCCAGTACTACACCGGCTTCGTGTTCGCCCCGACCGAGCGGCCGATCGGCGCCGTGCTGCTCCGCGAGGGCGAGCGCCTGCTGTTCGTGCCGCGTTTGGAGCTGGAACACGCCGAGGCCGCAGCCGACGCCGACCGGGTCGTCGCCTACCCCGAGTACCCCGGCGAGCGGCACCCGATGGAGATCCTCGAGGCGGAGCTCCGCACCGCCGGCGCCACCCGGGGCGTGATCGGCGTCGACCACGACGGCTACCCGCCGGTGATGGGCTACCGTCCCTGGCCGCTGAGCCGGCGGCTGGCGATCCGCCACGTCTCCGAGACGGTCGACGCCCGCATGGCGCTCAAGAGCGAGCACGAGATCGCCCTGATCCGCGAGAGCGCCCGCTGGGCCGCCCGCGCCCACCGGCTCATGCAGGACGCCACCCGCGTGGGCCTCAGCGAGCCGGAGGCCGCCGGTCCCGCCAGCCGCACCGCCACGGACGAGCTGGCTGCGGCCATGGGCCCCGGCTACCGCCAGCGCAACCGCTGGATCTCGGGCGCGCTGGCGCTCTACCGTGGCCAGATCGGTCCCGCATCGGCGTTCCCGCATGCGCTGGCGGACGACGTCCGCTTCGCGGAGGGCGACGTGCTGGTCACCGGCGCCAGCGCCGACGTCTGGGGCTACATGTCCGAGCTCGAGCGCAGCATGGTCGTCGGTGCGGCCTCGGCCGAGCAGGTCCGCTTCTTCGATCACATGGTCGCGCTCCAGGATCTGGCGTTCGAGACGATCCGCGCCGGCGTTCGGTGCGCCCGCGTCGACGAGGCCGTCCAGGCGTACGTCGACCGGCACGACCTCCGCCCGCACTGGCGGCATCACGTCGGCCATTCGCTGGGCCAGCGCATCCACGAGAGCCCGTTCCTGGACGTCGGCGACGCGACCGAGCTGCGGCCGGGCATGGTGCTCAGCGTCGAGCCCGGCCTGTACGTCCCCGGCCTGGGCGGCTTCCGGCACAGCGACACCGTCCTCGTGACCGAGGACGGCCTCGAGATGCTGACCGACTACCCGCGCGACCTCGCGTCGCTCACGCTGCCCGTCTAGGCCTGCAACCCAGGTGCGCGCCCCGCGGACCTGCCGGGGCGCGCACCGATTCGAAGCGGTACGGTCGAGCGCTCGCGTCTAGCCCTTGGGCTTGGACTCGGATTTCGGCGTCGTGCGCATGCCCAGCACGCCGTAGATCGGGCAGAACCCCACCGCGCCGGTCACCAGCAGCACCGCGCCGACGATGCCGAGAACCCACGCCCAGGCGCCGGTCACCATGCCCGCGAACGCCACCACCAGCAGCGCGACGCCTACGATCGCGCGGACGATTCGATCGACGGATCCTTCGTTTGTCGTCATGGTCGCCTCCTTCCGTTCCAGGCTAGACCTCCATCGGCACCAACGCAATGGCGGATATGGTGCGAACCGTGACCACGCGCGATCGACTCCTCGCCCACATGAAACGAATCGGCCATGCGACCGTCCACGATCTCGAGGATGCCCTCGAGCTCAGCGAGAACGCCGTGCGGCATCACCTCGCGCGACTGCTCGCCGACGGCCTGATCGAGGACGACACGCCCACGCGGGGAACGCCCGGGCGTCCCGCCCGGCGCTACCGCCTCACCCGCGCCGCCGAGGGGCACTTCCCCAAGCGCTACGACGAGCTGCTGCAGCTCGTCCTGGCCGAAGCCGAGGCCGATCAGCGCCTCTCGGGCCTGCTGGACCGGGTCGCCCAGCGGCTCGCGGACAGCGTCCACGACGAGCTGAGCGCCCTTCCGCCCCGCGAGCGCCTGCGCGCGCTGATGGAGCAGCTCGACTACGGCGAGATGATGGGTCGCCTGGACGAGGAAGGCGGCGGCTGGACGTTCGAGGCCCACAACTGCGTCTACTACCAGGCCGGCCTTCGCTTCGAGCCGGTATGCGATCTGCTCCCGCGCACGATCCGCCGCGCTACCGGCCTTCCTGCCGAGCGCGTGGTGTGCCAGCGCGACGGTGCCCGCGCCTGCCGCTTCGCCGGCGACTTCGACGACGCGTGAGCGATGGACCCCTCTCATCGCAGCGTCCACTAGAGTGCTGTCATGGATCCTCACGCATCCTCCCGACCCGACGACCGTGACGGACGCCCGGCACGCCACGTCCGACGCTTCGCTTCGCTGCTCGCGGCCCTGGTCCTGACGGCCACGGCGCTGGCGCAACCTGGCGGCGTGGACCCGGAGCCGGCGGACCTCCCGGTCACGCGCCTGGTCGCGACCACCAGCGGCCTGGCCACGTTCGAGCACGAAGGCACCGTCACCGGCAGCCAGGAGCTGGTCCTGAGCGTCCCCGAGGCGGCGATGGACGACCTGCTCCAGAGCCTGGTGCTCCAGGACCTCGACGGCGGCACCGTCCGCCCCGTCCGCTACGCCGCCCGCGACGCGCTGGGGCGGGTGCTGGCCAGCTACGCGTTCGACCTCAGGGAGACGCCCGGGCTGGCCGAGCTGCTGTCGCAGGCCCGGGGCGAGGAGCTCATCATCGACGGGCCGTCGGAGCTACGCGGCACGCTGCTCTCCGTCGAGCGCGTCGACGAGCCGGACGCGGCGCCGACCTGGTTCCTCACGCTGGTCCACGACCGCGGCCTCACCCGGCTGCCGCTGGCCGACGTCCGGTCCGTGCGCTTCGTGGACGAGGCGCTGCAGGACGAGCTGAACGCCGCGCTCGCGGCGTTGGCGCGGGAACGCGGCGCCGACGTCGGCGAGCTCCGCATCCGTTTCGAGGGCGTCGGCGAGCGGCGCGTCCGGGTCGCGTACGTCCGCGAGATGCCGGTCTGGAAGACCAGCTACCGGCTGGTCGTCGCGGACGACGGGAGCGCCGAGCTGCAAGGCTGGGCGATCCTCGACAACCCGACCGACATGGACCTGAACGACGTGCAGGTGACGTTCCTGGCCGGCCGCCCGATCTCGTTCGTCACCGAGCTGTTCGGTCCCGTCTACGTCGACCGACCGCGCGTCGCGGTCGAGACCGGGCCCCAGATCGTCCCCGAGGCGGACGCAGGGGCGTTGGAGACCGCACCGCAGGCCGAAGGCTCGTTCGCGCCCAGCGCGGCGCGCGCGGCGGACGGCGTGGCCATGATGGCGGAGCCCGCCGCGCCCCAGCTGAGCGGCGCCGGCGTCCAGGCGGCCACCAGCGGCCAGCGCACCGCCAGCGCGTACGCCTACCGCGTCGACGCCCCGGTCAGCGTCGGCCGTCACGCCTCGGCGATGGTCCCGATCGTGCAGGCGACCCTGCCCGCGCGGCGCCTGACCGTCGTGGAGCCGGCACTGGCCGACGGCGCGCCGCTACGCGCGGTGCTCATCGAGAACGACTCCGACGCGCTGCTGGCCGCCGGCACCGTGACGCTCTACGACGAGGCCGGCTTCGCGGGCAACGCCCGGCTGGGCGACCTGGCCCCGGGAGGCGAGCGGCTGCTGCGCTACGCCGGAGACCTCGGCGTCCGCGTCGGCAGCGAGCGGGAGACGACGCCGGAGCGGGTCGTGTCGGTGCGGATCGACGGCGGCCTGCTCCGGAGCGAGGTCCGCCGGCGCGCGATCACCCGCTACCGCGTGGCACGCGACGACGACGAGTCCCGCCTGTTGGTCGTCGAGCACCCCGCTCCCGACGGCTGGACCGTCGCCGCGCCCCAGCCCGAACCGGTCCGGACCGAGGACGCCTGGCGCTTCGGCGTGGCGCTGGGCGATATCGGCGACGACCCCGCCGTTCCCGTGCAGCTCCGCTGCGACGGCGAAGAGGCGTGCGTGCTCGAGGTCGTGCTGGAGCGGACCGAGTCCCAGACGACGCAGATCGCGAGCCTCTCTGCCGACCGGATCGTCGTCCTGCTGCAGAACGTCGAGCTCGATCCGGCCGACCGGCAGGCGCTCGAGCGCATCGCCGAGCTGCAGCGCCGCGTCTCGCAGCTCGACGCCGCCATCGCCGAACAGCAGCAGCGGCGCGACGACATCCATCGCGAGCAGGACCGCATCCGCGAGAACATGCGGGTGCTGGACCGCAACGCCAGCCTGTACCGGCGCTACCTCTCCGACCTGGAGGCGCAGGAGGACGAGCTGGACGTCGTGCTCACGGCGATCGAGGGGTTCAGGAGCGAGCGGGCCGAGGCGACCGAGCGGCTGAACGAGGCGATCCGCGCGCTGCCCGAACGCTGAGGGCGGCCAGCAGTCGCGTCGCAGGCGAGCCGATCCGTCAGCTCGCCTGCGACGCCTGCCACGCGCGTTTCCCGGCCTCGTCCAAGCGAGCGACGTCGTCGTCCGTCAGCTCCAGCTGCGCGGCGCGCACGTTCTGCTCCAGGTGGTCGACCTTGCCGGTCCCCGGGATCGGCAGCATCACCGGGCTCCGCGCCAGCAGCCAGGCCAGCGCGACCTGGGCGTGGGTGGCGTCCAGGCGCGACGCCACCTCGTCCACCACGCCGCCCGGCTGGGCCAGATCGCCCGCCGCCAGGGGGAACCAGGGGATGAAGCCGATGCCGTTCGCCTCGCAGTGGTCGAGGACGTCCTCGCTGTCGCGATTCGTCAGGTTGTACAGGTTCTGCACCGTCGTGACGTCGAACCGCTCGGACGCCGCCTCGATCTCCTCGACGCTCACCTGACTCAGGCCCAGATGACGAATCAGGCCCTCCTCCTGCATCGACCGCATCACGTCGAACTGCTCGTCGCGCGGCACCGCCGGATCGATGCGATGCAGCTGCCACAGGTCGATGCGGTCCACGCCCAGGCGACGCAGGCTCATCAGCACGCACTGCCGCAGGTACTCGGGACGCCCCACCGGCTTCCACACGTTCGGACCGTGCCGCGTCAGCCCGCCCTTGGTCGCGACGACCAGTCCGTCGTAGGCATGCAGCTCCTCGCGGATCAGGTCCTCGCTGACGTACGGTCCGTAGCTGTCCGCGGTGTCGATCAGGTTCACGTTCAGCTCCGGCAGGCGCGCCAACACCCGCCGCGCCTCGTCCGGATCCTCCGGCTCCCCCCAGATGCCGGCGCCGGTGATGCGCATCGCGCCGAAGCCCAGACGATGGACCTCGAGGTCGCCGCCGATCGTGAACGTGCCGCTGGCCGCGGCGTCCGGTTCGTTGCCTGGATGCGTGGTCATGGCACGACCCTACCCCCGGGGCCGTGGGACCGGTCAAGCCGGGCGCACGACGCGCGACGGATCTTCGTGCGGTTCGTCCCCCAGCGTGGCATGCTCGACGGATGAGCGCGCCCGAGGATCTGTCGGCCCTGCTCCGCGACCTTCGGCCCGAGCTCGCCCCCGAGCCGTTCGTGTTCGCCGAGGCCACCATCCACGGGGGGCACGGACTGACCCCGTTCGCGACCGTGCTGGAGGAAGAGGGCCTGACGCTGGTGCTTCCGCGCGCGGAGGCGGAGCGGGCCGGCCTGCCGTTCCGCTTCATCGCGGCGCGCATCACGCTTCGCGTCGCGTCCGAGCTGACGGCCGTCGGGCTCACCGCCGCCGTGTCGGGACGCCTGGCCCGCGCCGGAATCGCGTGCAACGTGATCGCCGGCCTGCACCACGACCATCTGCTCGTCCCCTGGGAGCGTGGCGAGGAGGCGCTGGCCCTCATCGTCGATCTGGACGCCGCGTCCGGCTAGGCCCGCGCCGCACGCGGCCGGCTCGCCGGACCGGCTACCGACGCGCCTAGCGACGCGCCTCCACGACGCGCCGCTCGCCGGGCGCCAGTTCGAAACGCGCCTCGCGCACGCGAACGGGAACGGCGGCGTCGTTCGCGGCGTCGGCGCGGACGGCGACGGCGTCCGGACGGACCTCGACGTGCAGCCGGCCGCCGTGACGGACGACGGAGAACGCCAGCCGGTCCCAGCCCGCGGGAAGCTGCGGATCGAGGCCCAGCCGCTCCTCGTCGGTGCGCAAGCCCCCGAACCCCCGCACCGCCGCCTGCCACGTCCCGGCGCAGGCGGCGGTGTGGATCCCGCCGATGAAGGTGCCGCCGCTGACGGCCTTGTAGTCGCCGCCCAGATCGACGAGCGCGCTCTTGCGGAAGTAGCGCGCCGCGTCGTCCATCCGCCCCAGCCGAGCGGCGACCACGGCGTGGACCGACGGGCTGAGCGAGCTTCCGTGCTGGGTGCGTGGCTCGTAGTAGTCGTAGTTCGCCGCCGTCACCCGTTCCGGCAGGTCGGGCCTCCGCGCCAGCAGCTGCACCACGTCCGCCTGCTTGATCACCTGAGTGTGCACCGCGACCCCGATCGGCCAGCCCCAGTACTCGGCCGGGTCGATCAGCCGCCTCTCGAGCTCCGCCGGCGTGACGTCCTCGAGATCGAAGTAGCCGCGGAACTGCTCGATCAGGCCGGTCTGCGTGTCGGGTCCCGGCAGGTGCAGCCGGTCCACCACGTCGCGCCACGCCCCTAGCTCCTCGTCGCTCAGGTCGATCCGTCCACGGAGCTCGGAAAGCGCGTCCGGAGCGACCTCTCGCAGCCGAGCGTGCGCCTCCAGCGCGAAGACCAGGGCCGACCGGCTCTGCTCGTTCGTGAACGCGTTGTCGTCGACGTTCTCATGGTACTCGTCGGGCCCCAGCACGCGCCGGATCTCCCAGCGGCGGCGATGCGGGATCCACACCACGAACGACGCCAGGAAGCGCGCGACCTCGAACGCGATCTCGGCGCCCCGCGCGATCAGGAACGCCTCGTCCCCGGTCGTGTCGACGTAGTCGCGCACGGCGACGGCCACGTCGGGCGAGACGTGCATCTGCCAGTCGTTGAAGTGGTTCCGGATCGGACGGCCGGTCACGACCTCCCGGAAGAACCAGTCGGGACAGAGCTCCTCGCCGTCGTCCCCGCTGATCCAGGCGTAGAACGCCCCGCGGTACCCCAGCCGCTCCGCCTTCCGCCGGGCTCCTGGAAGCGTCCGCCAGCGATAGCTCAGGATCCGGCGCGCCACCTCGGGACGCGTGTTCAGGAACACGTCGAGGTTGTACGCCTCCTGGTCCCAGAACGCCGCGCCCTGGTACGCCTGGCACGACAGGCCGCGCGCGCCGATCGGCAGCCGGTCGGAATGCTCCGGCGTCGCGATCCGGTTCTGGTAGATCGCGAACCGGAGCGCGCGCTGCGCATCGTCGTCGCCGTCGATGGCGACGTCGGACAGCTCCCAGAACCGCTCCCAGTCGCGGGCGTGGTCCGCGACGAGGTCGTTCCAGCCCGACGCCAGCGCGCGCTCCACGCTCGCGGCGGCGGCGCCGGCGGGATCGCCCGCCACGTCCGTCGCCGGGTCGACGTCGTTCGACGACGCCACCGCGAACGCGCGCACGATCGTCGCCGTGCCGTTCGCCGGAACGTCCACGACGAAGCGACGGAGCAGGCGCCCGTCGTCCAGCGCGACGTCCGCCCCGTGCACCCGTCCACCCTCGACCCGCACCCCCTCGCGCACCTCGAGCCGGACGCCGCGCTCGACCGTCGTGGAGCTCCAGCCCAGCCGCGGGCCCGCGACGTTCGGACGGGTAGCGTGCGGGCCGGCCTCCTCACGGACCGGCTCGCTGCGGGCGAAGTGATCCCCGTTCAGGCTCCACACCCGCCCGTCGATTCCCAGCGCCAGCGTCACGCTGCACGCCCGTCGCGCCTCGATCCGCAGCCGCCACGCGACGAGGTGCAGGTCGGCGTAGCTCGCGAACCGCTCGGCGACGATCCTCGGACCGTCCGCCCCGCTCGCGGTCGTGCCGTGCCGGAACGTGCCGGTCCGAAGGTCCAGCTCGCGCCAGCTCCGCTCGGGATCGGTGTCGCCCAGCAGCTCCGTGCCGTCCTCCAGCCGAGCCTCGGCGTACAGGCCGTTGGGCGCCGTGCACAGCTCGCGCCAGCGCCCGTCGGCCATGTCGTACGTGTCCGACACCGTCACCGCCGGAAA